>NZ_JUQO01000029.1 GCF_001074635.1 Streptococcus mitis
ATTTAAAGGGCTTTTTTCTTTTTTCCTCGAATAAATACGTATAACCTTAAAAAAACTTTTGGGACTAGGTTGGGGCTGAGTTTTTCGAGGACACAATTCCCTTTTGAAATCAACTGAAAAAAGCTTCGTCACGCCTGGTGACAAAAGCCTCTAGTTTACTCTGTTTCTTCTTCTATTTCGACTTCTGTAATTTGGACTTTTACCTTGGTAACACGTCCATTTTTTACCTTATCATTGGTTAGGATAAGCTGTTTGTTTTGGCTGACCAATTCATAGCTGAGTTTCTCAGTCGTTGGAATGGTCCCAACTCCTGTCAAATAATAACCAGCAATAGTATCAACGTCATCACTTTCCAGTTCAACATCAAAGTAGTCATTAAAATCATTGAGATTCATGGTGCCTTGAACAATATAAGTATCTTCTCCGATTTGATGAACTTCGATTTCTGCCTTATCTGTTTCGTCATCGATTTCCCCAACGATTTCCTCTAAGAGGTCTTCAAGTGTCACCAAACCAGCCATCCCACCGTATTCATCTAGCAAGATTGCCATTTGTCTTTGGGTATTGCGCAATTCTTTTAGCAAGTCATCCACAAAAATAGTTTCAGGAACAAAAAGTGGATCTTGTAAAATTTTCTTCCATACAATATTGTCAAAACCATCCACAAAGGCTGCCTTAAGAAGACTCTTGGTGTGAATAATCCCAATCACGTTATCCTTGTCGCCATCATAGACAGGGATACGAGAATAATTTTGTTTTAAAATACTTTGGATAATGGTTTGACTATCATCCTGAATATCCACCATAAAGGCATCCGTTCGAGGAACCATGACTTCTCTGGCCATCAATTCGTCCAGTGAAAAAATCCCCTGTAACATCTCAATTTCGTCAGCATCTAGTGTTTCTTCACTATTTGTCAGCATGTACTCAATTTCATCACGGGTCATTTTTTCGTCAGCATCGTCAAAGGTCATAGGAGTCAAGTTACTCAATAGATTGGTAGATGCAGATAAGAGCCAAACAAAGGGACTAACTAGTTTCCCCAGCCCAATGATAACTGGCGCTGTACGAATCGCCAAGGCATCCTTTAGATTAAGAGCGATTCTCTTAGGATACAATTCCCCAAAAACGATGGAAATATAAGTCAAAAATGCTAAAGATAGAAAACTTGCAACGGCATAAGCTGTTTCGCCATTTCCAAGCCAAGATGCAATTTCTCGTCCCAGAGTGTCTGCCAAACTCGCCCCAGATAAGATCGTAATCAGGGTAATCCCTACTTGAATGGTTGATAAAAAGTGGTTAGGATTTTCTAGTACCTTCAGCAGACGAATATAGCGTCTATCTCCTTCTTCTGCCTTTTGTTCAACCCGTGCACGATTAAGAGAAACCATGGCCATTTCTGTGGCTGAGAAAAAGGCATTTAACACCGTCAAGATAAACAATAAAACTAATTGTAGCAACAAATTCTGACTACTTGGGTCTTCCATAGTTCTTCTCCTAAAATAGTATCTTATCCTTTATTATATCACAAAATATAGCTCAGTACATATTATTTTTTCTCAGTGTTTATTCTAGCGTGTTTATTCTAGTTCTACTTAAATTGTCCAAAAAAGAACCCCTATATCCACAAGTGACATAGGAGTTTATCTTATCTTTTACTGAGTTACAGTTACTTCTCCAGTTCGGTAATCCAGTTGAAGTCCCTTTTGAACATTGGGAACTAGAACATTGAATTCCAATTCTCCGTCTGAAGACTTGGCTTCAATCTGTGAAGCTGAAGGAACTAAATCCTCGTTTGAAGCATAATAAAGAGTTACACGGTAACGGACACGCTTGTTTTTATCCAAGGCCTTACGTACCATGCTTTCATAGTAGTTTTGACCAGTCGAATCCTCGGCTTGCGCCTGATTTGCCCAGGCTGTTTGAACAGCAATGTTTTTAGGATTGCTTGTCGAGGCATCAAAACCATCCAAACCACCGATTAAGGCATAGCCTAACAAGTGCCCTCTATCAACTGCATGGGTATAAGTACCCTTTAGATTCTTAACCTGGTGCCAGCCTGGAGGAGTCCATGAAGTCGAACCATTCCCAGTTTCTTCACGATTCTTGTACTGGCGAGTAGCCTTAGACAAGAGGGCATTTGCTACGGTTGGCACTGTTTCCTTGCCCACTGTCTTTGTTTTATTGTCAGCGTAGGGCTTACTTGAAACCTTGGCATCTAGATTTGTTTTATTACCATTGACGATAAAAGCACCTGAGCCATTCCACTCCAGACTCCCTTTTATTTGACTCTTGACTGCGTCTGTTAAGACACTCTCTGCCAATTCTTGACTAGGAGCTTCAGACGCTTGTTTTTTCTGACTAAGCTTGGTTTTGGGACTATTAGCTGTCGACTGCATCTGCTTGATATAGTAGCTCCCTGCAGATAAAAGCAATAACACTAGCAATCCGATTAGTGTCTGTCTTGTTTTTTTGTTCATATTTCTCCTTATTCTTTATAAAAAGGCTGGTCTCCCAGCCTAATTTCCTGTAAATTTATGAATCAATTCCTGCCATTTTGCTGGAGACAGGATAGCCCACGGATCTTGACCCTTGCCCAAGATTCCATAACCAACCATTAAACCAATTCCTAGGGCTAGAACGCCTAAAATCAGTACCAGGATGACTAAAAGTAAACGCTTGATTACGTAGCTTGATTTCTTATTCATCTTCATCACTTGCCTCAATCCGCTGAATCTTAGCACCCAGCTGCGCCAACTTCTCATGGAAACGGTAGTAACCTCTATCCAAGTGAACCAATTTACCAACTACAGTTTCTCCTTGTGCTACCAAACCTGTCAAAATCAAGGCTGCGCTGGCACGAAGGTCAGTTGAAAGAACTTCCGCTCCCTGCAAAGCTTGTCCACCAACAATACGAGCTGTATCACGGATAATCTCCGAGTGCAAGCCCATGCGACGCATTTCTTCTAGATGTTGGAAACGATTTTCGAAAACTGTCTCCACCATAGTTGATTCGCCTTTTGCGACAGTCATCAAGGCTGTAAATTGAGCCTGCATATCCGTTGGAAAACCTGGGTGGGGCAAGGTTTTCACATGAACAGCTTTTAGATTTTCTAGTTGAGAGCGAACTCGAATTCCTTCAGTCTCCTCCGTCACTTCCACTCCCATTTCAAGCAATTTGGCAATCAAGGGACGATTGTGCTCCCAGACAGCGTCTCGAATCAAGACATCACCACCAGTCATAGCAGCAGCCACCATAAAGGTTCCTGCTTCGATACGGTCTTGGACTACATTGTGAATCGTACCATGAAGTTTCTCAACACCGGTAATGGTAATGGTCTCTGTACCAGCACCCTTAACCTTAGCTCCCATTTCATTGAGGAGAATGGCTAGGTCAACAATCTCAGGCTCACGCGCAGCATTTTCAATCACTGTCACCCCATCAGCTAAAGTCGCTGCCATCATCAAGTTCTGTGTAGCACCAACACTTGGGAAGTCCATGTAGATATGAGCTCCATGTAAGCGATCAGCCTTGGCTTCGATGTAACCAGCTGTCTGACTAATCTTAGCCCCCATAGCTTCTAGACCTTTCAAATGAAGATCAATAGGACGGCTACCAATCGTACAACCACCTGGCATGGATACCTTAGCATGACCTACACGGGTAAGAATTGGTCCCAAGACAACGATAGATGCACGCATCTTGCTGACATACTTGTAAGGAGCTTCCTCAGTGATATCGCCAGTCGCATCCACCTCGACAAGATGAGCTTCCTCATCAAAATCAACCTTGGCATTCAAACCACGAACCACCTGATTCATAGTGAAAACATCTGACAAGATAGGAACATTCTGCAAGACGGTCTTTCCTTCACTTGCTAGAATAGTCGCTGCCAACAAGGGCAAGACTGCATTCTTTGCTCCTTCGATCGTAACACTTCCTACCAGACGATTATCGCCACCTTGAACCACAATTTTTTCCATACTTATTTCCTTTACTCTTGATTTTATAATAATCCTCTAAGCGCTTCTTGCCACAACTGATATAGGCTGATAAAGAAAGAACTCATGATGTAGCCCATGACAATACTGAAAAGAGCTATCAATAAACGGACTTTTCCTGTATTCTCAGCTGTCACTTTTAAAACCTTTTCCCATCTAACAAGATTCTTTAAAAGGTAAAAACTCACATAAATAAAGAGCATGTGACTGCTTAGAGTGAATAATAATTGAACCATTTGACTATTATACCATCTTCTCTGTTTGTGCGCTAGTTTGGAAACTTCACTTAAAACTAGGGATTGTTTTTCAAGTAATCAATTGCATCTTGTAGGGTTTTAACAGGCACGATTTTCATATCTGTCTTGATTGTTTTAGCTGCTTCTAGGGCTGTTTGGTAGTTGTTTTTCGCATCTGGATGCGCTTTTTGTTCTTCTTCGCTAACAGGGTTATCAGGGGCAAAGAAAATCGCGGCACCTTCTCTAGCCGAAGCTACAACTTTCTTATCAATACCTCCAATATCCCCCACATTCCCATCGCGGTCAATAGTTCCGGTACCGGCAACGATACGGCCATTACGAAGGCCTGGGTCAGCTATTTGGGTATAGATGGCCAGACTAAACATGAGACCAGCACTTGGTCCGCCGATACCAGCTGTTGAAAAGCGAATTGGGACATCACTGGTCACTTCCGTACGGTCAATCAAACCGATTCCAATTCCATTTTTGCCATTTTCCAAGGTGATAATCTTACCTTCTGCAGACTTGGTTTGTCCATCCTCTTCATAGGTCACTTTAACTGAGTCCCCTAATTTTTGAGAATTGACATAATCAATCAAATCTTTGGAACTGTCAAAGGTCTGATCATTGACTGCTGTGACCGTATCAGAGATGTTGAGAATCCCTTTAAAGGTCGAATTATCCGTCACAGTCAAAACATAAACCCCAAGGTATTTTAGTTCAATATCCTTACCAGCTGTTTTTAGCCCTTGATACTTGGCCATGTTTTGTGATGTTTGCATGTAGAATTGATTGATCCGCATAAATTCAACATCAGAAGAGCCACCTGTAGTCTCTTGGGCACTACGAATATCTGTAAAAGGCGTCAACCACGCATAAATCATATGAGCTAAAGTAGCGTGCTGGACACCAACTGTAACGAATTGATAGGCCCCAGCTTCCTTATCTTCTGTGTCATTTACTTTAAGGACTTGGCGAATATCTTCCGAACCACCTGGAACCTCTATATAATAGGGCAAGGGCACTACAAATGCCAAGAAAGTCACAATCAAGGCCGCAATGACATATAAGGGCCATCTAATCTTTTTTTTCATTTCTTATTTCCTCCAAAATACTCTCGGGAACATAGCAGGCAATATCCTGACCAAACTTCAAAAGCTCTCTAACGCCTGATGAACTAATATAGAGATGTTCAGATCGGCTATGTAAATAAATGGTCTCTATATCAGGAGACAGCTGATGGTTGTAGTAATCAAAACTGGCTTCATATTGCAAATCCGACGCATTCCTCAAACCCCGCACTAGACAAGTAGCACCCAGTCTTTTTGCAACATCAACTACCAATTCATCATGAGAAGACACAACTTCAACATTTTCCAAATGTTTCAAAGCCGTTTCTAGCCCTCGTTTACGATTTTCGATAGGGAGAAATCCTTGTTTGTGGGGATTAAAAAAAATACCCACATAGAGCTTATCAAAAAGTCTGCTCGCCCGTTCAATGATCTCCAGATGCCCATTTGTCATCGGATCAAATGAGCCTGTGAATAAGCCAATCTTATCTGACATAGACTGTCACCTTACTAATTCCATAAATTTTTTCCTTCCAGATGCCCAGACAGGCAATTTCTTCTGGAAGTTCAACGGCCTTATCCGTCTCACACACGACCATGACATCTTCAGAAAAAAGCTCCCTCTCAGCCATTTTTTCAATATCTGCTACGATTTGTTCCTTGGCATAAGGAGGGTCTAAGAAGATGAGATTGAATTCCCCAGATACCTGTTCCAATGCCCTTTCTGCATCCATCTTGAGGAGTTGAAATTTTCCAACTTCCTTGGTCATCTGAATATTTTCAGCCACGATAGCCTGAGCCTTACGGTCTCGCTCTACCAAAACAGCACTGGCCATGCCACGCGATACTGCCTCGATAGATAAACCACCACTACCTGCATACAGGTCCAAGACTCGTCCCCCCTCAAAGTAGGGACCAATCATATTAAAAATAGCTCCCCTAACCTTATCCGAAGTGGGCCTTGTCGTCTTGCCTTCTAGTGTCTTGAGTGGGCGTCCCCCATAGATTCCTGATACGATTTTCATACCGTTTATTATACCAAATTATGGACGAAAAGAGAAAGAAAACCGAACCTTGCGGTTCGATTCTCTATAAAATATTTTCGTAAGTATCGCGAACTTCTTGAGGCCAAACACTTGTTTGCACTTCTCCGATGTGTTTCTTGCGAAGTAGGAACATAGCCATTCGAGATTGTCCAATTCCTCCACCGATTGTCAATGGGAATAGGCCATTCAACAAAGCCTTGTGCCATTCCAATTCCAAGCGGTCCTCATCACCGGTGATTTCTACCTGACGGCGAAGGGTTTCTTCATCTACACGAATCCCCATAGAAGACAACTCAAAGGCTCCACCTAGAGATTCATTCCAAACAAGAATATCGCCATTTAGACCCTTGTAGCCATTTTCAGACTCGCTTGTCCAGTCATCGTAGTCTGGTGCACGCCCATCGTGCGGTTTACCGTCTGGTAATTCACCACCGATACCGATCAAGAAGACTGCTCCAAATTCTTTACAAATAGCATTTTCACGTTCTTTCGGTGTCAAGTCTGGGTAGCGTTCTACCAACTCTTCTGTATGGATAAAGGTGATTTGTTTTGGCAAGATTGATTCGATGTCATAGCGGGCTTCAACAGCTAGCTCTGTCAAACGAATAGCCTTGTAAATCTTCTCAACTGTTTCTTTTAGATAAGCGATGTTACGCTTACCATTTGGGATAACCTTCTCCCAGTCCCACTGGTCAACATAAACAGAGTGGGTCGCATCCAGCGAATCTTCGTCTGGACGAAGAGCCTTCATGTGGACAAAAAGACCTTCTCCCTCACCGAAACCAAAACGGGCCAAGGTATGGCGTTTCCATTTAGCAAGTGAGTGCACAACTTCATAAGTAGCATCAGGAATTTGGAGAACCTTGACTGATACGGCGTTCTCCACACCTGATAAGTTGTCCTGCATCCCGTCGCCGACCCTGCTCAAGATAGGACCTTGAACTTCGACAACTTCTAACTTATCTTTCAAATACTGGGTAAAAGTGTTTTTGACAAAGGAAATCTCTTCTTGTTGATGGATAAAACTTTTCTTCATAAACTACTCCTCAAAAAATTAATTAAAAGCATTATACACCTATTTCCAAGAAAAGGAAAGAGCAAATTTAAAAAAATCAGTGCTCCTTCGAACACTGATGTTAGGTACCTTCTAGTCATTACGACCAAAGATACGTAAAATACTTAGGAAGAGATTGATAAAATCAAGATAGATACTAAGAGCCATTGACACAACCCAGCCTGTCGCTACACGACCTTGTGATTGCTCATAAGCAAGGCGAATTCTTTGGTTATCCCAAGCAATCAACCCTGAGAAGACCAAAACCATAGCTACGCTAATCATATAATCAAAGAAACCACTAGCCAAGAAAATATTGACTACCATGGCAATCAGCAAACCGATAAGAGCCGCCATCATAGCCCGACCAAGACCACTCAAATCTTTCTTGGTGAAGATACCAACTGCCGCCATGACAAAGAAGAGAAGGGCGCTCGATACAAAGGCAGATAAAACTGTCCCTGGAGTATAGAAGGCCACCACAAAACTGAGGGTAAAGCCGTTTAATACTGAGTAAAGTAAAAATACTGGAAGAGCCGCTGGGCTATTCTTTGAAGCCATACTACTGGCAACAAAGACTAGGGCTAACTCCGCAAAAGTAGCAATGGTCAACCAGAGACGCCCCTGCATCAAAAAGTAAACTAGCTGAGACTGAAAGACCGTCAACATAAGACCTGATACCAAGGCTGATAGCCCAATTCCCAGACCAACAAAGGCATAAACCTTAGCGTAAAATTGATTGAGACCTGCGCGGTCATGAATAATAGTGTGATTCATCTTTTCTCCTTTTCTATGAACATCTTTCCTTGATTATAACAAAGAAAGTTAAAATTAGCTTAAATGGAAAATTAAAATACCTGCTGCAACGGCAACATTGAGACTCTCGGCCTGCCCCTTCATACTAATGTGGACCAACTGGTCTGCACTTTCAGCCATGAGGGGACTAATTCCTTGACCCTCATTCCCCATAACTAGTACAAAATTTTCTATAGGAAGCAGTTCTCTGTAATCAACAGAATCTTTAGATAGAGTTGTTGCTAGCACTGGGATAGCAGCCTTTTTAGCTTCCTCAAGAAGCGCTTGACTAGACATTCGGTAAATAGGCAGGTGGAAGTGACTGCCTTGCATCGAACGTAAGGTCTTGAGACTGTAGATATCTGCCGACTTATCAGAAACAATCACTCCTGTATAGCCTGCTGCATCCGCAGTCCGAATGATAGTTCCCACATTACCAGGATCTTGCACATCTTCCAAAAACAAGAACTTGCCCTGACTAAAGTCAGCTTGCCCTACTTCTTCTTTTTGAACCACCGCAACAATGCCCTGTGGAGTCTGAGAATCCGCCAAATCTAGCAAAATATCCTCTGACACCCAGACAGTTTGCGGAAAGGCAGCTAACTTATCTCGGTAACTTTCTAGCGCAAAGATTTTCTCAATCGTCACTCCAGCTTGGACAGCTTCTTCAAACAAGTGCCAGCCTTCAATCAAATAGGAAGACTTCCGGTATTTTTTTTGGTGTAATTTCTTGGCATTTTTTACCACAGAATTGGCTTTTGAGGTTATAATAGTCATAGAAATATTATAACACAATCAAAGGGGTTTGGTATGCAAAAGGTTAGAATGATTGCCCAAGGTAGGGTACAGGGAGTCGGCTTTCGTTGGGGTGTTTACAGCCTGGCTCTTGAAATCGGTGGCATCACAGGTCGGGTATGGAATAACGACGATGGCACAGTGGAAATCTTAGCCCAAGCAGACTCATCTGCTATCATGGCAAAATTTATCCAAGAAATCCGCAAAGGACCCACACCTTTTTCAAAAGTCAGCTACTTAGATGTCCAACTGAGCAACTTTCCTCCCTACCCTGACTTTAAAATCGCAAATTAGGTCTCTAGAACTATTGTATATTTTGTAAAAAAACAGTAGAATAGAAAGGTATAATTTTTAAAGAAGGAATAAAAACAGTGAAATCTATTAAACGTTTTGCACTCTCGGCTATGGGAGTGGCTATGTTGCTAGTCTTGACTGGCTGTGTTAGCGTCGATAAAGCCACAGGAAAGCCAATAGGATTTATTTGGAATACTATCGGAGCGCCTATGGCTGAAGCTATCAAGTACTTCGCTACTGATCAAGGTCTAGGCTTTGGTGTCGCTATCATCATCGTAACCATTATCGTGCGCTTGATTATCTTGCCACTTGGTATCTACCAATCATGGAAGGCAACGCTTCACTCTGAAAAGATGAACGCCCTCAAGCACGTCCTTGAGCCACACCAAACACGTCTCAAGGAAGCGACTACTCAAGAAGAAAAACTCGAAGCCCAACAAGCTCTCTTTGCTGCTCAAAAAGAGCACGGCATCAGCATGTTTGGTGGTGTAGGATGTTTCCCTATCCTCCTTCAAATGCCTTTCTTCTCTGCAATTTACTTTGCTGCCCAACATACTGAAGGTGTTGCACAAGCAAGCTACCTAGGAATTCCTCTAGGTTCTCCAAGTATGATTTTGGTTGCCTGCGCAGGTGTCCTTTACTATCTTCAATCGCTCCTTTCACTTCACGGAGTAGAAGATGAAACGCAAAGAGAACAAATCAAGAAAATGGCTTACGTGAGCCCAATCACGATTGTTGTCTTCTCCCTCATTTCACCAGCCAGTGTCACACTTTACTGGGTTGTCGGTGGTTTCATGATGATTCTCCAACAGTTTATCGTCAACTATATCGTTCGTCCAAAACTTCGCAAAAAGGTCCGTGAAGAATTGGCTAAGAATCCACCAAAAGCACGTGCTTTCTCAACACCAAATGGACGAAAAGACGTTACCCCTGAACAACCAACTGCTATCACTAGTAAGAAAAAACACAAAAATCGCAACGCTGGAAAACAACGTTCGAGATAAAGCTACGTAAATTATCCAATAATTAAAAAACGAATGAATGATAAATAGTTTTCATCAACTAGATATCATCATTCGTTTTTATTATCTACCGTTACATCTTATACTAGTCAAAAAAGTTAAATAGTTTAAAAGCTCACATATAAAAACGATTCAATCATAAATTAACAAGTAAATCACTATGATTTAATACAATTCACAGTTATTAAAACTTCTGCTCCCGCGTCTCTATTTCTAAGCTCAACTCGGCCTTTGTGTAGTTTTGCAACTCTACATACAAAACTAAGTCCAATACCATAATGTTGCTCTTTATACGATCTAGCTTTATCCATACGATAAAAGAGCTTTCCAAAATTAGTTAAAACTTCCTCTGGAAATTCAGAGCCATTATTCCATATACCTATTTTCAATTCTTTCGCCTCTTGCTCTACCCTAATTTTAATTTTAGGATTCTGTTTATCTGCATACTCCAAAGCATTTGTTAAAATATTTTGTATGGCACGAATCAGAAGAGATGGATTTATATAATAGTTTTCAGTTCCTTTCACATTCTGTTCAAAAGAGAACTTCATCTGATTTTTTATCAAAAAAGAGACTTCTTTCTCTAATTCATTGATAAAATCTGAAGAGGAATACTCCGTCCAACCTGTCTCATCATCATAATAGGTTTTAGAATAGTGAATCAATTGATTGAAATAATCTAGTAACTGTTGACTAGCTCTTCCTATATCTGCTAAGCATTCTTGAGATTGGTCGTTTTCAGTTATCGCCTGCAAAAATTCCACATTTCCCCTAATAATGGTTAAGGGAGTTTTTAAATCATGAGAAGCTGCTGAAACCTGAAACATCAAATCTTCTTTCTGCTGTTTCTCATCAACTATTAATTGTCGAATTCTATCTTGCATCACAATAATCCGATTTCCTGTCTCACGAAATTCTTTAACCGTTAAACTTTCTGTACATTCCCTCTCCAACCACATACTATTTTCATAAATCAAAGTCATTTCATAACTCAGTTTTTTCAACAATTTTCCAATGTGATAACTTATTAGAACAATCAATAAAACACAAATATATATCCATGATGACACATTGAAAAAAATTGATAGAACACCACTATTTTTTAGAGGTTTCCCGTCTTCATTTATTTGTATAGATACTGAAGCTAAGGGAATAATATAGGCCATTAGTAAGCCAAGACTAAACTGCCAAATAATTCTCCAACAGGTTTCTCGAATTAATTGTCTAAAACTTTTGATTCTACCCATTGATATCCTCCACCGTACAAGGTTTTAATTGGATTTAATTGATAAGGTTTCAGCTTTTGACGAATTTGATAAATGTACTCTGAAACCGAACGTAAAAGAGCTTCTGAACTTTGTGGATATAGATAATTATAAATTTCCTCAATAGAATATATTTTACTTGGGTTGCTTGCCAAAAGATTCACTATGTCGAATTCCCTCCTTGTCAAGGCAATCTTATCATCGTTCACAAATAGTTCCTTACTATCCGTATATAGTATAAGCCTCCCAATCTTTATTTGATGAACATTTCCTTTAGTCCGTTCTTCACGACGCAAGTGCATTTTAACACGTGCTAACAATTCTTGCATACTAAAGGGCTTCATAATATAATCATCAGCACCTGCATTGATTCCAGCTACTAAATCTTCATCCATATCCTTAGCAGTTATAAAACAGATAGGAACAGTTATCTGCTCGCGAATCATCTGACAGATTTCTAAACCACTAACAGGCATCATAATATCTAATAAAATCAAGTCAAATCCTGTAAAATCACAAAGATCAATCTCTTCTATCTTATTTCGTATGACTACTTCATATTTTTCATATTCTAGTACTTTTTTTATTAGGCGAAGAATAGCAAGATCATCATCTACCACCAAAATTTTATAAGCCATAACTCACCCTCCTAACTATATTATAGCACTAACCGAGAAAAAGACAGGACATCCCCTGTCTTTAGCCTACATTTTTTCCTATTAGTATCAGTGTAGCAAATAGAAAAACAATTAATAACCAAACTATTTGTATCTCTAA
This sequence comes from Streptococcus mitis, assembly GCF_001074635.1. GTDB lineage: Bacteria > Bacillota > Bacilli > Lactobacillales > Streptococcaceae > Streptococcus > Streptococcus mitis_E. The sequence goes on from NZ_JUQO01000029.1 coordinate 12,357, forward strand.
GCCTTGCCACACTGGATAATAAAGAGACAATGGATAGGTATAAAAACAATTCATACTAGCCAGTAATGGTAAATTTCTAAAAAAAGAACTGAATTGTAGTAACATTTGCCCCAAGCCCAATAAAAGGGATAAACTGATTCCCAAAATTAAGATAAAAGACTGGGAAATAAATACAAAAATACCACTTAAAAGAGAGAAGATTAGAATAGAAATACAAGCTGGAAATAGAATTGTTAGAACATGTTTAATATTACTCAAAAGATTGATATTGTAGTATCCTTGCGCGATTAGTATGCATAATGATATTACAGCGACCAATAGGATAATTTCAATACATAATAGAATAGCTAGTTTACAGATTATAAATTTCAAACGATTTGGACATGTAAGAAAACTGGTACGAAGGCTAGAACCTGTAAATTCTTGACCTATAAATAGAACCGCTAGACTAACGAAACCTGCCTGTCCTAAATAGAGACTTTGCAGTAGCTGTTCCAAAACAAACTGTAAGGTCAACTGGTCTGGCTTATTATTTAAAAAAATAACTAACGCTGGAACAAACAGTAATAGAGCACCTATAATCAACCAGTGCCAAGGATTCATAATAAACTTGAGATACTCACTTTTAAGTTGCTCTTTCAACTTATTCACCTCCTCCAATATCTAACTTAAGTAAGCGGTAAATTGCTAAAGCCAAGAATGAGAAGTTCCAACAAAGTAAAAATAAAATATTTTGTAAACTATTATGTTCTAAAATTTGAGGAGATGTAGCAATCAATCCTTGCCCCAATGCAACTGGAAGAAATTTTGCAACCGATATATAGTTTGCTAAGAATGTTCCTAAATTGTAGACTTGAGGAAGCAAAAATAATAGAGGAACAATGGCTGTTTTAAATGTCAAAGCCATAATATAGGCCAGCAGTCCCAACAAAGTCCACGCTATACTGGCTAAAAATATATAGAACCAAACTGTTCCATTTAGTAAAAAAAGCAATAAGCCATCTTGTCCTAAAACATAATGTGTCATGTTAATCGTCAAGAATATTGATAGAAAGGAAATAAAAAAAGAAAATACAAGCCAAACTAATGTTTTTGAAACTAGGAAAGTACTTCGATTTGTAATAGAGAGGAGGCTTGTACGAATAGCAGAGCATTTATACTCCTCGGCTCCGTAAATTGAGCCTAGGATAATCATAATAAAAACACCAAATAAAGTGACATCAAAACCTAAAAATTCAATAGGAGGTATAGCTTCTGCTAATTCTGGATTTGTCTCTGGTGTAGCATGAATACCAACTGAAACAATTTGAGAAGCACCAATATTTGCTAAGAATGTTTGAAATACCAGTATCAAGAATAATACAACATGAGTAGCTCTCCTATAAAGCAATTTCAATATTTCAGAATGAAGAGAGTAAATAAGTGCCATGTCACTTTCCTCCCTCTGTTAAATTAAAGAAGACTTCTTCTAGTGAAGAAAGATTTTTCATCACTTCTTGTAAAGTCCCTTTTATAAGAACTTTTCCTTTATTTATGATAACTACATCATCTGTTACTGCTTCCACTTCCGATAATATATGAGATGATAGCAAGACTGTCTTCCCTTCTTGAGCTTGTTTTTTTATAAACTCTCTAAACCACCGAATTCCTCTTGGATCCAACCCATTAGTCGGTTCATCCAATATCAGATATTGAGGATTTCCTAATAGAGCTGTTGCAATTCCCAAGCGTTGTCCTTCTCCTAATGATAATTTCCCAATTTTAGATTTTTTCTTATGGCTAATATCCACCATATCCAAGACTTGTTCAATTCGCTGACTGGATATCCCATTACTAGCAGCAACAATTTTCAAATGTTGATAAACAGTCTGATCATCAGGAGCACCTACACTGTCAAATGATGCTCCTACAGTCTTTAGAGGAAATTTTAATTCCTTATAAGTTTGATCTCCAATTTTGGTAAGACCAGATGTTGCTTTGTCTAATCCTAATAAAATACGTAAGGTTGAACTTTTTCCAGCTCCATTTGGACCTAGGAAAGCAGTCACTCTACCTGCTTTTGCTTCAAAAGAAATATCTTTTAAAATTTGAGTTTGCCCATATGACTTACATAAATTTTTAATGGCAATACTTTGTTCCATAGATGTTCTCCTATTCTATTTAATATTTCTAAAAGTAACTATATCTTACACATTCTTTTTCGGATTTTTTTCAGAATTTAGAGAGTAAAAAAGATTTAAAACTCAATGAAAATCAAAGAGCAAACTAGGAAGCTAGCCGCAGGTTGTTCAAAGCACTGCTTTGAGGTTGCAGATAAAGCTGACGTGGTTTGAAGAGATTTTCGAAGAGTAT
>NZ_JUQO01000211.1 GCF_001074635.1 Streptococcus mitis
GAACTTTCATCCCTCTCTTCTTTGATTTATTTATAAAATCTTATTTTTCTGTCAAGGCTGCAAGTCCTGGAAGAACTTTACCTTCAAGAAGTTCCATTGATGCTCCACCACCAGTAGAGATCCATGAGAATTTGTCTGCGCGACCAAGGTTGATCGCTGCGGCAGCTGAGTCACCACCACCAATGATTGATTTAACTCCTGGTTGTTTCACGATAGCGTCCATCACACCAATTGTTCCAGCTTGGAAGTCTGGGTTTTCAAACACACCCATAGGTCCGTTCCATACAACTGTTTTGGCACCAGTCAAAGCTTCGTCAAATTTAGCGATAGATTTTGGACCGATATCAAGGCCAAGGAAGCCTTCAGAAACTGCTTCACCTTCAGTGTCACGCACTTCAGTGTAGCCAGCAAATGCGTTAGCTTCTTTTGAGTCAACTGGCAAGATCAATTTACCGTTTGCTTTTTCAAGAAGAGCTTTCGCAACATCCAATTTGTCTTCTTCTACAAGTGAGTTACCGATTTCGATACCTTGTGCTTTGTAGAATGTGTAAGTCATACCACCACCGATAAGGACTTTGTCAGCTTTTTCAAGCAAGTTTTCGATAACACCAATCTTGTCTGAAACTTTTGAACCACCAAGGATAGCTACGAATGGACGTTCTGGAGTTTCAACTGCTTCTTGGATGTAGGCAATTTCGTTTTCAAGAAGGAAACCAGCAACTGCTTTTTCAACGTTTGCTGAGATACCAACGTTAGATGCGTGTGCACGGTGAGCTGTACCGAATGCATCGTTTACGAAGATACCATCTCCAAGTGATGCCCAGTATTTACCAAGTTCAGGATCGTTTTTAGATTCTTTTTTGCCGTCAACATCTTCGTAACGAGTGTTTTCAACCAAGAGAACTTGTCCATCTTCAAGAGCGTTGATAGCTGCTTCCAATTCAGCACCACGAGTTACACCTGGGAAAACAACATCTTGACCAAGTTTTGCTGCCAAGTCTGCCGCTACAGGAGCAAGTGATTTACCAGCTTTATCAGCTTCTTCTTTCACACGTCCAAGGTGAGAGAAAAGAATTGCACGTCCACCTTGTTCGATGATGTACTTAATAGTTGGAAGAGCTGCTGTGATACGGTTGTCGTTAGTGATTACGCCATCTTTCAATGGTACATTGAAGTCAACACGAACGAGGACTTTTTTACCTTTCAAGTCAACGTCTTTAACAGTAAGTTTTGCCATGTTACAAAAACCCCTTTATTTATTTTATTCGAAACTATTATATCACACTTTGGAAATATAAGGAAAGATTTCACAAGATTTTTCGATATTTAATCTTTGTGGCATGCTAGAGTATATTATTTTTGCTTTTTCTAACGAATTTTCTTTCTAAAATCTTAGCTTAACACTTGTTAGATTTACTTTTATCCTTTAAAATAGAATAGGAGAAATTCCGTTATTATTTTTCGGAGGAAAAAGAAATGTCCATTAATTGGCAGGAAATTTTATTTCACTTTTTAGGTGGTCTGGGACTATTCTTATATAGTATCAAGACCATGGGAGACGGTTTGCAACAAGCTGCTGGAGATCGCCTTCGTTTTTACATTGACAAGTACACTAGCAATCCCTTTTTAGGTGTTCTAGTCGGAATTGTCGTTACTGCCCTGATTCAGTCAAGTACAGGTGTTACAGTTATCACGGTTGGACTGGTCAGTGCTAGTCTTCTAACTCTTAGACAGGCTATCGGAATTATCATGGGAGCCAACATCGGAACCACAGTTACTTCCTTTATCATCGGTTTCAAGCTTGGTGAGTATGCTTTACCCCTGATTTTCCTTGGAACCATGTTCCTCTTCTTTACCAAAAATAGAACAGCAAACAATATCGGGCGCATCCTGTTTGGTGTAGGGGGAATCTTCTACGCCCTCAACCTCATCAGTGCCGGTATGAGTCCTCTTAAAGATTTACCACAATTCAAGGAATACATGGTAACCTTGGGACAAAATCCTGTGTTGGGAGTTTTTGCCGGTGCAGTGATTACCGTCCTCATCCAAGCTTCTTCTGCGACAATCGGGATTTTACAAGGGCTCTATGCAGGTGGATTCCTTGACCTTAAAGGTTCTCTACCGGTTCTCTTCGGGGATAATATCGGGACAACCCTAACAGTTATCATCGCGGCAGCTGGAGCCAATGTCTCTGCGAAACGCGTTGCTGCAACCCATGTTACCTTTAACGTTTTAGGGACTATTCTTTGCTTAATCTTATTAGGTCCATTTACGTCTATGATTGAGTACTTCCAGGCACTCCTTCACCTCTCACCTGAGATGACCATCGCCTTCTCTCATGGTGCCTTTAACGTAAGTAACACCATTGTACAATTTCCATTCATCGGAGCCTTGGCCTACTTTGTAACCAAGCTCATCCCTGGTGAAGATGAAGTTGTCAAGTACGAGCCACTTTATCTTGATGAGCATTTGATTAAACAAGCACCATCAATCGCTCTCGGAAATGCCAAAAAAGAACTCCTTCACTTGGGAAATTATGCTTCTAAAGCCTTTGACCTTTCATACAACTACATCATTGGCCTCAATGAAAAAGTTGCTGAAAAAGGCCACAAGACAGAAGAAGCCATCAATACCATTGATGAAAAATTGACTCGTTACCTGATTACCCTTTCAAGTGAAGCCCTTAGCCAGAAAGAAAGTGAAGTGCTGACCAACATCCTTGATTCATCCCGCGATTTGGAAAGAATTGGGGATCACGCAGAAGCACTAATCAATCTGACTGACTACCTTCAACGTAAAAATGTCGAGTTCTCTGAAGCTGCTTTACAGGAATTGGCTGATATCTATCAAAAAACCACTGGCTTTATCAAGGATGCCCTTGATAGCGTGGAAAACAATGATATTGAAAAAGCTCAAAGTCTGATTGAACGCCATAAAGAAATCAACAATATGGAGCGTGTTCTCAGAAAGACCCACATCAAACGCCTCAACAAGGGCGAGTGTTCAACACAAGCTGGGGTCAACTTTATCGATATTGTTTCCCACTACACTCGTGTATCAGACCATGCTATGAATCTGGCTGAAAAAGTCATCGCTGAACAAATCTAATGCTCTTCGAAAATCAAATTCAAACCACGTCAACGTCGCCTTGCCGTACTCAAGTA
>NZ_JUQO01000212.1 GCF_001074635.1 Streptococcus mitis
TTCGTCAGTTCTATCTACAACCTCAAAGCAGTGCTTTGAGCAACCTGCGGCTAGTTTCCTATTTTGCTCTTTGATTTTCATTGAGTATAAAATACTACGCAAAAACTCTCTGTCACGGACAAAGAGTCTTTTTATTTTTCTAAGAGCAAATCTTTCAAAGAAATCAGAGTTACAGCAAATAATATCATTGCCATACCAAGAAAATCAATGGGATAAAATTGTTCATTCATGATTAAGAAGGCAAAGAAAACCGCCGAAATTGGCTCAATTGAAGCCAACAAACTTGACTTAACTGGTCCAATCAAACTGGCTCCTTTTAAGAAGGCTGTATAGGCAAAGACAGTCCCGATAAGGATAATACCTGCAAAAGCGAGGAGAAAATCAAGACTAGTTGGGATAGCAGCCTGTAGAACCCCTGTAAAAGGAAGGGCGACCAAACCAGCTATGACCATTCCTGCACCAATGACCAAGCTGCTCCCCCACTTCTTAATCAAGGCAATGGGCAAAATGATATAAAGTGCATAAGTTAGTGCAGAAAATAGACCCCAGAACAGGCCTGCAGGTGTCATGGACAACTGGTCCAACTGCCCATGAGTTGCGATCAGGAAGGTTCCTCCGATGGCTAATATGATGGAAACAATCTCTCCAAGCGTCGGCGTCACCTTATCCTTGATACAGCTATAAATCAAAATCCCGACAGGGCAAACATACTGAAGCACTGTCGCGGTACCTGCATTGGTCTCCTGAATAGCAGTTAGATAGGCAAATTGATTGAGGAATAGACCAATTAGAGCAAAAAGAAGAAGAGACAGCAAACTCTTTCTATCCGTTAAAAAGGCCAGCATTTTATCCTTTGCAGTAGCATAAGCCAAGAGCATGAGAATCCCGCCAGCGATTAAAAGTCGTAAGTTGGTCAAAACCAGAGCCGAAATTCCGTGTGCCATCAGGTATTGGCCACTCGTTCCTGACAAGCCCCAAGCAATACCAGCCACAACTGTTAGTAAAGTCCCTTTTAAACTATTTGACATGTCTCTCCTTACTCTTCTTTACGAATCAAGTCCATCACTTGATTGCGGTCTAATATCCACTGGGCTCGTTCATCCTTTTCATAGGTACGATTCGATAGGAAAATAGCCGCTTCTTGCTTCTGACGATTCCACATGATAAAGGTACCTGTATAGCCCGTATGGTCTAGCCAATCTCCTTCCAAATTCCATGCTAAAGAACGTTCCTTGTCATCCAAAGGAGAAAAATTTTGACTCAAATCTCTTGCAAAATCATCTGCTAAATAGTGTTCTAAAAAGATTTGTAAATCCTTTACAGTCGAAAACAAACCAGCACTACCAGCATGTCTGCCCAGGAGGCGAGCCTTGGGATCATGTACCAGACCTGTCTCGATACCTCTGACGGTTGGAACAGCAAGCTCAACAGGTCCAAATTGGGTTTCCGTCATTCTCCAAGGATTCCAAACTTGTTCCTGTAAAATCTCATCCAAATCCTTATCAAAGATTCTTTCCAAGATAAAACCCAACAGCAAAAAATGAACATCCGAATAAAGAAAGGCTGGCTGACTTCGTCTGTTGAGATGAAACATCGCATCCTTTAATTCTGAGACTGTTAAAAGGTCTCGATTTGGAATAAAAGGATCAAGGTCTGTAGCATGAGTCAAGAGCTGACGAATAGTAATATCTGGATAATCACTCTCAGGTAAAAAATCGGTTACTGGTCTGTCAATATCTAATTGACCTTTTTCCCACAAGAAGGTAAAAACGGTACCAACCCCAACAACCTTGCTGACACTAGCTAGGTCATAAACGAGTCCTGCCTCAGTCTGCAAGCCACGCTCTGGATCACTCTGGCCTAAATAGAACTCCGTCCATTGATGGTCCTTAAAATACGCAAAAGAGGCTCCGGGATAAATCCCTGCCTCGATTTGTTCTTCTATTTTTTTAATAATCTTGGTCCACTTCATACTGCTTCAAACCACAATTCAACATTATTTCTATCTTTACCAAGGAAGAATTTTTCAGACTTAGGAATAAAATATTCGGTAGACTCAAACTTCTGGCGAAGACTTGCTATATCTAGTTCATTGACCAATAACTTGAGCATAGATAAGTCCCAAGTAATCGCATTGTCCACAGTCAAATCCTGCCCCTGAACTGGGATAAAATCAAGTGACGCCCCAACTTCAGATACTTCCAAGAAGCTTTCAATATCAGTTGGGAGATGTAATTCTATAGAAATCTCAAATTTACTTAAAGAAATTGATTCCAAATCTGTTTGAAATTCAGGCTTTTCTCCTACTTCTACTAGACTTGCTCTGTCATCTTCTGCATGAATCAAAATCAAATCATCTTCTGGCGAGTAAATTTCAAAAGCGTAGCCCTTTTGACCTTTATATAATTGATGAATCGAGTCTGTTTTAGCTAATAAGGCCTCGATTTCTAAGGGATTTTCCACCTCGACAATCAATCTTGCTAGTTTTTTTCTTCCCTCTACCTTACGAGTACGCATACTTGGAGACTCTTCTAAAACCAGCTTTTCTAGACCTGTTTGATCACCTAGTGATAGAAATGCTGATTCTTCTAACAGGGCCTTCATGCCAAGGGTTTCAAGATAAAATGTTTCATTTAATTTTCTATTATTAACTTTTAAAGTAGGAATAATCCGTACAATTTGATTTACATTCATAAATTCCTCCAACTATTTTATTTTAAAGGATTTTAGAATTTTTTACAAGAAATTATGCTCAGATTTACCAATTTTTCGTAAAAATTTCACCTAAAAAACCGAGGATTTCCCCGGTTTCAATTTCTTATAGGTAAAGGAATTTGAAGATAGCTACTGCTGCAATTGCTGCTGCAATCGGTGCTACTACTGGTACCCAAGAGTACCACCATTTTGAATCACCTTTGTGCTCACCAAGAACTGATTTTGGAAGGAAAGCATGAAGGAGACGTGGTCCCAAGTCACGGGCTGGGTTCAAGGCAGGTCCTGTAGGTCCACCAAGTGATGTTACCAAGGCCATAACAAGGAATCCAAGTGCCAAGTGAGCTACTGAAAGTCCTGAAGCAGTATGTGGTGCTACTTGGGCTTTGATTGCTAAATCAGAAAAGTCAACATTTTGACCTGCTTGGCTAGCCATTTGCTTCATGTATTGAAGCACTTCAGAACCAAAGAAGTTTTTAGTCATTCCAAGGGCTGCAAAGAAAAGAACAAATGATCCAACAAACTCATTTACAAAACCATTAACAGTTGCTGCAAAATGTGATTCTTTTGTACCATTATCCAAACTTGAAATTGTTGAGAAAGTACCCAAAATGTTGTTTGGATTTTCAGTTTTCAAGTAGTATGGGCGGTGTGTTGCCACAACCAAGGCTTGACCAAAGATAGCACCCAAAACTTGTGCAATGATATAAGGCGCAACTTGTGCCCAAGGGAAAAGACCGCTGATTGCAAGTCCAAGAGTGAAGGCTGGGTTGATGTGGTTTCCAGATACGTTACCAAACATTAATGCTGGGATCATAACCCCCATACCATAACCAACAGCGATAACGATCCAGCCACTTTGGTGACCTTTCGTACCTTTAAGTTCAACGTTGGCAACTGCACCATTTCCAAGAATGATCAAAATAGCAGTTCCCAAAAATTCAGTGGCATATTTAATTGCCCATGTGAAATCCATTTGATAGATTCTCCTTAAAATTTTTTAGACAATCTTTATTCTATCAATTTTTATATCTTTTAGCAACTATTTTTCCGAAAGATTATATAAGAAAGCGGTTTTATTTCTTATAAAAAACAAAAGGACTAAGGGAGTGAATTTCCTTAATCCGATAGTCTCTTAAGCCTGACGCTGACCAAAGTCCTTAATCATCTGATCCATTTCTTGTCGACTCGGAGTTGTCAGCATATAAAGGTAATCTCCTTGAAGTTCTGCGAAGGCCGCTGGCATGATTTTTTTAACCTTGAACTGCTGACTATATTTGGCAAGCAAGTCCTCCTCAGAATAGACATAGTGAGCATTTGCACGACGTGATGTAGCCAAACAATACTGAGGTTCAAACTCTGACGCTGGGAACTCTTCTCCTGCGACTATAGCTGCGTAGCCACGATAGAGGTCCAAGGAATGAGCAAAGTTATAAACATCAATGGTAAAACCACCTGCAGGACGGTTATTGTACTCAATGGCGATATAATCGTCTCCTTCGCGGAAGAATTCGATATGGAAGAAACGTTCTTTCATGCCAAATTCCTTGACAATTGCCTCACCATATTTACGTAATTTAGGATCCATATCCTTGAGAACGTAATAAGAATTGTCCATCTTGTAAATCATGAGATCAAGCGGTGTATAGGCGTAATCAAAGGTTGTTGAGAAGACAATTTTACCATCCTTGTCCACAAGACCATCAAAGGTACAAATTTCGCTGGAAGTGACAAATTTCTCAAAGAAATAAATAGTTGAATGATCCCACTCAGCCTTGAAGTGATTGATATCGTCCTCTGTTTCAAGCTTAAAGGTCGCGGCTGCTCCGACTCCATTGTCAGGTTTGGCAATCATTGGAAGGCCGATTTCATTCACAGCTTGATCCACATCTGCTTCCGTCTTGATAACAGCTCCAGGTACCACAGGGACACCTGCTTTTTTGAAAAGCTTCTTCATTTCAGACTTAAATTTCGTCTTTTTGAGGTCCTCTGGTTTGGCACCAAAAACATTGAATTGCTCACGAAGACTTGCGTCCAACTCTAGCCAATATTCATTGTGGGATTCGATGCGGTCAATTGGGCCATGTTTATAGAAAAGGAAAGCAACTGCACGTTTGACTTCATCTATATTTTCAAGATTGTCAACACGGAAATACTCGGTCAGGCTATTACGTAAAGGTTCATCCAATTGCTCGTAAGGTTCTTGGCCAATTCCCAAGACGGTTATGCCTTTATTAGCTAGTTCAATTGTAAACTGTTGAAAGTTTTGTGGATAGTAGGGAGAAATAACAAGGTAATTCATAGGTAACTCCTTTTATAAATAGAGATTTCCAAGGAAATAAGGCATTTGTTTGCGCCACCATTCCCAGTCGTGGGCGACATCGTGTCCCCATTCAGCAAACCAGGCTGGAATTTGTTTCTGATCAAAGGCTTCTTTAAGCTTGTAGAAGGATGGCAAGCCATCTTGTTCCCAGGCACCGAGACCCGTACAAAGCACAATCTCTGCCTGACGGTAACGGTCAATAAACCAGCCGTCGTTTTGGTTCCAGATATAATCTACTGGCGAGTTTTGGTAAATAGCATCGTCATTGTAGTAATCACCAACAAAGAAACGTGCGTCGTAAACACCACTAAGAGCTATCACCTTGGTAAAGACATCTGGATGCTGAAGGAAGAAATTGACTGCATGATAGGCTCCCATAGAGCAACCTGTCGTCATCATTCCATCAAACCAACCTGTCTTGTGCTTGATAAAAGGAATGGCCTCCTCAATCACATAGCGCTCGTAGGCACGATGCATCTCTGCTTGGTCGTGCCCATTTTTCCAAGTGGCCAACCAGCTTTCACTGTCAACACTGGATAGGGTAAAGAACTGAACACGTCCTTCTTCAATAAAGGAAGCACAGGCATCAATCATGCCAAAATCATAGTATTCGTTGTGACTACCACCTGATGAAGCAAAGACCACAACTGGAATCCCTGCATGACCATAACGGTTGAGATACATTTCACGGTTGAGGTGACCACTCCAGTGGCTAAGATGTTCAATATGCATATTTTCTCCTTTCTTACTTTACCAGTTTTCTGCAAAAAATCTCAGACAGTCTGGTAAATTCTCCGACCAAGGGATTTCACTATGGATGGCACCAGACTGAACTTTCAAAACAAGATTGCCCAAGTGTACTCCCCCTGCTATCAAATCATGGTAATAGCGAAGCGAAGAGTCGATATAGGCTTGTTTGATATTACCAGCCATCAAGGTCTTGTCTGTATCATCCGCTTCTTCCGTTCCCACATAGATGAAGATGCGCTGGTCAGGCGATAGTTGCTGACGCTCGATATAGCGGTTAAAGGCCTCTTGATGGAGCCAGTTAGCAGATGAAAAGACCCCGAGACATCCAATTTGGTCCTGGTATTCCAAACCGATAAACTGGGTAATATTGCCTCCTAGTGAGGAACCAATCATGGCTGTATGCTGTCGGTCTGCTTTTGTACGATAAGTTTCATCGATAAAAGGCTTGACCACCTCCATGACAAACTCGGCATACTCCACACCCTTACCGCCAAACTGCTGCCCTGGGATAGGAGATTCTTGGAACTTCCACGCCGCATACTCATTCATCCGCCCCATACCATCATTATCAATAGCAACGACAATCATACGACTGATATCAGGATTACGCTTAATAGCTGGGATAATCTTCCATGAATGACCAATGAAAGACTCCTTGCTATAAAAAACATTTTGCCCGTCATGAAAGTAAACAACAGGATAGGAACGATCCATGTCTTTCTCATAATCTTTAGGTAGAAGAACACGTACACGGCGTTCCTTACCTGTATAAGGAACCTTGAGTTTGTGTTCTTTCATTTTTAGATAAAAATAGGATTGGTTCATTGTCAGAAAACTCTCTATATTCAAAATTTTATCTTATTATATCACAATTATAGAAAAAAAGTTAGTTTTGCTTCCGTTTTTGGAATTAAAAACTAACTTTTTCATTTATTTTTCTAAATTATTCTGGATTTTCTGATTAGAGCAGATTGTCAATCAAGTCATCCACTTCATCTTTTTCAGCCTGCGGTGTAATCTCAGTAATCATGATTCCAGCCACAGCTCGCTCAACTAAACCTTCAACATCCATGCGTCTTTCGTACTGTTCTGCATTCTTAATCTTAGGATTGGTCTTTGGACGATCTGGCGCAAAAATGGTACAACAGTCTTCAAAAGGTTGGATAGAAATTTCAAAGGTATCGATTTCCTGGGCGATGTCAATGATTTCCAACTTGTCCATAGTAACCACAGGACGGATGATGGGAGTGTTGGTAACTGCATTGATAGCCTGCATACTTTCAAGAGTTTGACTGGCTACTTGACCAAGACTTTCCCCATTGATGATAACTAAACCATTTCGTACCTCACGAATACGATCGGTAATCCGCATCATAAAACGACGCGTCAAGGTCATGAGATAGGCTTCTGGCGCTTTGGCTTTGATTTCCTCTTGAATCTCTGTAAAAGGAACTTCGATAAACTGGATATTGCCACCAAACTTGGTCAATTTACGAGTCAAATCCTGCGCTTTCTTGAGGGCGCCTGGACTAGTGTAGGGTGGGCTGGCAAAGTGAACGGCCTCAATATCTACCCCACGTTTAAGAGCTAGATAACCTGCTACAGGTGAGTCAATCCCTCCTGACAACATGAGCATGCCTTTACCAGAACTTCCCACAGGCAAACCACCGGCCCCACGAATAGTTTCATAAGAAATATAAGCAGCTTCCTCACGAATCTCCACCTGAAGATTGATGTCAGGACTTTTCATTTGAGCTTGCACATTTGGAATAGCTTCGAAAACAGCTCCACCAAGGGTTTGATTGAGTTCACGACTATCCAACTCAAAGTTGTGGTCGCTACGCTTGCTAGAAATTTTAAAGGTCATGCCATCCTTGTAGATGTCCTGCATAATCTCTTGGACAGCAGACTTCAGAACTTCTACAGATTTTTCAACCTTATAAACAGGGGAAAAGTTTTGAATTCCAAAAACTTGTTTGAGCGATTCTGCTACTGCTGTGTAATCTGCTCCATTGAGGTAAGCGTGGGCACGATCGCGATCTGCTGTTACCTTAACTTGGGGATAGATAGACAAAACGTCTGAAATATTATTGCGAAGTTTATTGATGAAACGCATACGATTTTTACCCTTGGTTGACAACTCTCCGTAGCGAATCATAATTTCTGAATACTGCATGAATGCTCCTATCTTACTTTTCTAGTTTGATTGTAAATCAATTTTAACTTGGTCAAAAACTGCTCGACCTGACTCATATCATTTTCAAGGTCTAGGCTTAAACGCACAGCTGACTGGGCCTTATCTTTATCCACTCCCATGGCAATCAAGGTGCCTGCAGGTTTACCTGCCTTGGACGAACAAGCAGAGGTCGTTGAGATGAAAATATCATAGTCTTCAAAGGCGTGAACGATGACTTCTCCACGAACACCCTTAATCCCAAAAGTCAGGATATGAGGGGCAAAATCTTCCTCATCTGAAAAGACAAAAATATCTGGATAGTCCAAAAGAGCTTGGCGAATCACTGCCTTCATCTGCCCAGTCTTGCTAGTAAAGATATCTAGCTTTTCCATAGATAAACGGAGAGCCTTGGCTGTCGCAGCAATCCCTGCCACATTTTCAGTTGTCGAACGATAATCGCGCTCCTGACCACCACCTGTTAAAAGAGGCGTAATCTTCTTGCCTGGCTTGATATAGATAAAGCCAACGCCACGAACTCCGTGGAACTTGTGGCTTGAAAAAGTCGCAAAATCCACTCGTTCTGTCAGATACTTCTCAGTCGGAATCTTGGCAAGCGCCTGAACCGCATCAACGTGGAAGGAAATAGTCGGCTTGTCTGCTAACAGTTCTGAAATAGCCTCAATGGGCTGAATCGAGCCAATTTCATTGTTCACAGCCATGATGGAAATGAGGGTCGTATCAGGTCTTATCAAATCTGCTAGCACCTCAACATCCACAAATCCTTTCTCATTAACTGGAGCAAAATCCACTTCAAAACCTTGAGATTTCAACCAAAGAGCTGATTCCTTGACTGCTGGATGTTCAATGGCTGATACGATGATGTGCTTACCAAACTGGGCTTTTTCAAAGGCCACACCCTTGATAACCCAGTTATCACCTTCTGTTCCACCAGATGTAAAGAAGATTTCATCACTTTTCTTACTGATTAAATCTGCAATCTGTTGCCGAGAAGCATCTAAAATTCGTGTTGCCTGGTCTCCCAAACGATGGAGACTAGATGGATTTCCTAAAATTTTTGAAGCGACCTGCATATAAGTTTCAAGTGCTTCAGGATAGGGCTTGGTCGTCGCCGAATTATCAAAGTAAATCATGTTTTCTCACGCTTTCTAAAATCACTCCTTCTATTGTATCATGAAACGGAGTCTGCGACAAGAAAGGGCAATTCCTCTTTTTTTAAGATTTTTTTAAAGAAATGCGGTATAATAAGTTTTAATCAAAGGAGAGAATGCATGTCTAATTATCGTAGAACTTCAAAACCAAAAACAGAACACATCAAAAAAGGCTTTACAGTCTTTCAAAAAGCCGTTGCTACAATCGCTAGTATCCTTGGCTTGATTACCGCAAGTATCACTATCATGAACGCCTTGGATAATAACAAAAATACTAAAAAAGAACCTACGACAAGCCAGACGACAACCATTGTCAAAGAAATTCAAAAAGAATCCCCTAAGGAAAATACTAGTCCCAATAAGGAAAATCACACCACTCAAGAAAAAACACAACAAGAAGAAACGCCAAAATCTAGCGTCAAGGAAGAGAAAAAAGAAGAGCAGAAAACAGCAACTCTGGATTCTTCTACTCCTGCTCCTACTCCAAGTAAATCTGCTACTGAAAATGAAAAACAGTCCAATAATACACCAACTTCGGAAAATAAAACTAATCAATAGTCAGTAAAATAGCTTCCCTCCAAACTTGGAAAGAAGCTATTTTTTTATTGTTGTAAAACTTTTCTTGGTTTGGTACCTTCAGCTGGACCAATGACACCTGCCATCTCAAGCTCTTCCATGAGACGGGTCGCACGGTTAAATCCAACTGACAAACGACGCTGAATCATGGATGCGCTGGCTTTCTGTGTCTCGATAACCAAAGCTTTGGCTTCCTCAAAAAGCGGATCTCCACCAGATTCACTATCTGAAAATTCTCCATCATTTTCAGAAACTTCTCCCGGATCAAAACTCTCATCATAGTCTGCATCTGCCTGAGCCTTGATGAAGTTTACAATGCGTTCAACATCATCATCCGAGATAAAGGAGCCTTGGAGACGAACTGGATGATTTTCATCGATTGGTTTAAAGAGCATATCTCCACGTCCAAGCAGTTTCTCAGCTCCATTTTCATCCAAGATCGTACGGGAGTCTGTCCCTGATGAAACCGCGAAAGCGACACGAGAAGGGACATTGGCCTTAATCAGACCAGAAATGACATCAACGGATGGACGTTGGGTCGCAAGAATCATGTGGATACCTGCAGCACGTGCCTTCTGTCCGAGACGGATAATGGCATCTTCCACTTCCTTGCTGGCTACCATCATAAGGTCAGCCAACTCATCTACAATCACAACGATGAGTGGCAGTGGAATCTGCTTGTACTCAGATTGAGCATTAAATTCCTCGACCTTGGCATTAAAACCTGCAATATTCCGAACTCCCACCTTGGCAAAGAGTTCATAACGATTTTCCATCTCATCCACAACCTTTTGCAGGGCCTTGCTAGCCTTGCGTGGATTGGTCACAACTGGAATCAAGAGATGAGGAATGTCATTGTAAACAGACAACTCAACCATCTTAGGGTCCACCATCATAAATTTAACTTGGTCAGGTCTCGCCTTCATGAGGATGCTAGCGATAATGCCGTTAACTGCTACTGACTTCCCTGAACCCGTTGAACCTGCGACTAGCAAGTGGGGCATTTTAGAAAGGTCAAAAGCTCTTGCGGTTCCATTAACAGCCTTCCCTAAAGGAATTTCCAAGAGATTTTCAGCTTTCGTTTGAGATTGTTCCCAAAGTTCACGGAAAGAAACTGTCGCAATTTCAGAGTTGGGTACTTCGATTCCGACTAGGGATTTCCCTGGGATAGGTGCTTCGATCCGGACATCTTTGGCTGCCAAGGCTAGAGCGAGGTCATCTGCGAGATTGGAAATGCGGTTGACCCTTACACCTACTGCTGGCTTGACTTCATACTTGGTCACTGATGGACCTATTTCAGCCCGTTCAACCGTTACCTTGATACCAAAGCTAGCAAAGGTTTCTTCTAGAATTTTGATATTTTCTCGAACGATTTTCTTCTCTTTAGACTGGTCTTTGGGTTTATCTGGGGCAAAGAGTTGTAAGCTTGGAAGTTTGTATTCGAGGGCTTCCTTAGCTGAAAAATCGACCTGAACATCTTCGTCATCAGAGCCATCTTCCTGTTCAGGGAATTCAAGTTCAGCTTGAGGTAGGATGATTTCTGGTTCCACCCAGTCTTCTTCTGGAAAAGGTGGAGCGTCAAGTACAACATCTGCTGTCAGAATTTCGCCTGTTTCTATATCAACAGGAGGCAAATCGAGTAAGGCTTTTTCAGCCTCTTCTTGTTCTAATCTAGCCTCTTCCTCAGCCTTTTGACGAGCTTTTTCTTCTTGTTTGACAAAGCGTTCCTCTTTTCGACGCTCATGCCCTTCTCGCCATTTGGCAAATCCTCTACTGAAGAATTCAGCAATATCGTAAACAGACCAAGGGCTGACTAGGAGAGCGCCTGCTAAAATCAAGATAGAACCAATAAAGTAAGTGCCGATATTTGAAAAGAGAAAGGCGGTTGGCATATAAAGAGCAACCCCAATCAAGCCCCCTCCAGCAAAACTAGTCGTTCGAAAACCAGTTAAATCCGTCACAACCTGAGCCATGGTTCCTTTTAGAACGGACTTGTCCAAACCATATTTCCAAACTAAGTAGGCTTCAAAAATCAGGAGCAAGCCCGCAAATATAGTGAAGAAGCCAGATAGGAGGCCTTCCTGTTTTCGTATCCACTTGAAAAAGAAGAGATAGATTAATAGGCCGAATATTGCCAGATAAGCTAGGCTACCCACCAGCAAGCGAATTAGATTGTAAAGGGTTATACCTGCAGCCCCTAATTTGAAGGCTGCGAAAATCAATAAAAGCGCGATTCCCAAAGAAATCAACATTCGTTGAATCGCTTCTTTTCTTTCGAGTTCTGCTTTAGACGGTCTCCGTCTTGTTTTACTTGTATTCTTGTTTGCCATTCTTCTATTATACCATATTTCACAGGCATTTCGGAAAGAGAAAAAGACTGCACCAAACGGTCCAATCTTTTCATTTTCTATTTTTTATGCTTGTGGTTTGCGTAGGTAACCATAGACCACACCACTTACGATTGCTCCTACCAAGACAGCAACGAGGTAAAGGAGAGCATTTGAAGTAAGCGCGATAACGAAGATTCCTCCGTGTGGCGCCATGAGTTTGATACCAGTAAGACCAACGAGGCCACCTGCTACTGCTGAACCAAGGATAAAGCTTGGGATAGCACGAGCTGGGTCAGCTGCACCAAACGGAATCGCTCCCTCAGTGATAAATGACAAGCCCATGATGATGTTTGTCAAACCAGAGTTGCGTTCTTCTTTGGTAAATTTATCTTTGAAAAGAAGCGTTGCGACAAAGATTGCAAGTGGTGGCACCATTCCTCCAGCCATAACTGCTGCCATGGCTACAGAACCACCTGAAGAAACAGTCGCTGCAAGCGTACCTGTACCGAAGACATAAGCCGCTTTATTAACTGGTCCACCCATGTCAACAGCCATCATTCCTCCAAGGACGATACCAAGAAGGACAGCTGAACCTCCTCCAAGACCGCCTAGGAAGTCATTCATAGCAGTGTTGATTGCTGCCATTGGGATATTCACAGATAGCATGACAAATCCAGTCAAGATTGTTCCAAGAAGTGGTAATAGAAGGATTGATTTTGCACCTTCAAGTGAACGAGGAACTTTAACGTATTTCTTGATGGCAAGAACCAAGGCACCTGCGATAAATCCACCAACAAGGGCACCTAGGAAACCAGATGAGACACCTGCAAGAGTTGACGTTGCTTCACCACCTGCTGCATAAGGGATTTTACCAAAGGCAAAACCTTCTTTGGCAATAGCACCAGCTACGAAACCTGCTACCAAACCTGGTTTTTCAGCGATAGAGTAGGCAACATAACCCGCGAAGACTGGAAGCATCAACCCAAAGGCAGCTCCACCAATTTTCATGAACATAGAAGCTAGTTCATGGTAAGAACCAAGACTTCCAAGGTTTTCATTTGGAACACCCAAAGCACCATCAATCAAGAAGGCAAGAGCAATCATGATACCACCACCGATAACGAATGGCAACATTTGGGATACACCACTCATCAAGTGTTTGTAGAAGGCACCACCAAGGCTTTGTTTTTCGTTAGAGACTGTTGCACCTTTTGCTCCATTAGCAGCACGGTAGACTTCAGCATCTCCTGAAAGAGCCAAGTTGATCAATTCTTCTGTCTTACGGATACCGTCAGCAACCGGACGATTGATCAATGGTTTGCCATCGAAGCGATCCATTTCAACAGCCTTGTCTGCTGCGATGATAACGGCTTTAGCCTTACGAATGTCTTCAGCAGTTAGTTGGTTACCAACACCGCTAGCACCGTTGGTTTCAACCTTAATTCCAACACCCATTTCAGCAGCCACTTTTTGAAGGGCTTCTTGGGCCATGTAAGTGTGGGCAATACCTGTCGTACAAGCTGTAACAGCTACGATAAAGTCACCAGTTTCATTGGCAGGCGCTTGAACAGGTTCCTCAGTTTTTTCTGAAGCTTGGTCAAAAAGTTCAATGACTTGGTCAGCTGATGTTGCTTGACGAAGTTTATCAGCAAAACCGTCTTTCATCAAGTATTGAGACAATTCTGCCAAGGCTGCCAAGTGGGTGTCATTGGCACCTTCTGGAGCCGCAATCATAAAGAAGAGGTCAGTTGCTTGTCCATCCAAGCTCTCATAGTCAACACCCTTATTAGACTTGGCAAAGAGAACTGTCGCTTCTTTGACAGCAGCGTTTTTGCTGTGAGGCATAGCGATACCATCACCCAAACCAGTAGAAGTCAAAGCTTCACGTGCCAAAATACCTTCTTTAAAGGTTTCAAAATCCGTCACATAACCGTGATCTGTCAAGCTTTTAATCATCTCTTCGATGACAGCTGTTTTTTCAGTTGCCTGCAAATCCAGCAACATGACATCTTTTCTCAATAGGTCTTGAATTTTCATCGTTTTTCTACCTCAACTTTTTCATATGTTTCTTTAATAAATTCTGCTGTTGCCAAGTCATCCGAGAAGGTCGTTGCCGTTCCGCAAGCCACTCCCCATTTGAATGCTTCTACTGCATCTTTTGATTTGACAAATTCACCTGTGAATCCAGCAACCATAGAGTCACCAGCTCCCACTGAATTTTTGACTGTTCCCTTGATAGGTTTTGCGAAGTAAGCTCCCTCAGATGTGACAAGAAGAGCACCGTCACCAGCCATAGAGATAATGACGTTTTGAGCACCTTTAGCTAGTAACTCACGAGCATATTTCTCGATTTGGTCCAAACTTTCAAGTTTTACACCAAAAATCGCTCCAAGTTCGTGATTGTTTGGTTTGACCAAAAGTGGCTGGTAGTCCAAACTATCAATCAAGGTCTGGCCTTCAAAATCGCAAACCACTTGCGCACCCGTCTGGCGCGTCAAGGCAATCAAATCCTTGTAGATGACATTGCCTAGATTTTTAGCACTTGAACCTGCAAATACAACTGTATCTTCTGCAGTCAAACTAGACAAAATAGCTTTCAATTCTTCTAACTGAGCCGGTTCCACGTTTGGACCCGTTCCATTGATTTCTGTTTCTTGGTCCGCTTTAATCTTGACATTGATGCGAGTATCTTCTGCTACTTGGACAAAACGCGTTTCGATTTCCTCTTCTGCCAAAGTATCTGTGATAAATTTACCAGTAAAACCTCCAATAAATCCAGTCGCAGTATTAGGAATATCCAAGCGTTTCAAGACACGACTGACATTGATTCCTTTCCCTCCAGCGAACTTATCATCACTGTCCATACGATTGACACTACCAACTTGGACTTGGTCCAAGCGCACGATATAGTCAATGGATGGATTAAGTGTGACTGTATAAATCATACTTCTATTACCTCCGTTTTTTCTTTTATTGTCTGCAAGAGCTCATGCCCCTGACTTGTGATAACAATGGCTCGTTTGAGTGGTGCTACCTTGGCAAAACAAGTTTGTCCAATTTTTGACGAATCCACCAAGACATAAGTCTGTTTGGCATTCTCCAAAATGGCTCGCTTCACAGCTCCCTCCTCCATATCTGGAGTCGTATAATAGCCATCGTCCACACCATTCATCCCGATAAAGGCACGGTCAAAGTGTAATTGGTTAATCTGGTTAAGAGCAACACCCCCGATACTAGCATCTGTCGCCGTCTTGACGCTTCCTCCAACCATGACAGTCGGAATCTGCTTTTCAACCAACTGAGCTGCATGGTGAATGGAGTTGGTCACAACTGTAACGTTCTTATTGACCAATTCATGGATCAAAAAGGCTGTCGTTGTTCCAGCATCGATAAAGATGACATCTTGTTCCTTGATGAGAGAGGCTGCCTTCTGAGCCAACAACTTCTTCTCTTGAAGGTTTTTGACAGATTTTTCTTGAATGGTTTCTTCTTCCTGTAAGGAGTGGGGGAGTTCTGCTCCACCATGCACGCGACGAAGCTTGTTTTCTGCCTCCAACTCATCCAAGTCTCTTCGAACCGTTGATTCTGACGTTTCTAGCAAACTAACTAATTTTTCTAGAGAAACTACATGATGTTGATTTAACTCCTCTAAAATCAGCTGCTTCCGCTCTGTTTTTAACACCGAATCACCTCCTGTTATCGTTTACACTATTCATTCTATCACACTTCCTTTCAAAGTCAAGCATTTTTTATCATTTTCTTTCAAATTCTATCATTTTTCTTATTTCCAGAATTTTTATTGCAAGATAAGGGCCTTTATGGTAGACTATTTGAGTAGGTATTGGAAGATTACTCAAGAGGCTTAAGAGGCCGTGTTGGAAACGCGGTAGGCGTGTAACAGCGTGCGTGGGTTCGAATCCCATGTCTTCCGTGGAAAAACATATTTCTAGGATGCGACAAACGTTGTATCCTTTTTTGTATCCTTTTTTAAAAAACAGGGTCTGTTTTAGGGGCTGTTTGTGACTCCTTTGTTGTATCCTTTTTCCGCAAAAGAATACCAAGGAATACCAAAGACAAAAATAAAAAACGTTGATTTAACAACGTTTTACCAAGGAATGCAAAAGAATGCAAAGGAATAATGGAGCCGGTGGGAGTCGAACCCACGTCCAAACACCTGCCAACATATTTGTCTACAACCATAGGTTATGTATTAGTTTAACAGTCCCCCGACACATAACTCAAGCCTAGAAACTGCGAGTCTATCAATCTCTTATCAAGCCGCTAGACAAGACTTAATCGTATCTCGCTAATAATAAGACCTGTCATTGAACACGAGCAATCCAAATCGGGTCACGCCTGCTGGTTTTTAGGCAGCTAGAGCGTAAGAAGTGTTATTTTTTGCAGTTATATTTAACTGAGCGTTTACGTCGCCACACGAGTCGCAAAATATGCCTCATAATGCCTGTCGAATCCGTAACGACCCCAAAAGACAATAAAACCATTATACATTATCTAAGTCAAAAATGCAAAAGGGAAATCGACTAACTAGAAAAGATAGTCTTTCAAAGCTTTTGACAAAACCTGGTAACCGGCAATACTGAGGTGCAGTCCGTCAGTAGTATAGTCTTTTTTGAGTTGGCCTGGTTGGTCTGTCAAACAATCAAATACTGGCACAAATTCTACCTGCATATAGGCAGAAGCAAGTTCTTGATAGGCTCGATTCCACTCCTGTATCTTTTCATTCGTGCGGATATAAACCGTCTGCTTGTACTCCTCTCCCTCATTGACTGGCAAAATGGAAAGCAATTTTATCTCTGTCAGTGGATAATCGCGAGCAATGGATTGAATGATCACTTCGAGATTATTGAGAGCCTCATTCACAGGCACATCTTTTCCGATATCATTTGTCCCAATCAAAAGGACAATTTTATCTACTGCTCCACCGTACAGATGCGCATCTAGATTCTCTAATAACAACCCTGTCTGATAACCTCGAATGCCTCGATTGACAATCGTCTTCGAAGTTCCAAATAGCTCCTGTATAGGATAATACTCGACAATGGAATCCCCAATAAAAAGAATGTCTGGTTCTACAACAGAAACTTGATTTAAGTGACGGTACTTGGTTTGGATTTTACCTTGTTCCTTTAGCAACCAATTTTCTAATAACTGTACTGCCACTTCATTCTCCTTTTTCTAACCAGTTTTCCAAGACTTGGTAAACTCCTCCTTGGCTGTTGGCTGGTGCTAGAGCAGTAGCCACAGCTTTGGCCTTGTCATCAGCATTTTCCATAGCATAGGCAATCCCAGCCATTTCAAGCATTTCAACATCATTTTCACTATCCCCAAAAGCCATGATTTGTTGGGCTTTCAAGTCCCAGCGCTTGAGTAATTCTTCTAAGCCCCATGCTTTATGAATTCCAGCTTGGAGGATATCAATGCAACCATAGCCACTCGATACAGCCCGAACACGACCATCAAAGAGATCATTGATTTCTTCCAAGACCGAACTCAAACGCTCTTCACCAACAACCATACTCATCTTGAGCACACCACCAAAGAGGTCAGAGGTTAATTCATCCACAAACTGCATCCGTTGATAGAATTTTTCAATCATTTCTGGAGTCATAAAACTTTCAAGGTCTGTAAAAATAGTACCTTCCTTGACGAAACCACCCTTCATCCCCGTTACAACAAACTGGTCCTGACACGCTCGACCCTTGAAATGAGCCAAAGCCTTATCGACAATGGCATCATCCCAAGTCTGTGCCTGAATCAATTCATTGTTTTCAAAAATACGAGCACCGTTTGCAACAACCAGAACCACTCGATCGACCAAGTGCTCCAGTAGTTGCCTCATGCGGTGAATTTCATTGCCCGTCGCGATGACAAAACGAATCCCCCTTTGATCCAACTGATCTAAAATCTTTTCCAATCGTGGGAGATCAAGCTGGCCTCTAGCATCCAGCAAGGTCCCATCCATATCTGTCGCAATTACTTTAATCGTCATTTACTTCCCTCTGGATTCAAACTAATCCCACTTCAATCCCACATGTTCGTTCATTTCTTTATAGGCTGTATCAATTCGTTCCTTAGTCGCTTCATCTAATTGATCACGATGACTGCCACCCTCTATGAAATCTTCCAAGATATAGGTTTGATAATGATATAAAGGATAGCCTTCTGGTGAAAAGGTTCCCTTTGGTGTTCGATTGACCCAAGTAGGATGAGCTTTAGCTGTTCCGATAGTTGTTTTTCCATCCTTCTTCTTGATGGTTACATCCATGAGAACACCACGTTCAGTCCACTTAGCATTCTCTTCATCTCCCATAGATTCAATCCGTTGATTGGAAATGAAGTTCCCCATTGAATAGATAATGAGTTTCTTTTCTCCATCTTTTTCAACCGTTTCAGATGGTTCAACAACGTGAGGATGCCCTCCAAAGATGATATCCGCCCCCCAATCAATCATCTTGTGATAAAGAGCTTTTTGTTCTTCAGTTGGTTCCAATCGATACTCAACACCCATCTGAGGCATGATAATGGTGATATCCGCTTCCTTTTCCGCCCGTTCAATTTCAGCCTTCATCTTATCTTCGTTTAAATCTGAAAGATAACGATTATAGTCTTCCTGAGAAATATACTGCTCAATGCCATTGAAGCCATAGGAATAGGCTAACAGTGCAACCTTGATACCATTCACTTCCTTAATGACCAGCGGAGCCTGATCACGTGGTTCATGCGTATAAACTCCGATTGGAGTGATTCCAGCTTTCTCAATAATATCGGCCGTTGAAATAACTCCCTCAATTTGCGAATCCAAAATATGATTATGAGCTAAATCTAGCACATGATAACCTGCATCCTTAATGGCATCCATAACTTCAGCAGGAGCATTAAAGAGAGGATAACCCGCTAAATAATGATCCTTATTAATGGTTCCTTCAAAGTCACCAATAGCTAAATCTGCTTGCTTAAGCCAAGGTGTCACATACTCAAAATTCTCATGAAAGTCATAGGTACCGTCTTCTTTTTTAGCTGAAAAGAAAAGTCCATCGTGGTAGAGCAAATCCCCGTGGGCCATAATTCTGGCAGTTTTTTCCTCTTCCTGCTCCTGAGACTTTTGCTTAGTCCCCTCTTGAGAAATAGTATCTCGTTTTTGACTGGTCAGAGCCATGCCTTGGAAACTTTCAAACAACAAGACCAAGCCCATTGATAAAGCAACTGCTAGCAAGAGTATCGCCACAAATCCTTTATTGCTCCACTTGCGATAACTCCTAAAAAAGTTTACCAGGCCCTTCATAAAACGAAAAGCTAAACCACCCTGATTTCTATCTTGTCTTCTTTGCATCTTCATTCTCCCTACTTTCTTATGCAAGCCTTTTCTTTTTATTATAACACAGATAAGTATTTCTTTCACAATTGAATTGAACTTCCTATCTATTTTCTATAAATCCTAAAGACTGTAATACTTTCAATCCTTGTCATTTTGTGATATCATGTAGAAGTAATGAAAGGAGAGAAAATGTCTGCTATAGAACGTATTACAAAAGCTGCTCACTTAATTGATATGAACGATATTATCCGCGAAGGGAATCCTACTCTACGCGCGGTTGCTGAGGAAGTTACTTTCCCCTTGTCTGACCAAGAAATCATCCTTGGAGAAAAGATGATGCAATTCCTCAAACATTCCCAAGATCCGGTCATGGCTGAAAAGATGGGACTCCGTGGTGGGGTTGGACTTGCTGCTCCTCAATTGGATATTTCAAAACGCATTATCGCTGTTTTAGTACCAAATATTGTTGAAGAAGGTGAAACTCCACAGGAAGCTTACGACTTGCAAGCTATTATGTACAATCCAAAAATCGTCTCTCACTCTGTTCAAGACGCTGCTCTTGGTGAAGGAGAAGGTTGTCTGTCTGTTGACCGCAACGTGCCTGGCTATGTTGTTCGCCATGCCCGCGTTACTGTTGACTACTTTGACAAGGATGGAGAAAAACACCGTATCAAACTCAAAGGCTACAACTCCATCGTTGTTCAGCATGAAATTGACCACATCAACGGAATCATGTTTTACGATCGTATCAATGAAAAAGACCCATTTGAAGTTAAAGATGGTTTACTGATTCTGGAATAAAGAAAATCCCGTTGCAAGACGGGGTTTTGTGTTATAATAGATGCATGAAAACAAATGATATTGTCTATGGCGTCCACGCCGTTACCGAAGCCCTCCTTGCAAACACAGGAAACAAACTTTACCTCCAAGAAGATCTCCGAGGTAAGAACGTTGAGAAAGTCAAGGAACTGGCTACAGAAAAGAAGGTGTCCATTTCTTGGACCTCAAAAAAATCCCTCTCTGAGATGACTGAAGGTGCTGTCCACCAAGGTTTTGTTTTACGAGTGTCCGAATTTGCCTATAGTGAGCTGGACCAAATCCTTGCCAAAACACGCCAAGAAGAAAATCCACTTCTATTGATTCTGGATGGCTTAACTGATCCTCACAACTTAGGCTCCATCTTAAGAACCGCTGATGCGACCAATGTTTCAGGAGTCATCATTCCCAAGCACCGTGCTGTCGGAGTTACTCCTGTCGTTGCTAAAACGGCCACAGGTGCTATTGAACACGTCCCAATTGCCCGCGTGACCAATCTGAGCCAAACTCTGGACAAACTCAAAGATGAAGGCTTCTGGACCTTTGGAACAGATATGAATGGGACTCCTTGCCACAAGTGGAATACAAAAGGGAAAATTGCCCTTATCATCGGAAATGAAGGAAAAGGCATCTCTAGCAACATTAAAAAACAGGTAGATCAAATGATTACCATTCCGATGAATGGCCATGTTCAAAGCCTTAATGCCAGTGTTGCTGCAGCTATTCTCATGTACGAAGTTTTTCGAAATAGACTATAAAAAAAAAGTTTCCAGTCATCTGATTGGAAACTTTTTTTATGATTATACTCAAAGAAAATCAAAGAGCAAACTAGGAAGCTAGCTGTAGACAGCTCAAAGCACTGCTTTGAGGTTGTAGATAAGACTGACAAAGTCAGCTCAAAACACTGTTTTGAGGTTGTGGATAGAACTGACGAAGTCAGTA
>NZ_JUQO01000213.1 GCF_001074635.1 Streptococcus mitis
CAATGGCAGTATCCGACTACACTCCTGTTTATATGACGGGGCTTGAGGAAGTTCAATCTAGTTCCAATCTAGAAGAATTTTTAAGCAAGCAGAATCATCAGGCTAAGATTTCTTCAACTGATGAGGTTCAGGTTTTATTCCTGAAGAAAACACCCAAAATTATCTCTCTAGTCAAGGAGTGGAATCCTGCTATTCATCTGATTGGTTTCAAACTGCTGGTTGATGTCTCTGAGGATTATCTCATCGAGATTGCTAGAAAAAGTCTTATCAAGAACCTAGCAGACTTAATCATTGCAAATGACCTGACTCAAATTTCAGCAAACCAGCATCGTGCAATCTTTGTTGAAAAAGATCAGCTTCAAACAGTCCAGACTAAAGAAGAAATTGCAGAACTCCTCCTTGAAAAAATTCAAGACTATCATTCATAGAAAGGAAAACTATGGCAAACATTCTCTTGGCTGTAACGGGCTCAATCGCCTCTTATAAGTCGGCAGATTTAGTCAGTTCTCTAAAAAAACAAGGCCATCAAGTCACTGTCTTAATGACTCAGGCTGCTACAGAGTTTATTCAACCATTGACACTACAGGTCTTATCACAGAGTCCTGTCCACCTAGATGTCATGAAGGAACCCTATCCAAATCAAGTCAATCATATTGAACTTGGAAAAGAAACTGATCTATTTATCGTAGTACCTGCAACTGCTAACACTATTGCAAAACTAGCCCACGGCTTTGCGGACAACATGGTAACCTGTACGGCTCTAGCCTTGCCCAGTCATATTCCTAAACTCATCGCACCTGCTATGAATACAAAAATGTATGACCATCCAGCAACTCAGGCTAATCTGAAAACATTAGAAACCTACGGCTATCAGCTGATTGCTCCTAAGGAATCCCTACTGGCTTGTGGAGACCACGGACGAGGAGCCTTAGCTGACCTCACAATTATTTTAGAAAGAATAAAGGAAACTCTCGATGAAAAAACGCTCTAACATTGCACCTATTGCCATCTTTTTTGCAACCATGCTCGTGATTCACTTTCTGAGCTCACTTATCTTTAACCTTTTTCCATTTCCAATCAAACCGACCATTGTTCATATTCCTGTCATTATTGCCAGCATTATCTACGGACCACGCGTTGGGGTTACACTTGGATTTTTGATGGGGCTACTTAGCTTGACAGTTAATACGATTACAATTCTACCAACAAGCTACCTCTTCTCACCATTCGTACCAAACGGGAACATCTACTCAGCTATCATTGCCATCGTCCCACGTATTTTGATTGGTTTAACTCCTTATCTAGTCTATAAACTGATGAAAAATAAAACTGGTCTGATTTTAGCTGGTGCCCTTGGTTCACTTACCAACACAGTCTTTGTACTTGGTGGAATTTTCTACCTTTTTGGAAATGTCTTTGATGGTAATATCCAAAAACTCCTAGCAACTGTTATCTCAACAAATTCGATTGCTGAATTAGTTATTTCTGCAGTTCTAACCCTAGCCATTGTTCCAAGACTACAAACATTGAAGAAATAAAAACAATCTCCGCTTTCATACTTGAAGGTGGAGATTTTGTTTGATGTAGTTTGTGTTTTTAGTGAAATGTTTACGAGTCTTTAATTAAAAAAATGGCCTATAAACTTAAGTAAATCCTTGCTTTATTGTCTTGTTTATTGTACTATACTAGTGTATATACAGACAAAAAGGAGATTCTTATGAATACACGGAAAAAGACACAATTTATGACAATGACTGCCCTCTTAACGGCTATTGCGATTTTGATTCCAATCGTTATGCCTTTTAAGATTGTCATTCCACCTGCTTCTTACACTTTGGGAAGCCACATCGCTATTTTTATTGCCATGTTCTTATCGCCCTTGATGGCTGTTTTTGTCATCCTAGCCTCTAGTTTTGGATTTTTGATGGCTGGCTATCCCATGGTGATCGTTTTTCGAGCTTTTTCCCATATCTTTTTTGGGACTTTGGGGGCTCTTTACCTACAAAAATTCCCCGATACCCTAGATAAACCAAAAGCTTCCTGGATTTTCAACTTTGTGTTAGCGCTTGTCCATGCCCTTGCTGAAGTATTGGCCTGTGTCGTTTTTTACGCAACTTCTGGTACCAATGTAGAAAATATGTTTTATGTTCTATTTGTACTAGTTGGATTTGGCACAATTATTCATAGTATGGTAGACTATACATTAGCACTAGCTGTCTATAAAGTGCTTCGAAAACGCCGTTAAAAAGGAAAAGCTATGACAAAAGATCGCAAACAAGCCCTGCTCCAACTCTTGAAAGAAGCTCCTAAAGCCCTTAATGGCCAAAGTTTGGCGGAACATTTTCATGTCACACGTCAGGTCATTGTACAGGACATTGCAATTTTAAGAGCCGATGGTGCTCCTATCCTATCCACCAATCGTGGCTACATCTATAAGCAAATTGAAACCAATCCTTATGTTCACAAACTTTTCAAAGTGAAACATGAAGTTGAAGAAATCGGTCAAGAACTCTTTGCTATCGTTGATAATGGTGGACGTGTTCAAAATACCTTGATTGACCATCCCGTCTATGGAGAAATTGAAACCTTACTTAAACTGTCTTGTCGCAGAGATGTGCAACATTTTCTAGAGCAAGTCGAACATTCAGATTTTAGACCTCTGTCTGAATTGACAGATGGCATCCACTACCACCTAGTTGAAGCCGAAACACAACAAGACCTCCACTATATCGAGGAGGCCTTGGATCGGCTAGGTTATTTAGTAAAGGATTAGAAAATTTTCTTTTCCCAATCGTCTTTTGTACGGCGAGGGTAGAAAAATTCAGATTTGTCCGGAGCTTCCATCATCTCCATCAAAGGTAGCATATCATAGGCCAGATCCAAGTTTGGAATCTGGTCTTTTTGCACCCAAAAGCTCAAATACTAACAATAATATTTAAAAACTACATTGAATGAAAATTAACAACTACCTATTTACTAAAAATATATCACCAGTTATGTTGATCAACATTATCCTTAGTCACAAGATAAATTGGAGAAACTGTTTCTTTTTCCAGTTTTTTCCCTTGATAATGATCTATTGCTGATTGAATAGCAATTTCACCCATCTTAGCTGGTTGCTGAGCAATAGTGGCAGTAATATCACCTTTTGCAATAGCATCATGTGCATCTGGTTGACCATCAATACCAACAATTAATACATTGCTAAGACCAGCTGCTTTTACTGCTTGTGCAGCTCCTAACGCCATCTCATCATTCTGTGCAAAGATTGCTTGTACTTCTTTGTTTCCTTGAATCATATTTTGCGCTGTATTCAAAGCTTTTGCGCGGTCAAAATTAGCGGATTGACTAGAAAGAACATCTAAATTTGTCTTTGAAATTTGTTCAAATCCTTTACCTCTATCTACAGTTGCAGAAGCGCCAGGGACTCCTGATAATTCAAAAGTTTTTGCTTTTTCTCCCAATTGCTTGGTAATAAATTCTGCAGCCATTTTACCTGCTTCTACGTTATCAGAAGCAACAGTTGTCAAGACTTCACCTCCATTACTACCGCGGTCAATTAAGATTACCGGAATATTTGCATTATTAGCAGCTTTAATAGATGTAACAATTGCATCAGAATCAACTGGATTAATTAGTAAAGCATCAACATTTTGACTAATAAAATTTTGAATATCATCTGCTTGTCTAGCAGCATCATCTTGTGCATCTGCTATCTTCAAAGTTACTTCTTTTTCTCTTGCGGCTTTTTCAAGACCATCTTTCATAGCTACAAAATAGGGATTGTTAGTAGTCGAAATAGAAACTCCTAATTTTAATTCTTTTGCCGACTTTTGAATCGTAGATTTATTATCATTTGATGAATTTCCTAAACCAGTTTTTCCACAAGCTACTAAAGCAAAAATAAATGTTACAAACAAAGCAAAAATGCTAATTTTTTTAATAATTTTCATGTTATTACTCCTCGTAATATATATCTATAGGGATAATTTCCATCCCGACTATTGTTCATCATTTCTTAACTATTACTAAATTTTTCTGAACAGTATTTTTAGTAAATAGACTCCGTGTATTTCCCTTTTATTAGTTTATAAGTTCGTCATCTAATAAATTGTTACTATTTCCAAAAAAACTTGCAAAATGATTCTACTGTTTTACAACTTTAAAACGATCAATCAGAACAGCAATTAAGATTACAACTCCTTTTACCACTTGTTGCCAAAATGCTGAAACACCAATAATATTAAGTCCATTATTCAAAACTCCAATAATTAAAGCACCTATTAGAGTCCCAAGTATACGACCTTTACCTCCAGATAAAGAGGTTCCTCCAAGAACAACAGCTGCAATAGCATCCATTTCATAACTAGCACCTGCTGTTGGTTGAGCAGAACTTAAGCGTGATGTTATAATCAATCCAGAAATTGAAGCCATAATACCTGAAATTGAATAAATGATAATTTTCACTTTATTTAGTTTCACACCTGATATATATGCTGCTTTTTCATTCCCCCCTATAGCATACACAGATTTACCAAATGCTGTTTTATGAAGTAAAACATATAAAACAATAAATACAATAAACATAATAATTACAGGAAATGGAATTCCGACTATGTAACCTTGCCCCAAAAATTGAAATAAGAATGTATCACTTAATCCTTTTGTGATAGGATTCCCATTTGTATAAACAAGTGTTGCGCCTCTAAAAATAGTCATAGTTGCTAAAGTAACGATAAATGGAGCTAATTTCCCGTAGGAAATCAACAAACCATTCATCATCCCCAGAATGCAACCCAAAATTAAAGAGATGAGAATTGCTAATGTAACAGGCATTCCAGATCCTAATAGGCCAGCTGTGAGCGCACTGGATAAGGCTAAAATTGATCCAACTGATAAATCAATTCCACCTGTTAGAATAACAAAGGTCATTCCAAAAGCGATCAGTGCATTTGATGTTACTTGCAATAGTAAATTTAACAGATTATTTGCTGTTAAAAAATTTGAATTGATAATAGTGATGACAGCCATTAAAATTATCAATGCTATTACCGTTGTCAATTCTGACATATACTTCATAGTATTTTTCACACTATTGTCCCCCTGTAGCTAGTTGCATAACTTTTTCTTGTGTAGCTTCTTGACGTGTTAATTCTCCACTAATTCTTCCTTCATGCATGACCATAATGCGATCACTGACTCCGATCACTTCTGGTAAATCTGAAGATACCATAATAATCGGCACACCTCGTTCAGCCAATTCATTCATTAATTGGTAAATTTCACGCTTAGCACCAACATCTACCCCACGAGTTGGCTCATCTAGAATCAGTACTTTTGGAGCAATACCTATCCATTTTGCTAAAACTACTTTCTGTTGATTACCACCAGAAAGTGTTCCAACTTCCTTATCTGGATAACCTGATTTAATTCGTAGCCTATCTATTAAACGTTGTACAAATATATCACTTGTTTTATTATCGAAAATGCCATTTTTAACAAAATCACGAGTACTAGGTAAAGTCATATTATCTTTAATAGAAAAATCTAAAATCAATCCCTCATCTTTACGATCTTCTGTTAAGAAACCAATTCCATGCTTAATTGCTTCAAAAGGATTTTTAATTATCAGTTGTTCTTCGTTTATTATAATTTGACCAGATTTTAAAGAATCAATTCCAAAAATTGCTCGCATTATTTCAGTACGACCAGCACCCATCAAACCAGAAAAACCAAGAATTTCCCCTTGACGTACATAGAAAGAAATATTCGTAAAAGCAGAACCAGAAAGATTCTTAGCTTGAAAAACAATATTCCCAATCTCAGCCTTTTTTTCTGGATAATAATCTTCTAATTCACGACCTACCATCTTCTGAACTAATTCATCCGCATTAGTTAAGTTCGTTTTCTTGGTATCAATTACAAACCCATCCCTCATAACAGTTATAAGATCTATAATCTTAAAGATTTCTTCCATCCGATGTGAAATATACACAATACCTACACCATCAGATTTTAATCCTTCTATCACTTTAAAAAGTGTTTCAGTTTCACGATCAGTTAAAGCTGCTGTGGGTTCATCCATAATTAATAAGGAAACTTCTGATAATAGACATTTTGCTATTTCTATCATTTGTTGTTGTCCGACTGATAATTGACCAATGATTGCATCGAGAGGAATAGATATATTAAGACGTTTAAATGCTTCTTTAGCTTTCCTTTCCATACTAGCTTTATCTAGAAACCCAATCGAATTTTTAATTTCTCTTCCTAAAAAAAGATTATCAAGTACAGTCATATC
>NZ_JUQO01000214.1 GCF_001074635.1 Streptococcus mitis
AGTGTCAAAAAAGACCCCAAGCTTATTTGGTCGTGAGCTTGGGGTCTTTTCTAGCCTATGATATAGAACTAGTACTCAATTCCTTTTTATTATCCCATAGTTCACAAAATTTGTCAAAGGTTTATATTCGCGGCTTTTCAAGCTTTAACCGCTGTACAACAATATGATGACTCACTCCTTGACAACCAAGAGCATTATTACAGTAGTTCTAGTCCTTCAATTAACAGTCACTTAAATTCAAAGTGAGGTTGAACTTGCTGAAGCGACAACAGATCTATTTCTTAGTCATATGCGCTAAAAAATCACCGACAAAATCTCAAAAAGTCCCCGCCAATTCCCCGACCAAAATCCGAAAAATACCGAAAAATATCGAAAAATGATTTTTAGAATAGTCTCCAAAAGCCTGAAATAGAGCCAAAAAACTCCACCTGATTAGGCGACTCCCGACTTTTAGCACTTATGTGATATAATATTTTACGGCACTGCTACACCGCCTGCGAAAGGAGGTGAATTAGCCCATGATGGATACAATACTTAAAACTATCATCGGACCAATTGTGGTCGGTGTCGTTCTTCGATTAGTCGATAAATGGCTAAACAAGGACAAATAGTGTCAAAAAGACCCCAAGCTTATTTGGACGTGAGCTTGGGGTCTTTTCTAGCCTATGATATAGACACAATACTTAATTCTCTTTTATTATCCCATAGTTCACAAAATTTGTCAAAGTTTTATATTCTCATCCATTCAGCTTCTCCAACTTTAGAATCTGTCCAATAAATTTTTCAAGATTAAGCAAAAATTATCGGAAAACTATTTTTAGAATAGTCCCCAAAAGCCTGAAATAGAGCCAAAAAACTCCACCTGATTGGGTGCCTCCCGAGTTTAACATTTATGTGGTATAATATTATACGGCACTGCTACACCGCCTACGAAAGGAGGTGAG
>NZ_JUQO01000215.1 GCF_001074635.1 Streptococcus mitis
CTGGTCCGAGGAGGACAGGAAAATGTTTAGTCAACTACGTATGCGTGAAGAACAGGCATTATTAGCACACGACTATGCCTTGGAACAAGCGGAGGAAAAAGGCTTAGAGCGTGGGCGTGCGGAGGGGCTTGAACAGGGATTAAAAGTAGGTTTAGTAAATCTAGTTCGCCAAGGTCTCCTGACTTCCGAGGTTGCCAGCCAGCAGTTGGGCATGACCGTCGCTGAGTTTGAGGCACTGTTATAAGATTATACAATCACTAATAACATAAAAGTAAATGGGAATGAAATATGGTCCTATTTACTTTTTATTTTCTATAGTAGATTGAAATAAGATATGAATAAAGTGATTAGGAAAGTCAAATTAATTTCTAGAAATGTTTTAGAATCCGTAGCGTACTATTCTAAGTTCAATCCACTATACTATCCAACAAAGTCCTCACGCGATTATATACCACAAAAAAACAGGAGATTTCTCTCCTGTCATGATTCAACTATCTAAAATTAAACCCATTCACCGTTTCCGTTTACAGTGTAACCATTTACAGTAGTATTTACTGCAAGGGCACCTGAACCGTCAACATAGTACCATTTGTCTGAAACTTTAAACCATTGACTTACTTTCATAGCCCCTGATGCTTCAAGATAGTACCATGTATCACCATCTTTAAGCCAACCTGTTACCATTGCACCATTTACATTTAGATAGTACCATGTACCATTATCTTTAAGCCAACCTGTTGCCATTGCTCCGTTTGCATTTAGATAGTACCATGTACCATTATCTTTAAGCCAACCTGTTGCCATCGCGCCATTGCTGTTTAGATAGTACCATGAACCATTATTTTGTAACCAGCCTGTCGCCATTGCACCATTTGCATTTAGATAATACCATGTGCCATTATCTTTAAGCCAACCTGTTGCCATTGAACCATCAGTATTGTAGAAATACCACACACCGTTTTCTTGCTTCCAACCTGTTTTTGGAGAAGCTGGTTTAGCTGGTTCTACTACAGAATATGAGCTGTATGATGGAACATATGAAGGGACATATGTAGGATTAGCTGGTCTTGCAGGAACAGAAGGTTTGACTGGAGTTTCCGCTGGTTTCTCTGCTGGTTTCTCTGCTGGTTTTTCTTTAGCTTTATCTTCTTCTGCAGCTTTCTTATTTAATTCATCGATAAATTTTTCAGCTTGTTTTGCAGTTAAGCCT
>NZ_JUQO01000216.1 GCF_001074635.1 Streptococcus mitis
GTCTCAACTTTATTCATATAAGCATTATCTGCACCTAAGACAATCGCTTTTTTCGCTTTTTCCATTCTTTATCTCATTTCTTTTTTGTTCTCATCATATGTTTGGATAGCTTCCTTCCCATTACGACGGAAAAGTCCACGAATCGATACCATTCGTGGATTTTTCCTAGTGAAGCGTTTAGGTAAGCCGCCATAGCGGTTACCGTCAAATGACAGCAACTTTATGTTGCTAGTCATTTGTAACGATTTACATCTTCTCCTCCAACTCTACATCTGGATACTTGTCCGCAAACCAACGGAGGGCAAAGTCGTTTTCAAAGAGGAAGACTGGTTGGTCGAAACGGTCTTTGGCCAAGATATTGCGACTTGATGACATGCGTTCATCCAAGTCCTCAGGCTTAATCCAACGAACGGTCTTTTTACCCATTGGGCTCATGACCACTTCCGCATTATACTCACCTTCCATACGGTGCTTAAAGACTTCAAACTGAAGTTGACCTACAGCGCCTAGCATGTACTCACCTGTTTGGTAATTTTTATAAAGCTGAATGGCTCCTTCTTGCACCAATTGTTCAATCCCCTTGTGGAAGGATTTTTGCTTCATGACATTCTTAGCAGAAACTTTCATGAAAATTTCAGGAGTAAAGGTTGGCAATGGTTCAAATTCAAATTTGTTTTTGCCAACTGTCAAAGTATCCCCAACTTGATAAGTACCGGTATCGTAAACACCGATGATATCACCTGCTACAGCGTTGGTTACATTCTCACGACTTTCTGCCATAAACTGAGTAACATTTGAAAGTTTAGCCCCCTTACCAGTACGAGGCAAGTTGACACTCATGCCACGCTCAAATTCCCCTGATACGATACGGACAAAGGCGATACGGTCACGGTGACGAGGGTCCATGTTGGCTTGGATTTTAAAGACAAATCCTGAGAAATCCTTGTCATAAGGATCGACAATTTCACCGTCTGTTTTCTTGTGTCCATGTGGTTCTGGAGCAAATTTAAGGAAAGTCTCAAGGAAGGTCTGCACACCAAAGTTAGTAAGGGCTGAACCGAAGAAGACAGGTGTCAATTCTCCAGCAAGGATTGCTGCCTCTGAAAATTCATTTCCAGCTTCATTTAAAAGTTCAATATCATCCTTAACTTGCTCGTAGAAAGGATTGTTGCCAAAAAGCTTGTCCCCATCTTCTAGACTGGCAAAACGCTCATCCCCTTTGTAGAGCTCCAGGCGTTGGTTATAGAGGTCATACAATCCTTCGAAGGCTTTCCCCATCCCGATCGGCCAGTTCATCGGGTAACTCGCAATACCCAAGACTTCTTCCAATTCTTGCAAGAGGTCCAGTGGCTCTCGACCGTCACGGTCTAGCTTGTTCATAAAGGTAAAGACGGGAATGCCACGGTGTTTAACAACTTCAAACAATTTCTTTGTTTGCGCCTCGATACCCTTGGCAGAGTCCACCACCATGACCGCAGAATCCACCGCCATCAAGGTACGATAGGTATCTTCTGAAAAGTCCTCATGCCCTGGTGTGTCGAGGATATTCACACGCTTGCCATCGTAGTCAAATTGCATAACAGATGAGGTCACCGAAATCCCGCGTTGCTTCTCGATATCCATCCAGTCAGACTTGGCAAAAGTCCCTGTTTTCTTTCCTTTTACGGTACCAGCCTCACGGATCTCGCCCCCAAAGTAGAGCAACTGCTCAGTAATGGTCGTTTTCCCCGCGTCAGGGTGGGAGATGATGGCAAAGGTACGGCGTTTCTTAATTTCTTCTTGAATATTCATAAGTTCTCTTTCTTTGATTCTCTATTTTTCTTGTTTCAATAGCTAAGAATGATTTCTACATTGGATTTTACCATTCCTTTCAACACTCCATTATATCGGATTTTGCAGTTTTTTTCAATTTCTATTTTATGTCAGACTATACTTGAACAAAAGCTATTCCTTGTAGTCAAATAGATAGAAAACCGTGACAATTCTAGCAAAAATGATATAATAAAAGAAAAAGGAGAAGCAATCATGTTCAAGGAATTTGGTGTAACTAATTTAGAAGTGACAAAAGATGATATTTACAAGAATCCAAGCAACCCTATTTTACGCATGTATGATGACGATGAATTAATTGGAACCTTTAGTATTCTAACTGGAGAAGTATTGGAAAATTTGGACTTGGCAGACTATGACATTCGTTTTGCTCAAAAGCAAATTGAGTTAAATCGCGATAACTACCTTGAAACATGGAAGGACTACGCGGGACTACTACATGCCTAAATATTCTTTCCTAATACTCTTCAAAAATCAAATTCAAACCACGTCAGCGTCGGCTTGTCGTACTCAAGTACTGCCTGTGCCTAGCTTTCTAGTTTGCTCTTTGATTTTTATTGAGTATAAAAGTATGGTATTGAAATTCGTCCTAACGAACATAACCATAAAGGTCAAAAAGCACATATTCACATTTATATCCACGGAGAAGAGGTCGGCTCAATGTTTCTGAACGGTGAACTGAGAGATGGTAAATTAAAGGCAAAAGACCTAAAAATAATCAGACAATATGTTTTAGAAAATGCAGATGAACTTCAGGCTTTATGGAATGAATACCTAAAGAGTGCATATTAAAACCAAAAAATCTTAGTTTGCTAATGCACAATAGACAAAACTGGCAAGCAATTTTAATGCCTGCTACTCAGTTTCTACCCAACTTATCCAAATACTAGGGAGCCTAATTCCCTTTGCGATTTTTCAAATAAATGTTACAATAAATATAGAAAAAGGTGTTGCGACAACAACACCCCACAGAGCCGTTTAAGACGATGGCTGTAATTACATAACTAAAAAATAGCTCGTTAACTCGCCAAAGTTAGGACGGCTATTTTTTTATCTATTTTAAAAAACTCTTTCTCGACTTGCCAGATGTCTTTTTTCATCTTTCCCTCCCTTATTTATAGGAAAATATGGTAAAATAGAACAGACTAAAAATCATCATTTCACGAAAGGATGCAAGATGAAAATTACGCAAGAAGAGGTAACTCACGTTGCCAATCTTTCAAAATTAAGATTCTCTGAAGAAGAAACTGCCGCCTTTGCGACTACCTTGTCTAAGATTGTTGACATGGTTGAGTTGCTGGGCGAAGTTGACACAACCGGTGTCGCACCTACTACAACTATGGCTGACCGCAAGACTGTACTCCGCCCTGATGTAGCCGAAGAAGGAACAGACCGTGATCGCTTGTTTAAAAACGTACCTGAAAAAGACAACTACTATATCAAGGTACCAGCTATCCTAGACGATGGAGGAGATGCCTAATGACTTTCAACAATAAAACCATTGAAGACTTGCACAATCTCCTTGTTTCTAAGGAAATTTCTGCAACTGAATTGACCCAAGCAACGCTTGAAGATATCAAGTCTCGAGAGACAGCTATCAACGCTTTTGTTACCATCGCTGAGGAGCAAGCCCTTGCTCAAGCTAAAGCTATTGATGAAGCTGGAATTGACGCTGACAATGTCCTTTCAGGAATTCCACTTGCAGTTAAGGATAACATCTCTACAGACGGTATTCTCACAACTGCTGCCTCAAAAATGCTCTACAACTATGAGCCTATCTTTGATGCGACAGCCGTTGCCAATGCAAAATCTAAGGGTATGATTGTTGTTGGGAAGACCAACATGGACGAATTTGCCATGGGTGGTTCAGGTGAGACTTCTCACTACGGTGCCACTAAAAATGCTTGGGACCACAGCAAAGTTCCTGGTGGTTCATCAAGTGGTTCTGCCGCAGCCGTAGCCTCAGGACAAGTCCGCTTGTCTCTTGGATCTGATACAGGTGGTTCTATCCGCCAACCTGCTGCCTTCAACGGGATTGTTGGTCTCAAACCAACTTACGGAACAGTTTCACGTTTCGGTCTCATTGCCTTTGGTAGCTCATTAGACCAGATTGGACCTTTCGCTCCTACTGTTAAGGAAAATGCTCTCTTGCTCAACGCTATTGCCAGCGAAGATGCCAAAGACTCTACTTCTGCTCCTGTCCGCATTGCCGACTTTACTTCAAAAATCGGTCAAGACATCAAGGGAATGAAAATCGCTTTGCCTAAGGAATATCTTGGCGAAGGGATTGACCCAGAGGTTAAGGAAACTATCCTGAATGCCGCTAAACACTTTGAAAAACTTGGTGCTATCGTTGAAGAAGTCAGCCTTCCTCACTCTAAATACGGTGTGGCAGTCTACTACATCATCGCTTCATCAGAAGCTTCATCAAACTTGCAACGTTTTGACGGTATCCGTTACGGCTACCGCGCAGAAGATGCAACCAACCTTGATGAAATCTATGTAAACAGCCGTAGCCAAGGTTTCGGTGAAGAGGTGAAACGCCGTATCATGCTTGGTACATTCAGTCTTTCATCAGGTTACTACGATGCCTACTACAAGAAAGCTGGTCAAGTCCGTACCCTCATCATTCAAGATTTCGAAAAAGTTTTTGCAGACTATGATTTGATCTTAGGACCAACTGCTCCAAGTGTTGCTTATGACTTGGACTCACTCAACCACGACCCAGTTGCTATGTACTTAGCTGACCTCTTGACCATCCCAGTCAACTTAGCTGGTCTACCAGGAATTTCGATTCCTGCTGGTTTCTCTCAAGGTCTGCCTGTTGGTCTACAATTGATTGGTCCTAAGTACTCAGAAGAAACCATTTACCAAGCTGCTGCTGCTTTTGAAGCAACAACAGACTACCACAAACAACAACCCGTGATTTTTGGAGGTGACAACTAATGAACTTTGAAACAGTCATTGGACTTGAAGTCCACGTAGAGCTCAACACCAATTCAAAAATCTTCTCACCTACTTCTGCCCACTTTGGGAATGACCAAAATGCCAACACTAACGTGATTGACTGGTCTTTCCCAGGTGTTCTGCCAGTTCTAAATAAAGGTGTTGTCGATGCCGGTATCAAGGCTGCTCTTGCCCTCAATATGGACATCCACAAAAAGATGCACTTCGACCGCAAGAACTACTTCTACCCTGATAATCCAAAAGCCTACCAAATTTCTCAGTTTGATGAACCAATTGGTTACAATGGCTGGATTGAAGTCGAACTAGAAGACGGTACGACTAAGAAAATCGGTATCGAACGTGCTCACCTAGAGGAAGACGCTGGTAAAAACACCCACGGTACAGATGGCTACTCTTATGTTGACCTCAACCGTCAAGGGGTTCCATTGATTGAGATTGTATCTGAAGCTGACATGCGTTCGCCAGAAGAAGCCTACGCTTACCTAACTGCCCTCAAGGAAGTTATCCAGTACGCTGGCATTTCTGACGTCAAGATGGAAGAAGGTTCTATGCGTGTGGATGCCAATATTTCTCTTCGTCCTTATGGTCAAGAAAAATTCGGTACCAAGACTGAGTTGAAAAACCTCAACTCCTTCTCAAACGTTCGTAAGGGTCTTGAATACGAAGTTCAACGCCAGGCTGAAATTCTTCGCTCAGGTGGTCAAATCCGCCAAGAAACACGCCGTTACGATGAAGCTAACAAAGCAACCATCCTCATGCGTGTCAAGGAAGGGGCTGCAGACTACCGCTACTTCCCAGAACCAGACCTACCTCTCTTTGAAATTTCAGACGAGTGGATCGAAGAAATGCGGACTGAGTTGCCAGAGTTTCCAAAAGAACGCCGTGCTCGCTACGTCTCTGACCTCGGCTTGTCAGACTACGATGCTAGCCAGTTGACTGCAAACAAAGTCACTTCTGACTTCTTTGAGAAAGCTGTTGCCCTCGGTGGCGATGCCAAACAAGTCTCTAACTGGCTCCAAGGCGAAGTCGCTCAGTTCTTGAACGCTGAAGGTAAGACACTGGAACAAATCGAATTAACACCAGAAAACTTGGTTGAAATGATTGCCATCATCGAAGACGGCACTATCTCTTCTAAGATTGCTAAGAAAGTCTTTGTCCACCTAGCTAAAAATGGTGGTGGTGCGCGTGAATACGTGGAGAAAGCAGGTATGGTTCAAATCTCAGATCCAGCTGTCTTGATTCCAATTATCCACCAAGTCTTTGCGGATAACGAAGCTGCCGTTGCCGACTTCAAGTCAGGCAAACGTAACGCAGATAAAGCCTTTACAGGCTTCCTTATGAAAGCAACCAAAGGCCAAGCCAACCCACAAGTCGCCCTTAAACTCCTTGCACAAGAATTGGCGAAGTTGAAAGAAGATTAAAAAAATAATCTCCAGATTAGGAACTATCAGTGAGTTCTCTAGTCTGGAGATTTTTCAATATACCTCGTTATTGGGGTTTACCTTACTTACATATCCTACTTCAAAAAGCCCTTCCCCTAAGAATAGAGGAAAGGCTTTTCTTGATTATCATAAACTTCAGAATGATAGATAAGCGACTTATTACGCTTTATACCATTTCTTACTCCTTATCATCTTTACGACGTCTTGAAACTAAACCTAAGCCAGTTATTGCTGCTAGAGCTCCAAGAAGGAGAGATGAAGTTGATGATTGAGTACCTGTATTCGGAAGTTCCCGTTTACCATCTACAAATGTTGATTCATTTGAATTCACTATTTGAGTTGATTTATCTGATGTTGCTGTTACATCTGAATGATTTGGCTTATCTGATTGTCCAGGAACATCTGAATGATTTGGCTTATCTGATTGTCCAGGCACTTCTGAATGAGAAGGAGTTCCATCATGACTTGGAGTAATCACTTTCTTAAAGATATGGGTTGTTACATTTCCAACTAAAATAGTCTTGACATATTCATAGCCAGTAAATGTTCCCTTATCTTTTGTACCATCTTCTTGAGG
Source organism: Streptococcus mitis (assembly GCF_001074635.1). Lineage (GTDB taxonomy): Bacteria > Bacillota > Bacilli > Lactobacillales > Streptococcaceae > Streptococcus > Streptococcus mitis_E. The sequence continues at coordinate 6,817 of NZ_JUQO01000216.1, forward strand.
TTTTAGAACATTACCTTCAGTATCTTTCCAAACTGTTGATTTACTTTCTTCATTACTTGGAGTTGAAGGTGTTGGTGAATATGGTGTTGAAGAAGATTTCTTAGTATATACATGGATTGTATTTCCATCTTTATCTTTCTTAGTTTCTTTGAAGATGTACTCTGGAATGTCTTTCTTATCCTTCGT
>NZ_JUQO01000217.1 GCF_001074635.1 Streptococcus mitis
ACGTTGTGCCACTTGGTAAGCCATCAGTATTGATACTTCCTTCTGCACTTGGGTTACTACCGTGTTTAGCAGTTGGAACTGGCTCTTTCGCTGTTGGATTGAACGTATCTTTTTGTTCCTTAACCGTGATTGGGACTGGGACTTCATCTACTGTTCCGTCTGGATAAGTGACTAAGGCTACACTTGGATGGTCTCCTGGAGTATTCACTACTGGAGTTTCTTTCCATGTGACCCTTGTGCCGCTTGGTAAGCCTGTTTTGTCGACACTGTCTTCTGCGTTTGGCACTGTTCCGTTGTCCACTGTTTGTGCTTTTGGCTGCGGAGAGTAATCATCTTTTTGTGGCGTTACTTCTACAGTGACT
>NZ_JUQO01000218.1 GCF_001074635.1 Streptococcus mitis
GTATCTACCAATTTTCTATCCATGGTTTACTAAATTATTTTTCAAATAAAATTTAATTTAGTTGTACATTTTCGAATTCTTTTTCGAATAAATAAGTAAGAAAGAAAAGGAAGGAGATTAGAAATGCTTATTTCAGTTATTTATCCAATCTGGCTATTTAAGTGGCTTAGAGTATAAACATTAAACATATACAAATTGAGGAGAAAAAAGATGACAAATTTTGACAAAATGGAACAGAACTTTGTAGCTCTTACAGAAGAAGAGTTGGTGAATGTAGATGGGGGGATTATTCCGATTGCAGTAGCAGCTAGTATTATTGCAGGTTCAGCATTTGCCGGTTTAAGTGCAGGAGTAGCTATTGGAATTAGTCGAAACAAGAGATAATGAGAGAATCAATGAAGTTTTCAAACGAATTTGCGGCTGTTATTATATCAGCCTCAGGAATAGTGGGTTTATTAGTAGGAGTAGCTATTGGGTTAGCTAGTATTATTTAAAAAAAGGAGTATATCATGCAAAATTTGAATCAATTTGAAATCGTAGAGCAAAATGAATTAGAGCAAGTAAAAGGCGGAGTGGGTTTATTGATTGTTATCGGAGGCTCATTACTTGCTGCGGGTGGAGCTGGGGTAGCTGGTTATTGGTTATCTCGTACGTTTGGTTAATATATTTAAAGGAGTAGATAGGATATGAAAAAATTAGAAGAAAAATTTGAGATTATGGCAGAAGCAGATTTGGCTAGTACCGAGGGTGGACTTATTATTACTACTTCTACAGCTATCGCTTGGGGTGTTTTAGGAGTCGCTACCTATATGTACGGTCATTATCTAGGAAGCAGACGTTAATTTTAACAATTTGATACATATTTTATTAAAGAATGTAAGAAAAACTATGAATCGTAATTTAGAACGGTGTTATCTATTCTGACTAGGAATAGATCATACCAAAGGTGGCTTAGAAATAGCAGGGACATTAGAAATTGAAGTAATAAATAGGATGTCGTAAATGTTGCTATCAATGATTTATTTGTCCCAAGCTTGCCTAGGGTGTCAGTAAAACATCACTTTCCTTTCATATCATATTTTTAGTAGGTAGGACGTTTGTTCTGCCTATTTTTTGCCAAAAAAGTGTAGTTGAGCTGTTTATTTGGAGTTTTACATGTATTTTTTGATAAAATTTGATAAAATTTGATAAAATAGGTATAGAAATTAGGAGAGTTGAAGAAAAGGAATGAAGAAGGTTTTAAAATATTTTTTAGTATTTGTTTTTCTATTTTTGATGAATATTTTAATCTTTAAGATACTAGCAACTCTGGGATTTCAGCTGACAATGAGTGAAAAGAGTTATATTGTACCACCGGTGTTTTCGATTATCGTTTTATATATGATTGACAAAAGAATTAGGAAGAAAAAGAAATAAATATATATTTTAGGTAGGACGTTTGTTCTGCCTATTTTTTTATCCCAAAAGTGCATTTGGGAGGGAGATAGGCGCATTTGGGGAGGAAGTCCAGTTTTTGTTTGGGGATTGGGGTAAGATAGTTGTTATCAGATGAGTTTAGGAAAAGGAGATGGATATGAAATTTGGGAAACGTCATTATCGTCCGCAGGTGGATCAGATGGACTGCGGTGTAGCTTCATTAGCCATGGTTTTTGGCTACTATGGTAGTTATTATTCTTTGGCTCACTTACGAGAATTGGCTAAGACGACCATGGATGGGACGACGGCTTTGGGCTTGGTCAAGGTGGCAGAGGAGATTGGCTTTGAGACGCGAGCGATCAAGGCGGATATGACACTCTTTGACTTGCCAGATTTGACTTTTCCTTTTGTTGCCCATGTGCTTAAGGAAGGAAAATTGCTCCACTACTATGTGGTGACTGGGCAGGATAAGGATAGCATTCATATTGCCGATCCAGATCCTGGGGTGAAATTGACCAAACTGCCACGTGAGCGTTTTGCGGAAGAATGGACAGGAGTGACTCTTTTTATGGCACCTAGTCCAGACTACAAGCCTCATAAGGATCAAAAGAATGGCCTGCTCTCTTTTATCCCTATATTAGTGAAGCAGCGTGGCTTGATTGCCAATATCGTTTTGGCAACACTCTTGGTAACCTTGATTAACATTGTGGGTTCTTATTATCTGCAGTCTATCATTGATACCTATGTGCCAGATCAGATGCGTTCGACACTGGGGATTATTTCTATTGGGCTGGTGATTGTCTATATCCTCCAGCAAATCTTGTCTTATGCTCAGGAGTATCTCTTACTTGTTTTGGGGCAACGCTTATCGATTGATGTGATTTTGTCCTATATCAAGCATGTTTTTCACCTGCCTATGTCCTTTTTTGCGACACGTCGGACAGGGGAAATTGTGTCTCGTTTCACGGATGCTAACAGTATCATTGATGCGCTGGCTTCGACCATTCTTTCGATTTTCCTAGATGTGTCAACGGTTGTCATTATTTCCCTTGTTTTATTTTCACAAAATACCAATCTCTTTTTCATGACCTTATTGGCACTTCCTATCTACACAGTGATTATCTTTGCTTTTATGAAGCCGTTTGAGAAGATGAATCGGGATACCATGGAAGCCAATGCGGTTCTGTCTTCTTCTATCATCGAGGACATTAATGGTATTGAGACAATCAAGTCGTTGACCAGTGAGAGTTCGCGCTATCAAAAGATTGACAAGGAATTTGTGAATTATCTGAAGAAGTCCTTTATCTATAGTCGAGCAGAGAGTCAGCAAAAGGCTCTGAAAAAAGTTGCCCATCTCTTGCTCAATGTCGGAATTCTCTGGATGGGGGCTGTTCTGGTTATGGATGGCAAGATGAGTTTGGGGCAGTTGATTACCTATAATACCTTACTTGTTTATTTTACAAATCCTTTGGAAAATATCATCAATCTGCAAACCAAGCTTCAGACAGCGCAGGTTGCCAATAACCGTCTGAATGAGGTTTATCTGGTAGCTTCGGAGTTTGAGGAGAAGAAAACGGTTGAGGATTTGAGCTTGATGAAGGGAGAGATGACTTTCAAGCAGGTTTCCTACAAGTATGGCTATGGTCGAGATGTCTTGTCAGATATCAATTTGACTATTCCGCAGGGTTCTAAGGTGGCTTTTGTGGGGATTTCGGGGTCAGGTAAGACGACTTTGGCCAAGATGATGGTTAATTTTTACGACCCAAGTCAGGGAGAGATTAGTCTGGGTGGTGTCAATCTCAATCAGATTGATAAAAAAGCCCTGCGCCAGTATATCAACTATCTGCCTCAACAGCCCTATGTCTTTAACGGAACGATTTTGGACAATCTTCTCCTTGGAGCCAAGGAGGGGACGACTCAAGAGGATATCTTACGGGCGGTCGAATTGGCAGAGATTCGGGAGGACATTGAGCGCATGCCATTGAATTATCAGACAGAGTTGACTTCGGATGGGGCAGGAATTTCAGGTGGTCAACGTCAGAGAATCGCTCTGGCGCGTGCTCTCTTGACAGATGCGCCGGTCTTGATTTTGGATGAGGCGACCAGCAGTTTGGATATTCTGACAGAGAAGCGAATTGTCGATAATCTCATGGCTTTGGACAAGACCTTGATTTTCATTGCCCACCGCTTGACCATTGCAGAGCGGACAGAGAAGGTTGTTGTCTTGGATCAGGGCAAGATTGTTGAAGAAGGAAAGCATGCTGATTTGCTTGCACGGGGTGGATTTTACGCCCATTTGGTGAATAGCTAGAAAGAGGAGAGGATGAAACCAGAATTTTTAGAAAGTGCGGAGTTTTATAATCGTCGTTACCATAATTTTTCCAGTCGGGTGATTGTCCCCATGTCCCTTCTGCTCGTGTTTTTGCTTGGATTTGCAACATTTGCAGAGAAGGAGATGAGTTTGTCTACTAGAGCTACTGTTGAGCCTAGTCGAATCCTTGCAAATATCCAGTCAACTAGCAACAATCGTATGCTTGTCAATCATTTGGAAGAAAATAAGCTGGTTAAAAAGGGAGAACTGTTAGTTCAATATCAGGAAGGGGCAGAGGGTGTCCAAGCGGAGTCTTATGCCAGTCAGTTGGACATGCTCAAGGATCAAAAAAAGCAATTGGAGTATTTGCAGAAGAGCTTGCAAGAAGGGGAGAACCACTTTCCAGAGGAGGATAAGTTTGGCTACCAAGCCACCTTTCGCGACTACATCAGTCAAGCAGGCAGTCTTAGGGCTAGTACATCGCAACAAAATGAGACCATCGCATCCCAGAATGCAGCAGCTATCCAAACCCAAGTCGAAATCGGCAACCTCATCAGTCAAACAGAGGCTAAAATTCGCGATTACCAGACAGCTAAGTCAGCTATTGAAACAGGTACTTCCTTGGCCAGTCAGAATCTAGCCTATTCTCTCTACCAGTTCTATAAGTCTCAGGGGGAGGAAAATCCGCAAGCTAAGGCACAAGCAGTTGCGCAGGTTGAAGCGCAGCTTTCTCAGTTAGAATCTAGTCTTGCTACTTACCGTGTTCAGTATGCAGGTTCAGGTACCCAGCAAGCCTATGCGTCTGGTTTAAGTAGTCAATTAGAGTCCCTTAAATCCCAACACTTAGCAAAGGTTGGTCAGGAATTGACCCTTCTAGACCAGAAAATTTTGGAGGCAGAATCGGGTAAGAAGGTTCAGGGAAATCTTTTAGACAAGGGGAAAATTACGGCAAGTGAGGATGGGGTGCTTCACCTTAATCCTGAGACCAGTGATTCTACTATGGTAGCAGAAGGTGCCTTACTAGCCCAACTTTATCCGTCCTTGGAAAAAGAAGGGAAAGCCAAACTAACAGCTTATCTTAGTTCAAAAGATGTAGCAAGGATTAAGGTCGGTGATTCTGTTCGCTATACTACGACTCATGATGCCAAGAATCAACTTTTCCTAGATTCTACTATTACAAGTATTGATGCGACAGCTACTAAGACTGAAAAAGGGAGTTTCTTTAAAATCGAGGCGGAGACTAATCTAACTTTGGAGCAGGCTGAAAAACTTCGGTACGGGGTGGAAGGTCGTCTGCAGATGATTACGGGCAGGAAAAGTTACCTGCGTTATTATTTGGATCAATTTTTGAACAAAGAATAATGTTCGTGTTTTTAGAGTTAAATGATTTTAAAACTGTGAGAAAGATTCTTCTTGCAGTTTTTTCTTTATGATTTTTGAAGTTGCCACGTTATTTATTCGGTTAAATTCTTGTAATTTTAGGTTTTTTATGGTAGAATGTGCTCAAGTAATACGAAAGGCGAACTTTAAAATGTCAAAACAATTGATCTATTCGGGAAAAGCTAAAGATATCTATACAACTGAGGATGAAAATCTTATTATTTCAACTTACAAGGACCAGGCGACTGCTTTCAATGGTGTTAAGAAGGAGCAGATTGCGGGCAAGGGAGTGTTGAATAATCAGATTTCATCTTTTATTTTTGAGAAATTAAATGCGGCTGGTGTGGCGACTCACTTTGTGGAGAAAATTTCAGACACGGAACAACTCAATAAAAAGGTGGAAATCATTCCTTTGGAAGTCGTGCTACGCAACTACACGGCTGGTTCCTTTTCAAAACGTTTTGGCGTAGACGAAGGAATCGCATTTGAGACTCCGATTGTTGAATTTTACTACAAAAATGATGATTTGGATGATCCATTTATCAATGACGAACATGTGAAATTCCTACAGATTGCGGATGACCAGCAGATTGCCTACTTGAAGGAAGAAACCCGTCGTATCAATGAACTCTTGAAAGCCTGGTTTGCTGAGATTGGGCTTAAGTTGATTGACTTTAAGCTAGAGTTCGGTTTTGATAAGGATGGCAAGATTATCTTAGCAGATGAATTTTCACCAGATAACTGCCGTTTGTGGGATGCGGATGGCAACCACATGGATAAGGATGTTTTCCGTAGGGGATTGGGAGAACTAACAGACGTTTACGAGATCGTCTGGGAGAAGTTGCAAGGTTTGAAATAATCTGTTAGCAACGGAAAATCTTCGTCTCTCAACTAAAAGGACTCAGGCTGAAAAGGTCCCCCAGACCTTTTCACTCTGTAGGGGATTAGGAGAGCTAACAGACGTTTACGAGATTGTCTGGGAAAAGTTGCAGGAATTGAAATAACAACCTCAAGGTCGTTGGAACATTGTAAGAGCTGAAATAAAGGAATAAGAATTGATGGATAAACGTATTTTTGTTGAAAAAAAGGCTGATTTTCAGGTCAAGTCAGAGAGTTTGGTTAGAGAGCTCCAGCACAACTTGGGGCTTTCAACTTTGAAAAGTATTCGTATTGTGCAAGTGTATGATGTATTTGACTTGGCAGAGGACCTGTTTGCACCTGCAGAGAAACATATTTTCTCTGAGCAGGTGACAGACCATGTTTTGGACGAAGCGGCTGTGCAGGCGGATCTTGCCAACTATGTTTTCTTTGCCATTGAAAGCCTACCAGGGCAGTTTGACCAGCGTGCAGCATCTTCACAGGAAGCTTTGCTTTTACTAGGAAGTTCGAGTGATGTAACGGTTAATACAGCCCAACTTTACTTGGTCAATAAAGATATTGATGCGACTGAGTTAGAAGCGGTCAAAAACTACTTACTCAACCCAGTTGATTCTCGTTTCAAGGACATCACGACAGGGATTGCCAAGCAGGAATTTTCAGAGTCAGACAAGACCATTCCGAAATTGACTTTCTTTGAAAGCTATACAGCAGAAGACTTTGCTCGCTACAAGGCTGAGCAAGGGATGGCCATGGAAGTGGATGATTTGCTCTTTATCCAAGACTATTTCAAGTCAATCGGGCGCGTGCCGACGGAAACAGAACTCAAGGTTTTGGACACTTACTGGTCTGACCACTGCCGTCACACGACTTTTGAGACTGAGTTAAAGCAGATTGATTTCTCAGCTTCTAAATTCCAAAAACAATTGCAGTCAACCTATGATAAATATATCGCTATGCGCGATGAGTTGGGGCGTTCTGAAAAACCGCAAACCTTGATGGATATGGCGACTATTTTCGGTCGTTATGAGCGTGCTAATGGACGTTTGGATGATATGGAAGTGTCAGACGAAATTAATGCTTGCTCAGTAGAAATCGAAGTGGATGTTGATGGTGTGAAAGAGCCATGGCTCCTCATGTTCAAGAATGAAACTCACAACCACCCAACGGAAATTGAGCCATTTGGTGGGGCTGCTACCTGTATCGGTGGTGCTATTCGTGATCCATTGTCAGGTCGCTCATATGTTTATCAGGCAATGCGGATCTCAGGTGCCGGTGATATTACAGCACCGATTTCGGAAACGCGTGCTGGTAAGCTGCCACAACAGGTTATTTCTAAAACAGCGGCTCATGGTTATTCTTCATATGGTAACCAGATTGGGCTTGCAACGACCTATGTTCGTGAATACTTCCACCCAGGCTTTGTAGCTAAACGCATGGAGCTAGGTGCAGTTGTTGGTGCGGCTCCAAAGGGCAATGTTGTCCGTGAAAAACCGGAAGCGGGTGATGTCATTATCCTCCTTGGAGGTAAGACTGGACGTGATGGTGTCGGTGGTGCGACGGGCTCTTCTAAGGTTCAAACGGTTGAGTCTGTGGAAACTGCTGGAGCTGAGGTTCAAAAAGGGAATGCCATCGAAGAACGTAAGATTCAGCGCCTCTTCCGTAATGGTGATGTCACTCGTCTCATCAAGAAATCCAACGACTTTGGTGCTGGTGGTGTCTGTGTGGCTATCGGTGAATTGGCAGACGGTCTTGAAATCGATCTCAACAAGGTGCCTCTTAAATACCAAGGCTTGAATGGTACCGAAATTGCCATCTCTGAATCACAAGAACGGATGGCTGTGGTGGTTCGTCCTGAGGATGTAGATGCCTTCGTTGAGGAATGTAACAAAGAAAATATTGACGCTGTTGTGGTTGCGACAGTGACTGAAAAACCAAATCTAGTCATGCACTGGAATGGTGAAACAATCGTGGACTTGGAACGTCGTTTCCTTGACACCAATGGTGTGCGCGTGGTCGTTGATGCAAAGGTGGTGGACAAGGATGTCAAGTTTCCAGAAGAACGTCAAACATCTGCTGACACACTTGAAGCAGATACCCTTACGGTTCTATCTGACCTCAACCATGCGAGTCAAAAAGGATTACAGACTATCTTTGACTGCTCTGTTGGACGCTCAACGGTTAATCACCCACTTGGTGGTCGTTACCAACTCACACCAACTGAGGCATCTGTGCAGAAATTACCAGTTCAACACGGTGTGACTTATACTGCGTCAGTCATGGCTCAAGGATTTAATCCATATGTAGCTGAATGGTCTCCATACCACGGTGCTGCCTATGCGGTGATCGAAGCAACTGCTCGATTGGTTGCGACTGGTGCAAACTGCTCCAAGGCTCGCTTCTCTTACCAAGAGTACTTCGAGCGCATGGATAAACAAGCTGAGCGTTTTGGTCAGCCAGTAGCAGCTCTCCTAGGCTCTATCGAGGCACAAATTCAGCTTGGTTTGCCATCTATCGGTGGTAAGGACTCTATGTCTGGTACTTTTGAAGAATTGACCGTACCGCCAACCTTGGTAGCTTTTGGAGTGACAACAGCAGATAGCCGTAAGGTGCTCTCTCCAGAATTTAAAGCTGTTGGTGAAAACATCTACTACATTTCAGGCCAAGCACTCTCAGCAGAGATTGATTTTGACTTGATTAAGTCTAACTTTGCTCAGTTTGAATCCCTTCAAAAGGCTCACAAAGTAACAGCGGCTTCAGCCGTTAAATACGGTGGTGTGCTTGAAAGTTTGGCCCTTGCTACCTTTGGAAATCATATTGGTGCAGAGGTGATCTTGTCTGAACTTGAAACAGCTTTGACAGCTCAATTAGGTGGATTTGTCTTCACATCTCCTGAAGAAATTGCTGGAGTAGAGAAGATTGGACAAACAAGTGCAGACTTTACACTCCTTGTCAACGGTGTGAAGCTAGATGGACACAAACTTGACAGTGCCTTCCAAGGCAAATTGGAAAAAGTTTACCCAACAGAATTTGCCCAAGCGAAAGAACTGGAAGAAGTTCCAGCTGTGGCATCAGATGTTGTGATTAAAGCCAAAGAAAAGCTTGAAAAACCTGTGGTTTATATCCCAGTATTCCCGGGCACCAACTCAGAATATGATTCAGCTAAGGCTTTCGAAAAAGAAGGTGCAGAGGTCAACTTGGTGCCATTTGTGACCTTGAATGAAGAAGCCATTGTCAATTCAGTTGAAACTATGGTTGACAACATCGGCAAGGCTAACATTCTCTTCTTTGCAGGTGGTTTCTCAGCTGCGGACGAGCCAGATGGTTCCGCTAAGTTTATTGCCAACATCCTGCTTAATGAAAAAGTGCGTGTAGCTATTGATAGGTTTATCGCCCGTGGTGGCTTGATTATTGGTATCTGTAATGGATTCCAGGCTTTGGTCAAATCAGGTCTTCTTCCATACGGGAACTTCGAAGATGCTACTAGTACTAGCCCAACCCTCTTCTACAATGATGCCAACCAACACGTGGCCAAGATGGTGGAAACTCGCATTGCCAATACCAACTCGCCATGGTTGACTGGTGTGCAAGTGGGTGATATCCACGCCATTCCTGTTTCGCACGGTGAAGGGAAGTTTGTCGTGACAGCTGAGGAATTTGCGGAACTCCGTGACAATGGACAAATTTTCAGCCAATACGTTGACTTTGATGGCAAGCCAAGCATGGATTCTAAGTATAATCCGAATGGTTCTGTCCATGCCATCGAGGGAATTACCAGCAAGAACGGTCAAATCATTGGTAAGATGGGGCACTCAGAACGCTATGAGGACGGTCTTTTCCAAAACATCCCAGGAAATAAAGACCAGCACCTGTTTGCGTCGGCTGTTAAATACTTTACTGGAAAATAAGACTTACAGATTTTCTAATAGATAGTATTAGTAATGTAAAAGTCATGTAAAAGTCATGTAGATTTAGCTCTTGGTGCTACACAAATAAAAATTAGGTATATAAAATGACATACGAAGTAAAATCTCTTAATGAAGAATGTGGTGTTTTCGGTATCTGGGGACATCCAGATGCTGCTAAGTTGACCTATTTTGGTCTCCATAGTCTTCAGCACCGTGGTCAGGAGGGGGCAGGAATCCTCTCCAATGATCAGGGGCAATTGAAGCGCCATCGTGACATGGGACTTTTATCAGAAGTCTTCAGAAATCCTGCTAACTTAGATAAATTGACAGGAACTGGTGCGATTGGGCATGTGCGTTACGCGACTGCTGGCGAAGCTTCTGTAGATAATATCCAGCCCTTCCTCTTCCGTTTTCACGATATGCAGTTTGGTTTGGCTCATAATGGAAATCTGACCAATGCAGCCTCTCTCAAGAAAGAACTGGAAGATAGAGGAGCGATTTTCAGTGCGACTTCGGACTCGGAAATCTTGGCTCATCTCATTCGTCGTAGTCATAATCCTAGTCTGATGGGCAAAATCAAGGAGGCACTCAGTCTTGTCAAAGGTGGCTTTGCTTACATCTTGCTATTTGAAGATAAGTTAATTGCGGCTCTTGACCCCAATGGTTTCCGTCCACTTTCTATCGGGAAAATGGCCAATGGAGCGGTGGTTGTTTCCTCTGAAACCTGTGCTTTTGAGGTTATTGGTGCTGAATGGATTCGTGATTTGAAGCCAGGTGAGATTGTGATTATTGATGACAAGGGCATCCAGTATGATAGCTATACAGATGATACTCAGTTAGCAATCTGTTCTATGGAGTATATCTATTTTGCCCGCCCTGATTCTAACATTCATGGTGTCAATGTCCATACGGCACGTAAACGTATGGGTGCCCAATTGGCGCGTGAATTCAAGCATGAGGCAGATATAGTGGTCGGTGTGCCCAATTCTTCCCTCAGCGCGGCTATGGGATTTGCGGAAGAGTCCGGGCTACCAAATGAAATGGGCCTCATCAAGAACCAATACACCCAACGTACCTTTATCCAACCGACTCAAGAATTACGAGAGCAAGGGGTGCGGATGAAACTATCTGCTGTTTCTGGTGTTGTAAAAGGCAAGCGTGTGGTTATGATTGATGACTCTATTGTACGTGGAACAACCTCTCGTCGGATCGTTCAGCTCTTGAAAGAAGCGGGTGCAACTGAGGTTCACGTTGCTATTGGCAGTCCAGCGCTAGCTTATCCATGTTTCTACGGGATTGATATCCAGACCCGTCAGGAGCTAATTGCGGCCAATCATACTGTTGAAGAAACTCGCCAAATCATTGGTGCGGACAGTCTGACTTATCTTTCTGTTGAGGGGTTGATTGATTCAATTGGTATTGAAACAGATGCGCCAAATGGTGGTCTCTGTGTCGCTTACTTTGACGGTGACTACCCAACACCTCTCTACGACTATGAAGAAGACTATCGTAGAAGTTTGGAAGAAAAGACCAGTTTTTACAAGTGAGTTATTGAGATTCTCCATAAAAGAAAAGGAATAAATAAATGACAAAAAATGCTTATGCCCAGTCGGGTGTGGATGTTGAAGCGGGTTATGAAGTTGTTGAACGGATTAAAAAGCACGTGGCTCGTACGGAGCGTGCAGGTGTCATGGGAGCTCTTGGTGGTTTTGGTGGTATGTTTGACCTTTCAAAGACTGGGGTTAAAGAACCTGTCTTGATTTCAGGAACTGATGGTGTCGGAACTAAGCTCATGTTGGCAATCAAGTACGACAAGCACGATACCATCGGTCAAGACTGTGTGGCCATGTGTGTCAATGACATCATCGCTGCAGGTGCAGAGCCCCTCTATTTCCTGGACTATGTGGCGACAGGGAAGAATGAGCCAGCTAAACTAGAGCAAGTAGTTGCTGGTGTAGCAGAAGGTTGTGTGCAGGCAGGTGCTGCCCTCATAGGTGGGGAAACAGCTGAAATGCCTGGCATGTACGGCGAAGATGACTATGACTTGGCTGGCTTTGCGGTCGGTGTGGCTGAAAAATCTCAAATCATTGACGGTTCAAAAGTGGCAGAGGGAGATGTTCTTCTCGGACTTGCTTCAAGTGGGATTCATTCCAATGGTTACTCTCTCGTCCGTCGTGTCTTTGCGGATTACACAGGTGAGGAAATCTTGCCAGAATTGGAAGGCAAGCAACTCAAGGAAGTTCTTCTTGAGCCGACTCGTATCTATGTCAAGGCTGTTTTGCCACTCATCAAGGAAGGGTTGGTCAACGGCATTGCCCACATCACTGGTGGTGGCTTTATCGAAAATGTCCCTCGCATGTTTGCAGCTGACTTGGCTGCTGAGATTGAAGAAGACAAGGTTCCCGTGCTTCCAATTTTCAAAGCCCTTGAAAAATACGGTCAGATCAAACACGAAGAAATGTTTGAAATCTTCAATATGGGTGTGGGGCTTATGTTTGCAGTTAGCCCTGAAAATGTAAGTCGTGTCAAGGAATTGTTGGATGAACCAGTCTATGAAATTGGTCGTATCGTCAAGAAAGAAAACGAAAGTATCATCATCAAATGAAAAAAATAGCGGTTTTTGCCTCTGGTAATGGCTCAAATTTTCAGGTGATAGCGGAACAATTTCCAGTAGAGTTTGTCTTTTCAGACCATCGTGACGCCTATGTGCTCGAACGTGCAGACAAGCTCGGCGTTCTGTCCTATGCTTTTGAACTCAAGGAGTTTGAGAGCAAGGCAGACTACGAAGCGGCCCTTGTCGAACTCTTGGAAGAACACCAGATTGACTTGGTTTGTCTAGCAGGCTACATGAAAATCGTTGGGCCAACCTTATTGGCGTCTTATGAAGGTCGGATTGTCAACATTCATCCAGCCTACCTGCCAGAGTTTCCAGGAGCTCATGGGATTGAGGATGCTTGGAAGTCTGGCGTTGCTGAGAGCGGCGTGACCATTCATTGGGTGGATTCAGGTGTGGATACAGGAAAGGTTATCAAACAAGTACGTGTACCGCGACTAGCTGATGATACCATTGACAGTTTTGAAGCTCGTATTCATGAGGCGGAATATCAGCTCTATCCAGAAGTGTTGGAATGTTTGGGAGTAGGGAGAAGATAAGAAGTAAATCAAATTTTGATTGTGCAATCTTGCTAGGAGAAAAAATGATTGAGATAAAATTAGTAGATGAGAGCAGTTTTCAGGCAGTGCTGGATTTGAAAATATCTGAAGCTGATGAACGAGCACGTTTCGTGTCTCCAAATGTACGCTCTTTAGCTGACGCATGGCTCTACCGAGAGAATGGGGATGTGTTTCCAATGGCAATTTATTGGAATGAGCTTGTAGTTGGTTTTCTCCTGTTGGAAATAGATAAGGATGAAGCGGAATACTTTATCTGGCGGATAATGATTGGCCAGCAGTACCAAGGAAGAGGTTATGGACGAAAATCCGTGGAAGTTCTGATCAAAAAGGCACAGATGGATAGCGATTGCAATCATATTATCGCAGATTATGTGGTTGGAAATGAAAAAATGAAGCACCTGTTGACTAGTTTGGGTTTTCAGGAAACAGGATTTATAGAAGAAAATAATGAAGTCGCTATGCGCTTGGACCTAAAGAAAGAGGAATAGAATGACGAAAAAAGCTTTAATCAGTATCTCAAACAAAGAGGGTATTGTTGAATTTGCCCAAGAACTTAAAAAAACTCGGTTGGGACATCATCTCAACAGGTGGAACCAAGGTTGCCCTTGATAATGCTGGGGTGAGCACCAGTGCCATTGATGATTCATAAGATATCTTTGATTCAAAATTGGAGTCAGTGATTGTTGAAGACGGCTTCAAACGGAGGTATTTGTAATGTTAGAATCTAAAAAAACAACTCGATATGTATTTTATGTCTATCTGATGTTATTAACTTGGGGAATCTTATTTAAGTTTGAGACCAATCCTGAATTTATAGCATTTTTCTTAGCTCCAAGGTACATCAATTGGATTCCATTTTCAGAACCACTAATAGTAGATGGAAAAATTGTTTTTGCTGAAATGTTATTTAATCTGATTTCCTTTATTCCATTAGGTGTTTGTTTCCCTCTGATAAAAACTAATTTATCTAATTTAAAAATAGTCGGGACAGGTTTTTTGATTAGTTTATTGTTTGAGTGCTTACAGTATATTTTAGCAATAGGTATAACAGATATCACGGATTTGACTTTAAATACGCTAGGTGTTTATGTAGGCTTGCTGATTTATCAAATTTTTATAAGAGTGTTCAAATCACAGATTAGAAAATGGGTCAATATCTTAGGTATGCTTAGCCTTGGTTTTGCTTATCTTGTTTTACTGTTACTGCATTTAATTGGTGTTTAACTAATGATTAAAAAGGAGAATATAATGACTAAACGCGCCTTAATCAGCGTCTCAGACAAAGCGGGCATTGTTGAATTTGCCCAAGAACTTAAAAAACTTGGTTGGGAGATTATCTCGACGGGTGGGACCAAGGTTGCCCTTGATAATGCCGGGGTAGACACCATTGCTATCGATTATGTGACTGGTTTTCCAGAAATGATGGATGGTCGTGTCAAGACCCTTCATCCAAATATACACGGTGGACTCCTCGCTCGTCGTGACTTGGATAGTCACCTGGAAGCGGCTAAGGATAATAACATCGAGCTTATCGACCTTGTAGTGGTCAATCTCTATCCCTTTAAAGAAACGATTCTCAAACCAGATGTGACGTACGCTGATGCGGTTGAGAACATCGATATCGGTGGGCCATCTATGCTTCGCTCGGCAGCGAAGAATCATGCCAGCGTGACGGTTGTGGTAGACCCTGCTGACTATACAGTGGTTTTGGACGAGTTGTCAGCCAATGGTGAAACGACTTACGAAACGCGTCAACGTTTGGCAGCCAAAGTTTTCCGTCACACAGCGGCTTATGACGCCTTGATTGCAGAGTATTTCACAGCTCAAGTGGGCGAAAGTAAACCAGAAAAGCTCACTTTGACCTATGACCTCAAACAAGCTATGCGTTACGGTGAGAACCCTCAACAAGACGCAGACTTCTACCAAAAAGCATTGCCGACAGATTATTCTATTGCATCAGCGAAACAGCTTAACGGTAAGGAACTGTCATTCAACAATATCAGAGATGCTGACGCTGCCATTCGTATCATCCGTGACTTTAAAGACCGTCCAACTGTTGTGGCTCTAAAACACATGAACCCATGTGGAATCGGTCAGGCTGATGATATCGAGACTGCTTGGGACTACGCTTATGAGTCTGACCCAGTTTCTATCTTTGGTGGGATTGTCGTTCTCAACCGTGAGGTGGATGCTGCGACAGCTGAGAAGATGCATGGTGTATTCCTTGAAATCATCATTGCACCAAGCTATACGGATGAAGCGCTAGCCATTTTGACCAATAAAAAGAAAAACTTGCGTATCCTTGCCTTGCCATTTGATGCTCAAGAGGCTAGCGAAGTGGAAGCAGAATACACAGGTGTTGTCGGTGGACTTCTGGTGCAAAACCAAGATGTGGTCAAAGAAAGTCCAGCTGACTGGCAAGTGGTGACTAAACGCCAACCAACTGAGACAGAAGCGACAGCTCTTGAGTTTGCTTGGAAGGCTATTAAATATGTCAAATCAAACGGAATCATTGTAACCAACGACCACATGACACTGGGTGTTGGCCCAGGTCAAACCAACCGTGTGGCTTCAGTCCGTATTGCCATTGACCAAGCTAAAGACCGTCTTGACGGCGCTGTGCTTGCTTCTGATGCCTTCTTCCCATTTGCGGATAACGTGGAAGAAATCGCTAAAGCAGGTATCAAGGCCATCATCCAGCCAGGAGGCTCAGTCCGTGACCAAGAATCTATCGAAGCCGCTGACAAGTATGGCTTGACCATGGTCTTCACAGGAGTGAGACATTTTAGACATTAAGAACGTTAAAGGGAAGAAAACAGTTTCTTTCCTTTTTTGCGTAAAAATGCGGAGTGAAACAAGATTAAAACGAACGTTTGTGGTATAATGTTAGTGAATAATTCGCAAAAGAGGTTGTGAGATGAAACTACTTGTTGTCGGTTCGGGTGGTCGTGAGCATGCGATTGCTAAAAAGTTACTTGAATCAAAAGACGTTGAAAAAGTCTTTGTGGCTCCTGGGAATGACGGGATGACTCTGGACGGTCTGGAATTGGTAAATATCTCTATTTCCGAACATTCTAAATTGATTGAATTTGCAAAAGCCAACGATATTGCTTGGACCTTTATAGGGCCAGATGACGCCCTTGCGGCTGGTATCGTGGATGATTTCCATGTGGCTGGTCTCAAAGCCTTTGGTCCGACAAGATTGGCAGCGGAGCTGGAGTGGTCCAAGGATTTTGCCAAGGAAATCATGGTTAAATACGGCGTTCCGACAGCAGCCTATGGTACATTTTCAGATTTCGAGGCAGCTAAGGCTTATATCGAGGAGAAAGGCGCTCCAATCGTCGTCAAGGCGGATGGTTTGGCTCTTGGGAAGGGTGTCGTCGTTGCTGAGACGGTTGAGCAAGCGGTCGAAGCCGCTCATGTGATGCTTTTGGACAATAAATTTGGTGACTCAGGTGCGCGTGTGGTTATTGAGGAATTCCTTGAAGGAGAGGAATTTTCACTCTTTGCCTTTGTCAATGGTGATAAGTTCTACATCATGCCAACAGCTCAGGACCACAAACGTGCCTACGATGGCGACAAGGGCCCTAACACAGGTGGCATGGGTGCCTATGCGCCAGTTCCTCACTTGCCACAGAGCGTGGTTGACACAGCGGTTGACACCATTGTCAAGCCAGTTCTAGAAGGCATGATTAAAGAAGGTCGCCCTTATCTGGGGGTCCTTTACGCAGGGCTTATCCTGACAGCAGAAGGTTCTAAAGTCATCGAGTTCAACGCTCGTTTTGGAGATCCTGAGACGCAAATTATTCTGCCTCGTCTGACCTCTGATTTTGCACAAAATATTACTGATATTTTGGAAGGTAAAGAACCAGCCATCACTTGGATGGACAAGGGTGTGACTCTGGGTGTGGTTGTCGCATCCAACGGTTACCCGCTAGAATATGAAAAAGGTGTCAAGTTGCCAGCCAAGACAGAGGGTGACATCATAACTTATTATGCCGGTGCCAAATTCGCTGAAAATGAGCAAGACCTTCTTTCAAACGGCGGACGTGTCTATATGCTCGTCACCACAGCAGACACCGTCAAAGAAGCCCAAAACACCATCTACAGCGAACTTAACAAACAAAAAACAGAAGGACTTTTCTACCGAACTGATATCGGAAGCAAGGCAATTCGATAAAGATATAAGAAAAAGCGACGCAGTCGCCAAATACGATAATGATTGTTTGATTTGCGAGCGTTAGCGAGCTAATATAGAACAATCACCGCTGTTGTGAAAGAACGATTGAATGACAATCCAATCGTTCAGGGAAATTGGAAGACCTTGGGCTTCCAATTTAGGCATGAGACACCTTTGGTGGCTGCTGCCGTCCCTCACAACCTAAGGTGATTGTTGAAAAAGAGGAAAAAGGAGAAGAAATGAAACCCGTAATTTCCATCATCATGGGCTCAAAATCCGACTGGGCAACCATGCAAAAAACCGCCGAAGTCCTAGACCGTTTCGGTGTAGCCTACGAAAAGAAGGTTGTCTCTGCCCACCGTACTCCAGATCTCATGTTCAGACATGCGGAGGAAGCACGGAGTCGCGGTATCAAGGTTATCATCGCAGGTGCTGGAGGTGCAGCCCATTTACCAGGCATGGTAGCAGCCAAAACGACCCTTCCAGTCATTGGTGTGCCCGTAAAATCGCGTGCCCTTAGTGGTGTGGACTCGCTCTACTCTATCGTCCAGATGCCAGGTGGAGTGCCTGTCGCAACTATGGCTATCGGTGAAGCAGGTGCGACCAACGCTGCCCTCTTTGCCCTTCGTCTCTTATCAGTAGAGGATCAGTCTATCGCGACAGCATTGGCAGATTTTGCAGAAGAACAAGGAAAAATCGCAGAGGAGTCTACAAATGAGCTCATCTAAAACAATCGGAATTATCGGTGGCGGCCAGCTGGGTCAAATGATGGCCATTTCTGCTATCTACATGGGCCACAAGGTTATCGCGCTGGATCCTGCGGCTGATTGCCCAGCCTCTCGCGTGGCGGAGATCATCGTGGCTCCTTATAATGACGTGGATGCTCTGCGTCAGTTGGCTGAGCGTTGCGATGTCCTCACCTATGAGTTTGAAAATGTCGATGCTGACGGTTTGGATGCTGTCATCAAGGATGGTCAACTTCCTCAAGGAACCGACCTGCTTCGCATCTCCCAAAATCGCATCTTTGAAAAGGACTTTCTCTCAAACAAGGCTCAAGTCACTGTGGCACCTTACAAGGTTGTGATCTCAAGCCAAGATTTGGCAGATATGGACCTGTCTAAAAACTATGTCCTCAAGACCGCGACAGGTGGCTACGATGGGCATGGACAAAAGGTCATTCGCTCAGAAGCAGATTTGGCAGAAGCCTATGCGCTAGCCGATTCAGCAGACTGTGTTTTGGAAGAATTTGTCAACTTTGATCTTGAAATTTCTGTCATCGTATCAGGAAATGGCAAGGATGTGACAGTTTTCCCAGTTCAGGAAAATATCCACCGTAACAACATTCTATCTAAGACCATTGTGCCAGCCCGCATTTCAGAAAGTCTAGCTGAAAAAGCCAAAGCTATGGCTGTGCGAATCGCAGAACAACTCAACTTGTCTGGAACTCTTTGTGTGGAAATGTTTGCGACAGCTGATGATATCGTGGTCAATGAAATTGCGCCACGTCCACACAATTCAGGTCACTACTCGATTGAAGCTTGCGATTTTTCCCAGTTTGATACCCACATTTTAGGCGTTCTGGGAGCACCATTGCCAGACATCAAACTACATGCACCAGCCGTCATGCTTAATGTCCTCGGCCAGCATGTCGAGGCTGCTGAAAAATATGTCACAGAAAATCCAAGCGCCCACCTCCACATGTATGGTAAAATAGAAGAAAAGCACAACCGCAAAATGGGGCATGTGACTTTGTTTAGTGATGCGCCGGATAGTGTGGGAGAGTTTGGGAAAGGGATTGATTGGTAATGCCTATAAAATACTATGAAATCAAGAAATTACTTCGTGAGGAAGTTACTTTATTTGATTCACTTATAAGTAAGTTTTTAAAATATTTCTTGCTGTATTCCTTTATAGTGATGTTTTTGGGGATTGGACTTTATGGAACTTCTAAAAGTGGTAGTAGTTCTACTAATTCTAGTGAGAGTATGCTTTTTATAGTGATTTCTCTATTTATGGGAGCTTGTTATCGTACTACCATTGTTTTAGAGAAACTTAATTTAAAGAATATTGCTATTAAATTTAAAAAAGGGAAATTTTTAGATGAGGAACAAGTACGCTTGTTGATTTCAGAAGTAGACTTATCTCTGAAAAAAATTAGTCATTTTGCAAATTGGAGTTGCGGTATTTTGGCTACTATATTAATTTTTGCTGTTACAACTTTGGTAAATTTTTTAAAAGAGACACTAACCTCTCAAGAAATTAGCGAACTTTTTACCGATAGAACTGGATTACAAAACAATTTAATTTCATTTTTAGCTAGTTTAGCTATGTTAGTTATATTTTGTATTTTATTTTACTATCTTACTGTTCAAACGTTTACATATAATAGACGATTTGTTGTGACAATCTTAAAAAGTAGTTTATATATAACTGAAGAAGATGAAATAATGGGAGGTTTTTGGAATAAAGTAGTATATGTAAAAGAGAATTTTTGGAAGTAACAAAATTATTTAAATCTTTGTCCATGCCTATGTGGAAGATAGTAAAGGAAATGCTGTGGTGGAAGTCATGTTCGCAAGTAGAGACTATGAAAGGGTACAAGCTAAATATGAGAAACTAGTAGCTCATCCCTCAGAAAACTATTTAGCAATTTATGATGTACCGTTAGATAAAGATTTGAATACACTGGATCACTATCCATCTGTATGGATTGGGGAAGAGGAGTTTGAGTAATCATGGAATTACTTTAATAGAAGTGAGGAATTATGGTTTTAACGGATGAGCAGATTGATTGTCTTAAAAATCAGTTTAAAATTGATGAGGTTTTGGGCTCTATTGATTATAGTCTCATAGAAATTTTAGGTCAAGGAGGCCAAGGTGTAGTAGTTTTGACAAAAGATAGTGATGGCATTGAAAAAGCTGTTAAAATCATGAAACTACCAACTTCCGGTGGCACTGCAAATAAGGCAAAAATTGAGAGACTAAAAAATGATATTGAATTTTGTTCACAATATAATCACGAAAATATTATTCAATATCAGTTACATGGAGAATATCCAAATAACGGACAAAGAGCTCAATTTTTATATGCAGTAATGGATTATTTCCCTAAAAATTTTCGGAATGTAATTGATGAATTTGAAAGTTATTCACCAGAACAAAAATTAGATTATTTAATTCAATTATCTAAGGGTATAAATGCTGCTCATGATAAAGGAATAATTCATAGAGACATCAAGCCAGAAAATATTTTAGTAAGAGATGAAAATTTGGTTTTAAGTGACTTTGGAATTGCGCATTTTCAAGGATCTGATTTAACTGTTGCAGATGATTTACTAGCAAATAGAAATTATTTATCGCCAGAACAAAAGAAAATTGGAGCAGCCCTTAACATCACATTTGCGTCAGATGTATATTCTTTTGGGTTAATCATTAATGAATGCTTTACAGGAGAAAATCCAGACGGGTCAGAATATAAGCGTATTTGGTATACTTATCCTTATCTCTTTGAATTAGATAAGTTAGTTGATAGATTAATTAATCCGTCCCCAGACTTAAGGCCATCAAGTGACAGTGTTCGTATGGATTTGAAACTTTTAAAAAGTGATTTAGATAGAAAAAAATTTCAATTGCAAAATGTAGTTATTGATAATGATAATATTGAAGATAGAGATAAAGATAGAATTTTAAAGATATCAAGTGAGGATTTACTTTTTTCACAGTTTGTTTTGAATGAACTTCCAGATAAAAGTTTGAATGAATTGAATCTAAATTACCATTGTTCGATTAATTATCGTGTCACAGATGAATTGTACTCTAACTTTCTACTCCAACAAATAATGGATAGATGTGAGTCTACTTTTTCGTATGAGAGTGTACACTATCTCTCTAATAATTTATATATACCTCTTAATCTTGTTGATAATTCAGAAGATAAAGAATTATTTAATAAAATGCAACAAATCTTGCAATCTATAAATGGTGACAAAGTTATATCTGGAAAAATTTTAAAATTTTTCAGTTCTTGTAGCAGTTATCATTGTAAGGAAATATTGAGAGATATTGATATTATTATTCAAAATACTAAAGAAGAAATATTTGGGGTTCCAATTCTATATTTAATAAAATATTTAAGAAAAAATCATTTCAAGTTGAATCAGTCAGAAAAACTTTATGATAAAATTAGGTTGGATTGGACAAATTATAGAAGTGAATTCAAAGATACTCCTTTAGAACTAGCGCTTTTTGAAAGAAATCTAGATTTTTATCAAAATAAGAGAAATGAGATATTAAAAATTTTGGGAACGATTGCTCTCCAATTTCCTATGGACTATTATGAAATTGATTCTAAAAACTATTCATTGAAGTTTGACAATCAGTTTAATCCAAGGATATTTTGGAGATTTAAGTATTATTGTTTATCAAAAACGAAAAAGGGTTCTATATTTGAAGCAGATGTTTCAAACTTATTTAGAAATATTAGAATTAATGATGAAGCAGGTATAGTGGAATTAGTTATTTCTACAGATTTTGATGTAGAAGTTACATTGTCTAAAATTTTTATAGATAATTATAGTGAGGAATAAAATTATGATCAACCGTTACTCTCGCCCTGAGATGGCGAACATTTGGAGTGAAGAAAATAAATACCGTGCTTGGCTTGAGGTGGAAATCCTCGCTGACGAGGCATGGGCTGAGTTGGGGGAAATCCCTAAGGAAGATGTGGCTTTGATTCGTAAAAAAGCGGACTTTGACATCGACCGTATTTTGGAGATTGAGCAGGAAACTCGTCACGATGTAGTGGCTTTCACACGTGCGGTTTCTGAGACTCTTGGTGAGGAGCGCAAGTGGGTCCACTATGGCTTGACTTCTACCGATGTGGTAGATACGGCCTACGGTTACCTCTACAAACAGGCCAACGACATCATTCGTCGTGACCTTGAAAACTTCACCAACATCATCGCTGACAAGGCTAAGGAGCACAAGTTCACCATCATGATGGGTCGTACCCACGGGGTGCACGCTGAGCCGACAACATTTGGTCTTAAATTAGCGACTTGGTACAGCGAAATGAAGCGTAACATCGAGCGTTTCGAGCATGCGGCTGCTGGTGTGGAAGCTGGTAAGATTTCTGGTGCGGTTGGGAACTTTGCCAATATCCCACCATTTGTAGAGGAATATGTCTGCGACAAGCTTGGTATCCGTGCCCAAGAAATCTCAACACAGGTCCTTCCTCGTGACCTTCACGCTGAGTACTTTGCGGTTCTTGCCAGCATCGCGACTTCTATCGAGCGTATGGCGACTGAGATTCGTGGCTTGCAAAAATCAGAACAACGCGAAGTAGAAGAATTTTTTGCTAAAGGGCAAAAAGGGTCTTCAGCAATGCCTCACAAACGCAACCCAATCGGTTCTGAAAATATGACTGGTCTTGCGCGTGTTATCCGTGGTCACATGATTACAGCCTATGAAAACGTGGCTCTCTGGCACGAACGTGACATCTCTCACTCATCAGCTGAGCGTATCATCACACCAGATACGACCATCTTGATTGACTACATGCTCAACCGTTTTGGAAATATTGTCAAGAACTTGACAGTCTTCCCAGAAAACATGATCCGCAACATGAACTCAACTTTCGGTCTTATCTTTAGCCAACGGGCTATGTTGACCTTGATTGAGAAAGGGATGACCCGTGAGCAAGCTTATGACTTGGTGCAACCAAAAACAGCCTACTCTTGGGACAATCAAGTAGACTTTAAACCACTTCTTGAGGCAGATCCAGAAGTAACATCACGCCTCACACAAGAAGAAATCGATGAAATCTTCAACCCTGCATACTACACCAAACGAGTGGATGATATCTTTGAACGTCTTGGTTTAGGATAATTAAAATAAAATCGAAGCTCTATTACTCTATTTACTGGAGTAGAAGAACTTTGATTTTTCTTGTTTATTAAAGCTTTTTTGCTAAAAAGATTCCCTATATTTTAGTAAAATTTAAACAAATTTAATCGATCTTCATTGACATATAGAAAATACATTTTTAATGTCATATAATAAGTATAGAAAAAGCCCAAGCGATTAGGCTTAGGCTTTTTTCTTAGTGATCACGGTCACATGAGATGAATTTAATCTTGTAGTAATCAGATCGTTTGTAGGTTTCACTATATTCCAAAACTTGACCAGTAGATTCGAGTTTCGTAATCTTGGTCTGAAGGACAGTAGGAAATTGATCATTGATTCCTAGGATGGAAACCACGTGTTCTGGAGTTGGAAATGCTATTTCATTGATTTCTTCAAAATGTTCATCATTCATGTGAATGTGGTAATCCAATTTGAAACGGCTATAGATAGAGCTATAGTATTCAAGGTTTGGATAATTTGCGTTGATGTATTGTTCTGGGATGTAAGATGTATGGTAAATGTATACAACACCGTTTGATTTACGTACGCGCTCAATCTTATAGTAGAATTGGTCACCACGTAATCCAAGTTTTTCTAAGTAGCTTAGTTTATTTCCGCGTTCAATAGAAAGGACGGTCACTTTATCATCTTTAGTTTCAAAAACTTCTACATCTGAAAACTCTACGAGTTTGTGTTTGCGTGCACGTGAAACGAATGTACCCTTTCCTTGTTGACGGACAATATAGCCATCCTTGGCAAGGTCGTTTAAGGCGCGGACAACTGTGATAGAACTCACATCATACATAGCGATCAATTCAGCTTCAGTGTAAAATTTATCTCCACTGGCGAATTGACCAGAGATGATTTTGTTCTTTAATTCGTCTTTTATATATTGATATTTAGGAATTGCCATATTTTCACCTCGATTTTCCTTCTCCATAAAAGATTTTACCATAAAAAAGAAAAGAATAGTAGTCTTTTGAATAAAAAATTAAAATAATAGGCTAAAAGGTTAATTTACATCTAAATAATCAGGATTTTATACATTTTTATACAAGGTTTTTTAGCAAAAAATAGCGAAGTGCTCGGGCTTATACGATTTTATAAGTATTTTGCCTAAAAGTTAGTAAAAAAATAGAAAAATTTTAAATAATCTAGTTAAGACTATTGACAAACATGAATAATTGCGCTATATTTAATATAACAATAAATGAAAGCGCAAACTTTTGCAATCAAAAGGTAGTTTTATGACACGATTTGAGATACGAGACGATTTCTATTTAGATGGGAAACCGTTCAAGATTTTGTCCGGCGCCATTCATTATTTTAGGGTTCCTCCAGAGGATTGGTATCATTCGCTCTATAACTTGAAGGCTCTTGGTTTTAATACCGTAGAGACTTATGTAGCTTGGAATTTACACGAGCCTCGTGAGGGTGAGTTTCACTTTGAAGGAGCTCTGGATTTGGAGCGGTTTCTTCAGACAGCACAAGATTTGGGTCTCTACGCTATCGTTCGTCCGTCACCCTTCATCTGTGCGGAATGGGAATTCGGTGGTTTACCAGCTTGGCTCTTAACCAAAGACATGAGGATTCGTTCCTCAGATCCAGCCTATATTGAGGCTGTCGGTCGCTACTATGACCAGCTCTTGTCACGATTGGTTCCACATTTGTTGGACAATGGTGGAAATATCCTCATGATGCAGGTTGAAAATGAGTATGGTTCTTATGGAGAAGATAAGGCTTATCTGAGAGCCATTCGACAGCTGATGGAAGAGCGTGGTGTAACTTGTTCCCTCTTTACATCAGATGGTCCATGGAGAGCTACTCTGAAAGCTGGAACCTTAATCGAAGATGACCTCTTTGTGACAGGGAACTTTGGTTCTAAGGCACCTTATAACTTTTCACAGATGCAGGAATTCTTTGATGAGCATGGTAAGAAATGGCCACTCATGTGTATGGAGTTCTGGGATGGCTGGTTCAATCGTTGGAAAGAACCGATTATCACACGGGATCCAAAAGAATTAGCAGATGCAGTTCGAGAAGTTTTGGAGCAAGGCTCTATCAATCTTTACATGTTCCACGGTGGTACAAACTTTGGATTCATGAATGGTTGCTCGGCTCGAGGAACTTTGGACCTGCCACAAGTTACGTCTTATGATTACGATGCGCTTCTGGATGAAGAAGGAAATCCAACTGCCAAATACTTGGCAGTCAAGAAGATGATGGCAACACATTTTCCAGAGTACCCGCAGTTGGAGCCACTCTACAAAGAGAGTATGGAGTTGGACGCGATTCCACTAGTTGAAAAAGTTTCTTTGTTTGAAACCTTAGATAGCTTGTCAAGTCCAGTAGAAAGCCTCTATCCTAAAAAGATGGAGGAGTTGGGACAAAGCTATGGCTACCTACTCTATCGAACAGAAACAAACTGGGATGCAGAAGAAGAAAGACTTCGTATCATTGATGGTCGAGATAGGGCCCAGCTGTATGTCGATGGTCAGTGGGTTAAAACCCAATATCAGACAGAGATTGGGGAAGATATTTTCTATCAAGGCGAAAAGAAAGCGTTATCTAGGATTGATATATTGATAGAAAATATGGGGCGTGTCAACTATGGGCATAAGTTCTTAGCGGATACGCAACGTAAGGGAATTCGGACAGGGGTTTGTAAGGATTTGCACTTCTTACTAAACTGGAAACACTATCCACTCCCGCTAGAAAATCCTGAGAAAATTGATTTTTCAAAAGGATGGACTCAAGGACAACCAGCCTTTTACGCTTATGACTTTACAGTCCAAGAGCCAAAAGATACTTACCTAGACTTATCTGAGTTTGGTAAGGGAGTTGCCTTTGTCAATGGGCAGAATCTAGGACGTTTTTGGAACGTCGGCCCGACCCTCTCACTTTATATCCCTCATAGCTATCTCAAGGAAGGTGATAACCGCATCATCATCTTTGAAACAGAAGGTGAATATAAAGAAGAGATTTATTTAACTCGTAAACCTACACTAAAACACATAAAGGGGGAAAACTTATGACAATTGTAGGATGCCGTATCGATGGACGTTTGATCCACGGACAAGTAGCCAATCTTTGGGCTGGAAAACTAAATGTTTCACGTATTATGGTTGTAGATAACGAAGTTGTCAACAATGACGTTGAAAAGAGTGGTTTGAAACTTGCGACACCACCAGGTGTGAAATTGAGTATTTTGCCAATTGAAAAAGCGGCAGCCAATATTCTTGCTGGAAAATACGATAGCCAACGTCTCTTTATCGTGGCTCGCAAACCAGACCGCTTCCTTGGTTTGGTTGAAGCAGGTGTACCAATTGAAACCCTTAATGTTGGGAATATGTCTCAAACACCAGAAACTCGCCCCATCACACGTTCTATCAACGTAGTGGACAAGGATGTGGAAGACTTCCACAAACTGGCAGAAAAAGGTGTTAAACTTACTGCTCAAATGGTTCCAAATGATCCAATTTCAGACTTTTTGAGCTTATTAAAATAGGAAAAAATTTTTAGGAGGTCATTGTTATGATACAATGGTGGCAAATTTTACTTCTCACTTTGTACTCAGCTTATCAAATCTGTGATGAGTTGACGATCGTTTCATCTGCAGGTTCCCCTGTATTTGCTGGTTTCATTACTGGTTTAATCATGGGAGATGTGACTACCGGTCTACTTATCGGTGGTAACTTGCAACTATTCGTTCTTGGGGTTGGTACCTTCGGTGGTGCTTCTCGTATCGACGCAACTTCTGGTGCGGTTCTTGCGACAGCCTTCTCTGTTTCACAAGGAATTGATACAGCACTTGCGATTACAACAATCGCTGTGCCAGTAGCAACTCTCTTGACATACTTCGACGTTCTTGGACGTATGACAACTACTTTCTTTGCTCACCGTGTGGATGCTGCAATCGAACGCTTTGACTATAAAGGTATTGAACGCAACTACCTACTTGGTGCGATTCCTTGGGCTCTATCTCGTGCCCTTCCAGTCTTCTTTGCGCTTGCTTTTGGTGGTGAATTTGTACAACACGTAGTAGACTTCGTTACAAAATACCAATGGGTTGCAGATGGTTTGACACTCGCAGGACGTATGCTTCCAGGTCTTGGATTTGCAATCTTGCTTCGTTACCTTCCAGTTAAACGTAACCTTCACTACCTTGCAATGGGATTTGGTTTGACAGCTATGTTAACTGTTCTTTACTCATATGTAACAGGTCTTGGTGGCGCTGTTGCAGGTGTTATCGGCACTCTACCGAAAGATGTGGCTGAAAAAATTGGTTTCGTGAACAACTTCAAAGGTTTGTCTATGATTGGTATCTCTATCGTAGGTATCTTCCTTGCAGTGCTTCACTTCAAAAATAGCCAAAAAGTAGCTGTAGCAGCACCTTCTACACCATCAGAAAGTGGGGAAATCGAAGATGACGAATTCTAATTATAAACTTACAAAAGAAGATTTTAACCAAATCAACAAACGTAGCTTGTTTACTTTCCAATTAGGTTGGAACTACGAACGTATGCAAGCTTCTGGTTACCTTTACATGATCTTGCCTCAATTGCGTAAAATGTATGGGGATGGAACTCCTGAATTGAAAGAAATGATGAAAGTTCATACTCAATTCTTCAATACTTCACCATTCTTCCACACCATTATCGCTGGTTTTGACCTTGCCATGGAAGAAAAAGATGGTGTAGGTTCAAAAGATGCCGTTAATGGTATCAAGACAGGTTTGATGGGACCATTCGCTCCTCTTGGAGATACAATCTTTGGTTCACTTGTACCTGCTATCATGGGATCTATCGCAGCAACTATGGCTATCGGTGGTCAACCTTGGGGTATCTTCCTTTGGATTGCAGTTGCAGTAGCGTATGATATCTTCCGTTGGAAACAGTTGGAATTTGCCTACAAAGAAGGGGTTAACCTTATCAACAACATGCAAAGTACCTTGACAGCTTTGATTGACGCTGCATCTGTACTTGGTGTCTTCATGATGGGTGCTCTTGTAGCAACAATGATCAACTTTGAAATTTCTTACAAATGGGCAATCGGTGAGAAGATGATTGACTTCCAAGACATCTTGAACCAAATCTTCCCACGCTTGCTTCCAGCAATCTTTACTGCCTTTATCTTCTGGTTGCTTGGTAAGAAAGGTATGAACTCTACTAAAGCTATCGGTATTATTATCGTACTTGCTTTGGCTCTTTCTGCCTTTGGTAAATTTGTACTTGGAATGGGCGCATAATTTATGACGCAATCATTAATTTTGGTGAGCCATGGTCGCTTCTGTGAGGAGCTTAAAGGTAGCACAGAAATGATCATGGGCCCACAAGACAACATTTACACAGTAGCTCTTCTTCCAGAAGATGGCCCAGAAGACTTTACTGCAAAATTTGAAGCTGCTATTGAAGGATTAGATGATTTCCTAGTCTTTGCGGATCTTCTCGGTGGGACACCATGTAATGTGGTAAGCCGTTTGATCATGGAAGGTCGTGACATCGAACTTTATGCTGGGATGAATCTTCCAATGGTGATTGAATTTATCAATGCGAGCCTTACAGGCGCAGATGCGGATTATAAGAACCGTGCTGCAGAAAGCATTGTGAAAGTCAATGACCTGTTAGCGGGCTTCGATGATGACGAAGATGAATAAGATGTGACTTAGAACATCTTATTTAGAGCATCTTATATAGAATATACATGGGAATGGGGCTTACTCCCATTCCCATATTTAATAGAAAAAGAGGAACTCAATGCTACATTATACAAAAGAAGACTTGCTCGAATTGGGTGCAGAGATCACTACACGTGAAATCTACCAACAGCCTGATGTATGGAAAGAAGCTTTTGAAGCTTATCAAGAAAAACGTGAAGAAATTGCAGCCTTCCTACAAGGAATTGCTGATAAACATGACTATATCAAGGTTATCTTGACAGGTGCTGGGACTTCTGCTTATGTGGGAGACACCTTGGTACATTACTTTAAGGAAGTCTATGACGAACGCAAGTGGAATTTCAATGCTATTGCGACCACAGATATCGTTGCCAATCCAGAAACTTATTTGAAAAAAGATGTGGTAACTGTCCTTGTATCTTTCGCTCGTAGTGGAAATTCACCTGAAAGTGTGGCGACTGTTGATTTGGCCAAGGATTTGGTGGATGAGCTTTATCAAGTGACGATTACTTGCGCAGCAGATGGTAAATTGGCTCTTCAAGCTCATGGAGATGACCGCAATCTCTTGCTTTTGCAACCAGCTGCCTCTAATGATGCTGGCTTTGCCATGACTTCTAGCTTTACCTCTATGATGTTGACAGCTCTTTTGGTCTTTGATCCTACAGAATTTGCTGTGAAAGCTGAACGTTTTGAAGTTGTGTCTAGTCTTGCCCGTAAAGTTTTAGACAATGCAGAAGATGTCAAAGAGCTTGTTGATTTAGACTTTAACCGTGTCATCTACCTTGGTGCGGGTCCTTACTTTGGACTTGCTCATGAAGCTCAGCTCAAGATTTTAGAATTGACAGCTGGCCAAGTGGCGACCATGTATGAAAGCCCAGTTGGCTTCCGTCACGGTCCAAAATCTCTTATCAACGAAGATACAGTTGTTTTGGTCTTTGGTACAACGACAGACTACACTCGCAAGTACGACTTGGACTTGGTTCGTGAAGTTGCTGGTGATCAGATTGCTCGTCGTGTTGTGCTTTTGAGTGATCAAGCCTTTGGTCTTGAAAATGTCAAAGAAGTTGCCCTTGGTTGTGGCGGTGTCTTGAATGATATTTACCGTGTCTTCCCTTACATCGTATATGCTCAACTCTTTGCCCTATTGACTTCACTCAGGGTAGAAAATAAACCAGATACACCGTCTCCTACAGGTACAGTAAACCGTGTGGTACAAGGTGTTATCATCCACGAATATCAAAAGTAAGACAGTGTTTATGAATTCTTGACAAGAGGATTTGTATATCATCAGGCAAACCATAGATTGTCAGTAAACTTTCTATGGTTTGTTTGCTTGAGAGAAATAGTAAAAGGAGAACAGAATGAAAGCATACACAGAGCGTGTATTTGGAAGTGTTGAGGGCAAGGATGTCTT
Source organism: Streptococcus mitis (assembly GCF_001074635.1). Classification (GTDB taxonomy): domain Bacteria; phylum Bacillota; class Bacilli; order Lactobacillales; family Streptococcaceae; genus Streptococcus; species Streptococcus mitis_E. The sequence continues at coordinate 30,241 of NZ_JUQO01000218.1, forward strand.
GGCCTATCGCTTTGAAACTGACGGTGGCTACCAGCTTGAGGTTATGGCTTATGGCGCGACCATCCTGCGCTATGTCACACCTGACAAGGATGGAAATTTTGCCAATGTTATCTTGGGATTTGATGACTTTGACAGCTATGTAGGTAATAGTCCCAAGCATGGAGCTAGCGTAGGTCCTGTGGCGGGCCGTATTGCAGGTGCGACATTTGAGCTTAATGGCAAGAACTATGACCTTGAAGTCAACAATGCTAGCAATTGTAACCACAGTGGTTCAACTGGTTGGGATTCGAGCTTGTTTGAACTAGTTGAAGTGAGCGACTATGGTCTGACCCTCTACACAGAGCGTACAGATGGGACAGGGGGATTTCCTGGAAATCTCAAGATTTGGATTAGTTACCACTTGGAAGAAACTGGTGCCTACGAAATCAGCTACAAGGTAACGACCGATCAGGATACGCTGGTCAATCCGACCAACCACAGCTACTTCAACTTGTCTGGTGATTTCACGCAGACGATTGACCGTCATGTCTTCCAACTAAATACAGAGGGCATTTACCCAATCGCTCTCGACGGTGTTCCTGCCAAAACTCCAGAAGCCAACCGTGATGTGGTCAAACACATCTACAATGGTGCCTTGTTGAAAGATATCTTTGCAGAAGAAGATGAGCAAATCCAGTTGGTATCTGGCTTAGATCATCCATTTGCCCTTCCTGCAGGTCATGACAATGCTGGATTCCTTTATGACCAAAACTCAGGTCGCTTCCTGCTTTTCAAGACAGAGGCTCCTTGCTTTGTGGTCTACACAGCAAACTTTGTGGATGAGAGTGTCATCATAGGAGGTCAGCCAATGGTACAGCACAATGGGATTGCCCTTGAAGCGCAGGATTTACCAGATGCCATTCACAGCGACCTCAAAGACCAAGTCATTCTTAAAGCCGGTCAAACCTTTACAAGCAAGACACGTTATGAGCTTGTTGTGAAATAAAAGGATAGGAATTTCTACTTTTTGGGGAATAGTATTTACCTTATAACATTAGTAGAAATGGGCAAAGAATAGGAAAATATGATATAATTTAATATTGAAAATACCTATCCTGTCTAAAGGATAAAAGGAGAAAAAAATGAAGAAAATTGTATTTGCTAGTGCCTTGGCTTTGACCTTGGCAGGAGCAGTTTTGACAAATGATGTTTTTGCGAATGACAGATTGGTGGCAACGCAATCTGCTGATGGTAATGTATTGACCTCAGAGGTGCTAAAACCTTCTAGTGGCAATGTTTTGGTTGGAATCAAAGGAGAATTTGTGGCTCCTCATCAACAATCTATTTTGGATGCCATTAATGCTATTCGTAAAGAAGCAGCGGATGAAGGTTTGGTAGATAAGTATGTCCCTATCAAATGGTCAACTGACCTAGAAAAGGCAGCTTTTGTCAGAGCTACAGAAGCATCTGTGACTATGAAGCACGATCGTCTTTCTAGCAAAGATCTTTGGAGTGCCTTTCCAACTTCTAATAGTATAATGGGAGAAAATTTGGCATGGAATCATGACGGTTTTCTAAAAGCTATTGAACAATGGCGTTCTGAAAAAGCAGATTATGTGCAGAAAAAAAATAGTGGTTCAGACAACGGGAAATCTGGTCACTATGAGTCGCTAATTAACCCTAAATTTACACACATGGGGATGGCAGCTTTTAAAAATCCTAACAATCCATACAAAGCTATTACAATTGCTCAAACTCTAGGTGATGATGCTTCTTCAGAGGAATTGGCTGGTGGATATGGTTCTGCTGTTCAGTATACAGAAGTGACTGCCTCAAACCTTTCAACAGTTAAAACTAAAGCTACGGTTGAAGAAAAACCACTGAAAGATTTTAGAGCGTCTACGTCTGATCAGTCTGGTTGGGTGCAATCTAATGGCAAATGGTATTTTTATGAGTCTGGTGATGTGAAGACAGGCTGGGTGAAAACAGATGGTAAATGGTACTATTTGAATGACTTAGGTATCATGCAGACTGGATTTGTAAAAGTTTCTGGTAGCTGGTATTACTTGAGCAATTCAGGTGCTATGTTTACAGGCTGGGGAACAGATGGTAGCAGATGGTTCTACTTTGACGGCTCAGGAGCTATGAAGACAGGCTGGTACAAGGAAAATGGCACTTGGTATTACCTTGACGAAGCAGGTATCATGAAGACAGGTTGGTTTAAAGTCGGACCACACTGGTATTATGCCTACGGTTCAGGAGCTTTGGCTGTGAGCACAACAACACCAGATGGTTACCGTGTAAATGGTAATGGTGAATGGGTAAACTAGGCTGAAAATGTCAGGCCATAGGTAAAGTATTCATCTTACTTAGCAAAAAGAATGAACGATAAGAAAGAGGTTGATGGCAGACATTGACCTCTTTTTGTTAGAATATAGGCTTCAAGTTGTCTGGCTTGACTTTCTTGGTGGAAATTATATAATAGATGTAATAAAATTGATTACAACTAGAAAAGAGAACCATTTATGACCTATGAATACAAGAGCCACATTTATTTAGCAGAGGCAGTTTTAAATGTAAAGGATTTGGTCAGTCAAACAGCCTTTTATCAGCAAATCATTGGTTTAGAAATCTTATCTCAAACTGAGACAGAGGTCGTTCTGGGACTTGGAGGAAAAGCCTTGGTACACTTGATTCAAACACAAAAGAGCGGTGAAGTAAGGGAACATTATGGCCTTTACCATCTGGCTATTCTCTTGCCGACACGCAAGGCTTTGGCTGATGTCTTGAAACACCTGACGGATTTGCAGATTCCTCTTGTCGGCGGTGCAGACCACGGTTACAGTGAGGCCCTTTATTTGGAGGATTTGGAGGGAAATGGCATTGAACTCTATCGAGATAAGCCGGTTTCCACATGGGATATTCGAGAAGATGGATGCATTATCGGAGTGACGGAGGCTCTTGCAGCACAGGATATCTATGAGTTGGGGGAAAGAGTAGAGCCCTTTACTTTAGCAGAGGGTACGAGAATGGGGCATATTCATCTTTCCGTCAAGGATAGTCGAAAGTCCAGCCAGTTTTATCAAAAGGTGTTAGGGCTAGAGGATAAATTCAGTGTGCCTAGTGCTAGTTGGATTGCAGCTGGAGGCTACCATCATCATTTAGCAGTCAACGAATGGGGAGGAAAAGGCCTAGTTCCGGGTAAGCAAGGCTTGCCAGGTTTGGCCTACTATGTCATCGAAGTCGCACATAAAGAAGAACTGTTAACGATTGGGAAACGAGTACAAGAAGTTGATGCACCAATCAAGTGGCTGACATCAAGCCAGTTGGAAGTGACAGATCCAGACGGAATCGTGACCCGTATTCGCTTAGCTAGATAGGATGTGATAAAGACAAGCATCTAATACTCAATGAAAATCAAAGAGCAAACTAGGAAACTAGCCGCAGGCTGTACT
>NZ_JUQO01000219.1 GCF_001074635.1 Streptococcus mitis
TTGTGCTGGATTTGCTACTGGTGTCTTAGCTGGTGTCACTGGTGTGAAGTCTTGGACATATTCAATATTAATTACTTGAGCCTCAGTAGTTAACTGAACAGTTCGGGTACCTTTTACTTTTAAAACATATTGTTTACCAGATTCTGTAAATTTTTCTATTGGTGTATAAGTAATACTTTCTCCATTTTGGTGTGTTACACCTATTATTGGAATCTCTTTACTGTTACCAACATTTACGCCATTTACTTGTGGTTGATATTTAACATCCGTTGACACCACTCCCACATACACCGTCAACGTATTACTTTTTCTTCCTTGACTATCAGTAGCCTTTAGAGTAACTGTATAATTCCCCGATGGTGTTGCTTGTCCTGGTGTTTCTGTTAAACCAGATACGATTTCAAGAGTTGTTGAGCCGTATGGTTTATTATTCGCATCTGCAGCATTATCTTCTGGATCTGTCACTGTTACTAACTCTGCTAGCATTTCTTTAGTGATGGTAGTTCCTGAGTCATAGACTTTACGATTTGTTTCGCTACTTGCATCTGTTCCTTTATGTGATAGAACAGGTGCTGTATTCGTCACACTAGCAACTTTCCACTTACCTGTCGCACTTGGCTCTTGTCCTGCTTCTGGTTGGTTATATACACGAATTCCTAATCCACTACCATATGATTCAGTGCTATCTCCGTTTGCATTTTCTTCTTTAATATGAAGTTTTGCCGTTCCGCTTTGTTCATTTAGAGCAATACGAATATTATTTTCTGAAGGATTAGCAGTGCTTGGAGTAGAAGTAATTGTTCCGACATATCCATTTGCATTCGTCACTGTTGCTGAATCAGTTCTTGTTGCTTCTGTATGCCATCCATCTGTTCCACGAACAAGTACAATACTGTTTGGCTTATCTCCTGTTTCTTGATTATTATGGAATCGCAATTCAACTCGTTTAGCATCATGTGGAACTGTAATATCAATATGCTTACTACCTGCAACTGTTGACGCTACTGAGTAATCTCCCATTTCAACTGCTTTATTATCACTTCTAGTTGAAACTGTTCCACCTGTGACTGTATTCTCCACTGTAATCGCTGGTGGCATTGTAGTTTCACCATTTTTAGCGACTGATTGACGAAGTTTTACATTTTTAGGAAGCGTAGCTGTCCAAGTTCCATCATTATTGATGGTTACTTCTCCGTTATTTTCACTAGATAGAACGGTATTTTTTTCATCATTTAAATAAACTTTGACCACTCTATTAGGGTCATTAAATCCGCCTAATGTACCACTCAATGTACGGCTAGTTGAAGTCACTGTTGTTGTATCAAAAGTTGGTTTTTGAGGAGTGACTTGTTCACTGTTGCTATTATTAGAAACTAAAGAATAAGCAGTTTGGACTTGCCTTGTTCCATTATCCGTTTTTTCTGTTTTTTGATAAGTTCCAGAAACAATCACATTAGCTGTCAATTGTTGACCTAAAGTAACTGGATTATTATAGTCAGTTTCAGTAAATGTTGTACTTTCTGTTCCTGCTACTACAGTTTTTTCTGCAACTACAGTGTCAGTAGCATCTTTTAATTGTACTTTTACAGTTGATCCTGTTGTCAACTGTGCAGTTGTTGGTAAATTGTTTACAGTAATCTCAGGTTTAGTGCCTGCCTTACCTTGGAATTGATTTGCAGTTAGTGTTGGTGCCTGTGGTTTGACAGCTAACGTTACTTTAATGTTTTGATCACTGTACCAGTGTTGAGTATCTCCACGTTGTTTTTCAACATTATTTCCATACCAAACATTAACGTTTTCTTCACGTTTTCCAATTTTATCCTGTGGTTTGTTCACTGGATTATAAGGGGTATATCCATTTCCCCATCCAATAACAGTACCATCTGGATTAGCTAAAGTACTACTTGGTTTTACATAGTCACTAGCATTTGTTTTTGCAAATGCACTACCGACTATTGTTTCTACAGAATCTTTTCCATCCTCATACTTCGCTTCATTTCCATAAGTCTTGAACGTTACAGTTTTTTCAAAAGTTCCTACCCCATTCGGATAAGTTACAACGATTGTTTTAGTTGTTGTACCTGCTGTTGTACTTGGACTAGCTGGATTTCCACCTTTAAATGTAATAGTTGTACCATCTGGTTTATTTCCACCTTCAAACTCTACATAGAAATCAGTTGCATCACCACCTGAAACTATCGTTGATGTCAACGGTTTCCCAACGATTTCATGGTAGGTATCCACTTCATTGCCGCCTACCTTACGAAGTGTCACTTTTGGATATATCGTTACTGGAATATCTACATTTATCGCGTTATAACCTTCCGCACTAACCGTTACAGTTTTTTTCGTATTCCCCGCTTCCGCTGTTGTAGGTCTAGAATCGTCTTTCCAAGAGGCAGTTAATCCAGCAGGCATTTCCACAAAGTTACTTGGAGTATCTACATTTTTGATTGTTCCGTCTTTAATCGCATAGATAGGTTTAGCTTTCACAGCAGCTATAGAGATTGTTTTCTCAGCTTTATTTCCATTTTTATCTAGGACTCTTACTGTAATTTCTTTTTTAGTAGCTGCGTTTATTGTTCCTTTTATTGATTTTGTTGTTGCATCGTAAGTTAGACCTGTTTCCCCATTTGGTGACGAAACTTTAATATTTGTATAGTCTACACCTACTCCTGCTCCATCTGATAAACCAAGAGGAAGACTGAACTCTTTTCCAACTTCTACAAGCGTATTGTTTATATCAATTGTTGGAATTTTGCGATCACCATCTTTAGAATTATTAGTGTCATTTTCATCACTTGAAACTTCTTGGGCAATTACTTTTGCTTGAATTTTTGTTTGATCTTTAACGACTTGATCTTTCAAGGTGATTTCACCAGTAGTTGGATTAACACTAATTCCTTCTTTCTCACCACTTGTGATATGCCATTGATTATCAGTTCCTTTAGTAGCGATAACCGTTGTTCTATCTTGAGGAGTTTTCGTCACATCCCCATTATCTTCTAATCGATTATTATCCGCTGGAGTGTATGTCACTTCCACTTTATTGACATTCGTTTCATTCGCTGGAGTTACTGTTACATTACCGTTATCTTCAGGAGTTACTGTTGGTTTTGTTGGTTTAACAAGGAATGTTACGTCTCTTTCGATTGACTCTGGAACAAAAGTTTTCACACCATTTATTGTATAGAAACCTGCTGTTGGGAATTTAACGACTGCTTTATAACCAGTTACTCTACCTGGTTCACTAAATGCTGTTTCTCTAGTTACCTCCACATTGTCTTTCTTCCATTTGAATGTCATTCCACTTGGATAAACTGTACGGTCTGGCGCTGTTGACACTGCTAATTTTACATAATCATGTGAATCTGTACCTAGTTTAGTACCTAAAGGAACTGTTTTTGTTTCTTCTTTTGGAATAGCGTCTTCAACAGTGTACTTAAATTTATAAGTTTCTGTATTTCCTGCAGCATCAGCTACAGTTACACTTGCTTCACGTGTTCCTGTAGTAGCATCCCTTGTTACTGCATCTGCATCTGTCACCGTTACATTCGTTCCATTAGTCATTGTTTCTGTTTTCTTGACACTTCGACCATTTGGAAGACCAGTGATATTAATAGAAGCTGTTTTTCCTGAATTATCATCCACTATGAATGTAGGATTAAACGTTGCACCTTTAAAGATAACAAAGCGGTTATCTTCAGCATTTGTTGTTAAAGCTACTGAATCGTTGTTTCCGAATTTAATTTTTACCGTCGGTTTAACATCTTCAATTTTCACTTTAACTGTTACAGTTTTAACCCTTGGATAGTTTGAAGCATAAGGTCCATGTGGATCAGCAACTAAAGTCACTCTTACCTGACGTTCTACTTCGGTTCCACCACGTCCTGTTACAGTACTGTTCACCCATTCATAAGTAGTTCCTTCTGGTAATTCTTTCGATCCATTAATTGGCATTACTGCCGCTTTTGCTTGGTCGGCCGTTAATGTATCCCCACTATTTGCTGTAACTTTCTCAGTATTAGCACCTACATCAAACACCGTATGAACAATTTCACCTTCACGTCTTAATTTTAACAATTCGTCTGTAGTCGTTGCAGAGTATCTACCTGTTGGATAAGTTGCTCCATAACTATATTTATACTCACCAACTCCTTTTGCGGTGTCTTTATTAAGTTCTCTAGCCATAATAGAGTCATCTTTAGCTTTATCAGCCTGAGTTAGCGGCGGTATATCTTTGAGTACTGTTCGCCCATTCTCTTCTACTTCTCTTTTTGCAAACCAATTCAAACCTTGTGCTAATCCATTGTTTATATAATAATCACCGTCATGGTACCATCTATATTTAGTAGCTCCTGCAAAATCATACACCTTATTAGCCATTGGGAATGATTTATACACTTTATACGGTATTACTTTAGTCGTTGTAGCACCATTCGCAAATGTAATAGTCGCTGTAGCTCGTTTTTCTTGGTAATCACCATTTACATTTTCCGTATCAAATGTAACATTAACTGTAGCACCGTTAGGTAACTCTTCTAATTGTCCACCTTCACCTTCATCTACTCGTACTAATGTTCTCTTATCATCATCCGTTAATTTTTCATGTTGGATAAAGTTAATTATTGGACGAACATTTAAGTTATATCCAACTTTGAAGAATCCTAGGCTTTCCTCTTCACTTCTATTCCCTGAAGTATCAGACGCTTGAGCTACTAACTCATAAGTTGCTGGATCAACAGTCTTAATTAGGCTGCCTAGTACTGTTTCTCCATTAGCAGTTGTTTTTTCTACTCCATTTTCAACTACTTGAGTTTTAACTCCATCTTTTTTCACCCAAACATTTAGACGTTTACGAACTTCGTTTGCTAATGTTGTCCCAGTTGTTGGAGTCGCTGTTCCTGTTGTTGAGGTAGTTGCTCCTGTTCCTAAATCATCACGGTCATAGTTATCTGTTACTTTTACAAGTGAAGATGCTGTGATAGAAGTATCTGTTAATCTTGGAGCATTATCTGCTGAAGCCCCCAATTCATTCGAATCTGAAGGTTCTACTACTGGTTTTACTGGATCGATTGGTACAAAGTATAAGTTTACAACGTTTGTTGTTGTATCTTTTGTTTCTCCATTACGTTCTGCTAGCGACCCTGCATTCACGTATTTTGGACGTAAGTATACTTGAGCTTTATGAATAGCTTGTTCACCATTCACGACATTATTTAATGTAAATCCTGGTAACCCATTTGCTGCCGCAATTGTTACATTTTGAAGATTTGTATCAGTTCCGCCGCCTTTACCTTGTTGAACTAGTTTGTTTGCAGAGTTACTTACATTTTGTCCTCCACTTAATGAACCACGGTCAACTAAGTCGATAACATTGATATAGTTTCCATCTTTAAGGAAGGTAGTACCAGACATACTAAAGCCGTCTTGTCGCCCTTCAGCTTTTGCTTTATTAACCCCTTGCGTTGCAACAAATGATGGATTTTCTGTATGGTTAACCGTCCAACCTTCGCGAAGATTTAATACTTTCAATACATCATTAAAGTTAAACGACTTACCTTTCGTTGCATCATAGTAATAAACTAAACTACGGTTACCATTCGTTGTACCACCTGTAGAATTATCTGACCATGCGAATCCTTTGTCTGTATCACGACCCGGAACTTTTAGTCCTTCGATATTTTCGAATTTATAGTCTTTTCGAATATCCGCAAAACGAGTAATAAAGCCTGTCGTTGTGTTTCCATCTTTTTTGTTTGGATTTGTTTGAAGCCAAGCACGTTTTTTATCTTTGGTAATTACAATTGCTCCACTATCAGAGATTTCAATATTTTCATCACTTAGATTTAGAGTTGGATTTGCATTTCGTAACGCAATACGAATACCAGTTTTCTCAGCATCGTTTAATTTTTGATCATTTGCTTGAATAATGCGGTTTGTAGCATTTTCCCTTACATCTAGTTTTGCTGTAACTTCTTTTTCATTACTATTTCCAGATAAAGTAGATACACCACGGTGCGTAACTTTTACTCTAGAATAAATTGTTTCGTCTGCTAAAAGACCATTAGGTCGAGATGTAGCATAATCGCTCGCGCGGAAAGTATATTCTGTTTCTCTACTTCCTTGTGCAAATGCATGTTCAGCTATTGGAGTATTTGGATCGCTATCGCTATAAAGTTGAATAGTACGAATTGCATTTTTATTTACCGTTCCAACATCTGCAGTACTTTCACCAATATTAACAATGTCTTTAACTTTAATATCAGGTTTTTCGCCTGCTTTACCGTAAAGAAGGTCTTCGCCACCATCAATTGTTGGTGCAGATGGATCTACGGCAACTAATAGTCTTCGCTCAATCGTTCTTGGAGTGAAGACTGTTCTTGAAGTACTATTTTCATTTGCAATATCTCCAACTTTATCACCTTCTCCAGCTCTAGTGAAATCTACATAAAGTTTTACTCCGTAGTGTCCCATCGCAACAGAAGCCCCTTTAGACTTATCTGCTGGATTAGATGAAATCACTTTATTTTCACTTCTATAACTTACCCCTTCTGGAAGATAGGCATATCCTCTATCCGTTTTGTTAGCCTCATCAATCACTTTCCAGTAATCTTTAGGATTGATATTCTTATCACCATGCGCTAGATTGAGTGACTGACCATTTCTAAGTCCGATAACATAACTCTTACCTGTTGCTTGTCCAGTATCGGCTGTCTCATATCCATTTTTAAAATCCATGTCCACAACACGGTATTTGAATTTCAATACACTCGTATCTTTTGGCCCATCACCTTGAACTGTCAATGTTGCTTCATATTCACCTAAATCCTGATTAGCAGGAACTACACCGCTAAATAATCTTGCAGTATATTTATGACTTTCGCTTCCTGTTTGGACTCCACCTGGGAAAGGTGTAGCTGTTGCATTCGTTGGCAACCCTGAAATTGTTACATTCGTGATTTTTCCTGAGTTATCCCATGCTTCTAGTTGTGGGTTAAAGTTAGCACCTCTAAACACTGTAAAGATTGGATCCCCAGCTGTTTGCCCAATTGAAATACCATTTAATGTTGCCTGAGGTTTTTCATTATCTGCTAAGTTAAATGTAACATTCTTTTTAATTTGTTTTGGTGCATAGATTGTAATACCATTCGCTGTTGTTTTACCATTTAATGCTGTATACGGGAATTCTACAATCGCTTCCTTCGTTACTGTTTGAGCTGAATTTGGTAATGTCGTGTTCTCAGTTTCATTATTTGCCCATAAGAACTTCATATTCCCTGGGAAATACACATCATCATTTGAAGTAGTTCCATTAAGTGTTGATGCCACAAATTGGTGAGAATCTCCAAGTTTACTTCCTGTAGCTACAGATTTTGGAGAATTTTTCAATAATACATCTGCAATAATGTATTGGAATTTATACTCTGCTGCATTTCCGTTTTTATCTCGAACTGACACGATTGCTTCACGAGTTCCTAGTGGTGTTTCAGGGGCTACAACTTGATTAGAGAACGTGATTTCTCTTCCGTTAGCAACCCCTGTATGAGCCACATCTCTATTACCTTGCTTATTAAACCAAACTCCATTTGGAATGTTTTTAATCATGAAGGTATCAGTTGTTCCTGAGTTATCCTCAACTCGGAAAGTTGGATTGAATGTAGCACCGCGATAAATCAAGAATTTATTATCAGTTGCTGTTTCAGTTAATTTTTTCCCATTCATCCAAACTTCAGGAGCTTGTCTATCAGGGTTTTTCGCTGTATCTCGTGCAGTATCACTTGTGTCACTGTTTAAGAATGTAGCTGTCGCTGTTACTGGAGATTGGTCTTTTACAGTTGGTTCTGTAATCGTAATTTTACCCGTTCTACTGTCTACTGTGATTCCGTCTGGACGCGTTCCTTGAATTGCCCATGAGTTCCCATCTTTTTTAGCGATAATCTCTTTAAGATTAGTTTGATTTGTAGGAACGTATTGGAATGTTACTTTATCTGTATCTCCTTGTGGAGTAATGCTTACTGTACCATCTTGAGGTCCAACTACAACAGGCGCTGTAGGTTTTGTACCTTTTGTAGGTGTTAATAATCGAGTTTGTCCATCTGGATAAGTTACTTTGATTTTATCCGTATTTCCTGCTGTTGTGTCATACTCAAACTTAACTCCAGCTTTTACTAAGTCTGGGTTAGCATTTTTAACACTTTCTAACACTTGATTTTTTACATCTGTTTTTATTGCACCATTTTGAACATCATTTCCTGTAATCATACGAACTGCTGGTTCATTTGGAACTGCTGATAGAAGTTTCACTGTTAGCGTTTTAGCTGGAGTTGCAGTATCTGTCCAGTTACCAGCTTTATCTTTGGCGTTTAACTTAACTGTTAATCCACCATTAGGAATTGTAGTTCCGTTTAGTTTAACTTTTAATAGAGCATTTACAGTTTTACCACCTGTTACTCCACCTTTAGCGGTAAATGCCGTAGCTCCAGAATTGTGGTCACCCGTAATACTATATTTTGCGTTTCCATTAGTCCCTGAAGAGAATGCATTCATTCCATCCCCTAATTCATCATCTTTGATTTGAACGTCTAGAGAAACTTCACCTTTATTATTTGGTGTTACGAATAATGTTACTTGGTTATTCGCTGGAGTTGTCGCTAATGGTTTCCCGCTTTCACCTACTTGAATTGTAGGAGCCATACCGTCAGCTAGAACTTCTTGCTCCGTTGATTTGTCAGAATGAACATCTGTATGTTTTCTATTATCGTAATCGTAGTAAGCAGCAGTTGGAATAATCGATTGAGCGTAGTATTTACCACTCTTAATTAACACATTATTAAAGACTGCATTCCCGCCACTATTTGCGTTTACAGTAGCAACTTTTTCTATTTTTTTAGCTCCATTTTCCATATATTCACGGAATAATGTAATTGGATAACCGTTTGTACCGTTTGATACCGTTAAGTTTTTCGTTTGTCCACGAGAATTTGCTATATTTTCTGTGAATGTAGGAGTTTTCGGCTGAATCGCAAACTTAATATTCAAGAAATCTGAAGATTTATCGGTAAATGTACGTTTTACTTTATATTCTACTAAACCTGGTTTATCAGCACCGTGCATCCCGATTTGAGAAGCTGATAATTTATTTCCCTCTTTATCGTAGAATTCGAATTTTTGCCCAGCAGTTGTCGCCTTAGTATTTGATGAAGGAGTATCACTTCCTTCTGGAGCAGTATATTGATGCATGTCAAAGTTACTGTTATAAGCACCCGAAGCATCATAACCTAAGATACCATCAGCTCTGAAAGGATTGTAGTCATAGTCACGTCCACCAAATCCATATGCTCCTTGAGGATATGCTGTATTATAGTGTTTTCCTTGTTTAATCAGGAAGGTACCATTTCCTACTACGTGTAGTGGGAATCTATCTGTATCGTCTTGGTCATAATCATGACGACCATGCCATTGTTCCGCTAAGATACGGCGTCCCCATTGTTGAACACGATAACCGGCTGCATAGTACAGTTTATCCATTCTCGTACGGTTCTCGTTAATCGTTTTAAACGAAATCGTATAGCTATCACGCCCGTGCAATTGGAAACGATAAACTTTACCGCCTCCTTCAGTGGCAGACATTATTTTTTCAAACATATTGTTTGATTTTTCTATTTCGTTATTAGCAGTTTCTAAACGACGAGTATAATATCCAGCATAAGCAGAACTTGTAGCTAATCCTTGTAAGCTTTCTTCCTCAGCTCCACCATTTCTTCTTACTACAATTTCTTTTCCTGTAAGGGTAGAATTTGGATGAATCATCTTAAGTCTACTTAATAAATCTCCAGAGCCGTCTACTTCTGCTTCGTTACCATTTTGAGCTGTTTTAACAACATTAATACTACTATTTTCTACTCTTTGTCCTTTCGGAATAGAGAAGAAGGCATAACCATCTTGTTGATCTTCATGGGCAGCATTAAAAGTAATATTCCATAAATACCCGCCATTAACTTCGGTTACCTCTTCGTATACTAAACGTTTAATATCTCTTACTGGCGAGTGATTCGCGTTATTTGCTACTAAACTCTCTGTAAATGTGTGGAATAAATACGTGTATTTATCGTATGGAGATGATCCTTTTGTCCCATCTTCATAGTAGTACTCTTTAGCAACGTTATAGTGAGCTTTGCTATCTCTAGAGGAATCTCTTTTGATATAACGGGGTTGCCCTGCTGAACGTTCTGTACGTCTAGACTCATCTCCTACCGAACGTTCAGTCTCTGGAACTGTAGGTTGTTCATTCAAAGGTTGCCCATTCTCATCTTGTTTACGCAAGAATCCTTCAGTAAAGTCACGAGCTGCTTTTAAGTTTGCTGTAGCAGCCGCAAAGTCTGCTTCAGATAGAACTGCATTTTCATCAGTAAGTCCAAGTTTTTCGTTCAACTTGTCGTAGTTATCTTTGATAGAAGCTACTTTAGCAACGTCTGCTCCATTGTCTTGTAAGTACTTAACAATTTTACGCATTTCTTCTGCTAATGCATAATTGTCCGTACCGTTTGTGTAGGTTGGTAATGCTTTCGGTGCAGTTTCTGCTTCTAGATTTGAACCACCAGCAGATTTTGGTTGAACATCTGTATTTCTTCCTCTTCTTCCTCGAGGACTTCTAGCAGGTGTTGTTATTTCTCTATTCGGAGCTTCTACCGTAGCACTGCGATTTTCTTCTGACGGTTTAGTCTCATCTCCTTTTTTAGCTACTTCTTGAACTGATTTAACAGCGTCTTTCACAAGAGTCACTTGTGAATCTATTTGTTCTTGTGTAGCATTTTTATCTTCTAAAACTTTTTTAGCTTCTGCAATCACTGCATTTAGCTTCGCTTTTTTAGCTTCATCAGTTATAGATGCTACTTTGCTTTCCAATTCCTCTAAAGCTGTTTTTAAGTCAGTAACATTTACTTTTTTAGCTTCAGTAGAGGTTACATCACCTTGTGCTTTGCCAGTAGTTACTGTAGGTATTTCTGTTTTCTCAGATACATTACTTGTTGTAGACTCAACATTTTCGCTATGATTTGATGAATCTGATACTACTGGATTTTCTACACTTGTAGTTCCTGTACTTATTCCAGCTCTTGTAGGAGTTGTCACCTCTGAAGTTGAGTTTGTAGTGGTAGCTTGATCATTAGGATCACCTGCTGACCCACTATCTCCCGACGAATCTCCTCCGCCACCAGCGGCTGTCTGATGTGTACTATTGGCTGTTGCAGGAGAGACGGCCATATCCGCCTTAGCTACTCCATTCGCAAAAAATATGAGCGCTGCAATCGCCACACTCGCAGCACCAAAATGGTACTTTCTTATAGAATAACGGTAAACTTTTTCACCATTATCGTCACGCTTTTTACCAAACATAAGTATATCCTTTCATTGTTTCAACTGATTAGCTAACACGCTTTGAAACATAATATCTCAACACTATATTAATACTTTCGCAGTGTAAAAGCAAGCATTTTCATAAAAAGTGTCCAAAATAAAAATACTACAACAATCGTGTTTATGAGCATTTTTCAAGAATTATA
>NZ_JUQO01000220.1 GCF_001074635.1 Streptococcus mitis
ATAGAATTAAGTATTTTGTTGAAAAAATGGATAAACAGATTTTGTATTCTGCGAAATATTTTACTAAACTAAGGAATTTTACCACTTTTGAGATTAGTATTGATTTTGTATTAGAACGATATGTAAGGTTCTTAGAAAAAGTAATTACATTGCTTTACATTTCAAATTCCAGAACGGTTTCAAAGAGTGTTAATGTTTTTACAACAAATTATGATTTGTTTATTGAAAGAGCCTTGGATTTATTAATGAAAAACGATAACTTCATATTTAATGATGGTTCCAATGGTTATTTCTATAAAGTGTTAGATAGTTCTAATTATAATAAAAGTGTGGCGTATAGAGGATTAAATGAAAATTATTTAAATGAGCTTCCTTCAGTTTCCTTAATTAAACCTCACGGATCTATGAATTGGGAAAGAGGCGAAAATAATCAGATTCTAATAAGAACGTGTACTGTTAATCACCCAGTTGTTGTTAGACCTACTGGACTTGAAGGACAAGAAACATATCTTAACAATCATTTTCATGATATGTTAAGAATATTCCAACTCGAGTTAGATAAACCTCAATCAGTGTTAATTGTTATAGGATTTTCTTTTCAAGATGATCATATTGCCAAGA
Organism: Streptococcus mitis; assembly: GCF_001074635.1. Taxonomy (GTDB): domain Bacteria; phylum Bacillota; class Bacilli; order Lactobacillales; family Streptococcaceae; genus Streptococcus; species Streptococcus mitis_E. The sequence goes on from NZ_JUQO01000220.1 coordinate 622, forward strand.
TGATAAGGAGATCCTTAAAGAATCCAGAGTTAATGATTTATATATTTTGCTATGCTGATAGCGATTTTGATGTTATTAAGAAGAACTTATCTCTTGATAATATTCCTAGGAATCTTCAGATAGTGTTACCATCTGATTTGGAAGTCGAAAATAAGAACATTTTGAGTACAAGTGGGAATTTTGATATAAGTAGTCTGACAAAGTTATTTATCATTGAGGATGATGAAGTATAATGAATCGAGTTGTGAAAAAATTAGGTGTAATCGTAGGTGTTGATGGCGATATTTCTCAAGTTGGAATGTATCATTTATCTAATGATGCTGAATATCTATGGTATGGTGATGTGTTACAAGGTGCAAAAATCGGAGCATATCTGACAATTTTGCAGAATAATGTAAAAATTATCGCTTCTGTTGTTACTGAAAAAGTTGCTGATCAACAAAATACAATTCGAAGTACAGAATTTGACAATCGATTTTCAAAGAATTCTATAAATCGAATTGTTCATTTGAAGACTAAAGGTATTATTGAAAAAGGTGAATTTCAAGTAACAAGTCAATATGTACCTATGATTGGTAATGAAGTATGTATTACTTCAAAAAAAGACTTAGAATTAATATATGGGATTAATACGTCTGAGCCGACAATTTCTATTGGAAAATCAATCTTAGAAGGTCAAGTTATCCCTTTATCAATTAATAAGATTTTTGCCTCCCATATTGGTGTTTTTGGGAATACTGGTAGCGGTAAATCAAATACATTGCATAAGTTATTTTTAGAATTATTTCGGTCTGACTATAGAGAAAAAATTTTAGAGCTTTCAAAATTCTATGTTATTGATTTTAATGGTGAATATACAAAAGATAATAGTTTTGATGTCATAGAAAATAAGAAGGTGTTTGATATAGATACTAGAAATCAAACCAATAATAAAATTCCAATCACTTCAGATTATTTATTTGATCCTGATATTTTGTCAATCCTATTTGGAGCAACAATAGCTACACAAGTGCCATTTTTGAGAAAAGCGCTTAAAATATGGGAGGAGAATAAATTTGATGGTACTAGTATTGCAAGATTTGTTGTGGGAACATTGAAAAAGATTTTAACTACTGGGAATTCTGCGAGTTTGGATTCTAAAGATAATTGGACATCGATTGCAGAGAAATACATTAACAGTGATTTATTTACTGTCTTAAAAAATAATTTGTATTACAATTCTGCACGTGAATCCTATTTTACAAAGAGGAACGGTGATACTTGCTATATAATTAATGCGAATACTCCAATAGAAAACTCCGAAATACATTATCTACGAATTAATGAAATTGAAGAAGCTTTATGTAATAAATTTGACGCACTCCCAGAAATTGACAAATTGAAGTTTCATCTTGATTTTCAAAAAGTACATCAATCAGCTTGGAAATCAACAAACATTGAGCATATTAATCCTTTATTTCATAGAATTGATACAGCTCTAAATAGTTTGAAAAAAGTTGTTGAAGTTAAAGAGAGTATTGATGGAGATTTTTCCAGTCTAAATATTATTAATCTCGTACATGCTAATCAGGAGATTACCAGACTAATCCCAATGCTTATTTCAAAAATGGTTTATGATAAACAGAAAGAGAATATAAATCGAGACGATGTTACATGTACTAGTCATTTAATTATTGATGAAGCACATAATATTTTAAATGCTCAAAATCATTCTGTAGGAGATACTTGGCAGGACTACAGATTGAGTATTTTTGAGGAAATCATTAAGGAAGGGCGAAAATTTGGTTTCTACTTAACGTTATCTAGTCAACGACCGGCAGATATTTCACCGACTATTCTTTCACAAGTTCATAATTATTTCATCCATAGATTGGTTAATGATAATGATTTACGAATGTTGGTGAATACTATGCCTACGCTGGATAAAACTTCCTTTAATAAAATTCCTAGTTTAGGTAAAGGAGAGGCTATAATTACTGGTAATGCTATTCAAGTTCCAGTATTTGTGAAAGTAGATAAAGAAGAAATAATTAGACCGAATAGTGATGATGTTATTTTAACAGAATTATGGAGTAGAAATGATGGTAAAAGTTAAAGGAAAACTTATTGAAGGGGGCAGAGAATCTGACAATGAGAATGGTTTTACATTGCCTGAAGATGTCATTCAAGCAACAATTAACGGAGATTTAGTATTGTTCTGTGGTGCAGGTGTAAGTACAGAGTCAAAAAAAGTTATGCCTACTTCATTTTATACGGATATAAAAGATGAGTTGGAATATAAAAATCATATTGAAGTAGATGATAATCTATCCTTTTCTAAGTTGATGAGTTTGTTTTGTGAAAATGTCGTAAATGGTAGAAAAGAACTATTTAAAAGGATAAATAGAAGATTTCAAATGATCGATAATTTTCCGGAACTATATGGTATTGCTTCAGAATTTCACAAAGAAGTTGCTAAAATTCCACAGGTTGGCACTGTAATAACAACTAATTGGGATACTTTGTTTGAAGACAATTGTGATATGTTTCCAATTATTTATAATGAAGATGTTGCTTTGTGGGATACATTTGATAAAAGGGTTTTTAAAATTCATGGTTCTATTAAAAATATAGGTTCAATTATTGCAACTGAGAATGACTATGAAAATTGCTATAAAAAATTGTCAACAAAACCTATTGGGGATAGGTTAAAAACTATCTTATCAACAAAAACAGTAGTATTTGTAGGTTTTTCTTTCGGTGACGAAGATTTGAATAAAATTATTGAAATTCTTTCAGATGATTTGGGACAGTTTGCAAATCAATTTTATTTAGTGACAATTGATGAAAAGTGGTTGGAGAAGCACCCTAAAAATATAATCCCGATTATTACTGATGGAACATTTTTTGTTAAGTCTTTGAAAAATGAACTTATTCAGCAAGGAACTCTGATTGACAGTATGGTATATCGTTTTGCAGAAGATACAAATGAAATTTTGATAAATGCACATTTAAGTTGGATGAATGATGAAAAGTTTCATGAAATTTTGCAAGAGTATCCTGAACTATTATTGACAATTGCCTACCAAGATGGTTTAATACATGCTTTTCAAAGATGCATAGCAGATAAAAAATCAGGGAAAATATTAATTCCAAATTATACTCATGAGGTTATTCATAGTTATTTATATTTATCTAACCTAAGGATGAGTGAAGATGAATATTTACGAGCCTACTATGACATAGGCTATTCTGATGGTTTTTTGGCCTTAGAATTGTTTGCTCGTGGAAAAAATGAAGATGCTTTATTACCACCTATATTTTATTTTAATGGTAAAAATTTTGATGATTTAGAAACATTATTATCCTACTTAAATGATAATAGAATTCCAAAACTTTACCATTATTGTAAAGAGAATGTTATCCCCTATAAGAATGGGGGAATCCCTCATTGTATGCCATGGTATTGTTAGATATATTTTAGTGGAGATTTAAATGATGAAACAGAGTAATCCCAGAATAAGATTTGAAAAGTTTAGTAACAAGTGGGATAATTACAAATTAGGTCAGCTGGGAAGTTTTAAATCAGGTATAGGCTTTCCAGATAGTCAACAAGGTGGTACAGAAGGAATTCCATTTTTTAAGGTTTCTGATATGAATAATATTGGAAATGAAACTGAGATGAGAAATGCAAACAATTATGTTACACAGGAGCAAATTGCGAAAAATAGCTGGAATGTTGTTAAAGACACCCCAGCTATCATCTTTGCCAAAGTCGGTGCTGCATTGATGTTAAATAGAAAACGGTTAGTTACTAAAACTTTTCTGATTGACAATAATACTATGAGTTATTCTCTTAATAAATCATGGGATAAAGATTTTGGTTTGACATTATTTCAAACGATATATTTGCCCAAGTATGCACAAATCGGTGCCCTTCCTTCATACAATGCTAGTGATATAGCGACGATAAAGGTTAATGTGCCTAATATTCAAGAACAAACTGCTATCGGCTCTCTTTTCCGCACCCTCGACGACCTTCTTGCAAGCTACAAGGATAATCTCACAAACTACCAATCTCTTAAGACGACCATGCTCTCCAAGATGTTTCCCAAAGCTGGACAGAGAGTTCCTGAGATTCGTCTGGATGGATTTGAAGGTGAGTGGGAAATTGTTAAATTAGGAGACAATTGTAGAATTATAACTGGTGGAACACCTAGAACTGGTGTAAAGGAATTTTGGAATCCAAAAGAGATTCCGTGGATGTCCTCAGGAGAAATTAATAAGAAGATTTTAAATGAAACTGAAGAAATGATATCTTGCATTGGACTAGAAAATTCTAGTGCAAAATGGGTTAAGCAGAATTCAGTTTTAATTGCATTAGCAGGTCAGGGGCAAACTAGAGGTAGAGTAGCAATTAATAAGATACCACTAACCACAAATCAATCAATTGCAGCGATTGAAACAAATAGCAATATTGATTTTTTATTCTTATATACAGATTTAGGAAGACGATATGATGAGCTACGTTTAATTTCGTCAGGTGATGGAACACGTGGTGGTTTAAATAAAATGATAATTTCTAGATTGGAATTAAATATTCCAAGTATTGAAGAACAACAAGCTATCGGTGCCTACTTCTCAAACCTCGATAACCTCATCAATTCTCATCAAGAAAAAATTTCTCAATTAGGAACACTCAAAAAGAAGCTCTTGCAAGATATGTTTATTTAAGGAGGAAATGAATTTGAATGATTTATTTCAGCACTTTGAGTTTACTTTGTTAGTTTATTCTGCTCTATTTTCGCTCATAGGTTCTTTTATAGGATTTCTATTGCAAGTAATCGTTTCAACTAGTTTATCTAATAGAGGAAAAGTTAAGATTTATATTAAGTCGACTTCCCATAAACTAATAAGCAGAGTTTGGGGATTTGATAATTCAGTAAATGGAATGGTCTTTGGAGTTCCTTTGTCAATTGAGCTTCATAATACAAAGTCTAGAAAGCAAATTATTAGAAATATGAATCTTGTTCTGTACAATAGAGGCGAACAGGTTAGAAAGATGAGACAAGTTACTTTTTCTGAAAAAGCAAATGAGAAATTCTTTTATGGTGAGAATGGAGCGTATTCATTTCTAATTGATGCTTATGAAATAAAAAGATTTGATCTATATTTTGCTATTTCTCAAAAAGAATTTAATAGTGATTTTGATGAGGTTAGAATATCATATTTTGATTCTAAAGATAAATACCATGAGTTTAAAATTTTTGAGATTAGTGAACCATGGATTATATCCAAGAACAAGACCGATGATGATTGGAGAGCTATAAACTAACATCAATCTCCTTTGAAAAAACTTAGAAAGAAACATTATGGAAACAACACAAACGTCCCAGTCGCTCTACCAAGCCCTGTGGAATTCAGCGGATGTTCTCCGCTCTAAGATGGATGCTAATGACTACAAGTCCTACCTTTTGGGTATGGTCTTTTATAAGTACCTGTCAGATAAGATGCTCTTTTTCGTGGCGGAGACTATGGAGGAGGGGAGTGAGAGTCTAGAGACTGCCCTTGAGGTTTATCGCAACTACTATGAGGATGCGACCACCCACGAGGATCTTCTTGCAGTCATGAAGGACGAGCTAAACTATAGTATCAAGCCTGACTTGACTTTTACGGCTCTGGTAGCACGTGTCAATGAGGGAACTTTCCAGTTGGAAGATTTGGCTCAGGGTTTTCGAGATATTGAGCAGAGTGATGAACTCTATGAAAACCTCTTTGAAGATATTGACCTCTATTCCAAAAAGCTAGGGGCGACTCCGCAAAAGCAAAACCAAACGGTGGCGGCGGTCATGAAGGAGTTGGCTGTGTTAGATGTGGCTGGTCATGCTGGTGATATGCTGGGAGATGCTTATGAGTATCTGATTGGTCAGTTTGCGACTGACTCGGGTAAGAAGGCTGGTGAGTTCTATACACCTCAACCTGTTGCCAAACTCATGACTCAGATTGCCTTTTTGGGTCGTGAGGATCAGCTAGGCTTTACCATTTATGATGCGACCATGGGGTCTGGCTCTCTCTTGCTTAACGCCAAGAAATATTCTCATAAACCGCAAACCGTCGTCTATTTTGGTCAGGAGCTCAATACCTCAACCTATAACTTAGCTCGGATGAACATGATCCTACACGGTGTTCCTGTTGAAAATCAATTTCTCCACAATGCCGATACACTGGATGAAGACTGGCCGACTCAAGAGCCGACCAACTTTGACGGTGTTCTCATGAACCCACCATACTCTGCCAAATGGTCAGCAAGCTCTGGCTTTATGGCTGATCCTCGTTTCTCTCCATTTGGGAAACTAGCGCCCCAGTCCAAGGCTGATTTTGCCTTTCTCTTGCATGGTTACTACCACCTCAAGCAGGATAATGGGGTTATGGCTATCGTCCTTCCTCACGGTGTTCTTTTCCGTGGCAATGCGGAGGGAACCATTCGTAAGGCCTTGTTAGAAGAAGGTGCCATTGACACGGTTATCGGTCTACCAGCTAATATCTTCTTTAATACCAGCATTCCGACCACGGTTATCATTCTCAAAAAGAACCGTACCAATCGTGATGTTTACTTTATCGATGCTTCTAAGGAGTTTGATAAGGGCAAAAATCAGAATATCATGACGAATGCTCATATCGAAAAGATTCTGGAAGCCTACAAGTCACGTGAGGAGATTGACAAGTTTGCCCATCTAGCAAGCTATGAAGAAATTGTCGAAAATGATTATAATCTCAATATCCCTCGCTATGTTGATACCTTTGAGGAAGAAGAAGTCGAACCACTGACAGATATCGTCAGCAAGATTAACATGACAAATCAAGAAATCCAAAACCAAACCGCTTCCCTACTCGAAATGCTCGGTCAACTACACGGAACCACACCAGAAGCCGATGCCGAACTTAAAGAGTTTTTGAAAGAGTTTGAAGGGTGATGGGGATAATTCACCCAAATTTTAAAAATAATTGAAAAAGTAAAAAATCCTTGAATTATCTGTTAAAAACGGTATAATAGAATTAATAGGACCGCCCACCTCTCTTTGATGTGACAAGGCGGACATTTTTTTATACGGAAGTTGCTATGAAAATTAAAGAATTTAAAACTTGGGATGAGCAGGTGGCCAAATTAATTGAGCACGGATGTAAAGATATCAAATCAAATGAGTATGCGATTGATATTTTACAAAAGGTTAATTATTATCGGCTAACTGCTTATTTTTTACCTTTTCGTGATAAAGAGACGCAGAAGTATGATTCCAGCAAGGTTTCTTTGGAGAAAATTTATGGAATTGCTTGTTTTGATGCAGAGTTACGTTTGCTTATTTTTAAATATTTAGAGGACATTGAGTTGTATTTTAGGACTCAAGTCGCCTATCATCATGGAAATAAATACGGAGCTTTAGCTTATAAAGAAACGACTGCTTTTAATAAATTTCATAAACATAATGAATTTTTAGGAAATATTGAAAAGGAGTTGGAGCATAGGAAGAAAAGCCCGATTTATAAGCATCACCAGCGAAAATATGATGGAGAATTTCCTATTTGGGTTTTAGTAGAATTTTTTACTTTTGGAATGACTTCGAAATTTTTTGCAGATTCTCCGATAGATATCCAGCAAGATATTGCTAAAAATGTTGGTATAAAGTCTACTCAAGTTAGAACCTATTTAGAAGTTGCAGTGGTTTTAAGAAATTACTGTGCCCATTATAATCGATTATATTATACAAGCTTCACAAAGATACCTGGTCAACTCCCTACATTCATGAACGAAAATAGTAAATTGAAAAATAGACTAATGGCACAACTTTATGCAGTTAAAAGCCTCTATCCTGATAAGAAAAAATGGAATGAAGGATTTCTAGGTGAATTGTCAGCACTCATTAAACGTTATCAAGCAGTAATTCATCTGCATCATATTGGATTTGTGGAGGAGTGGGAAGAAGTACTAAAGAAATGAGGGAGTATGATATGAACATTCTAGAAGAAATCCGAAACTGTCCTGTTGAGTGGAAAGAGCTGGGGGAAGTGGCGTTTTTAAAACGTGGAAAAGCAATTACCTCTAAAACAGCTACTGATGGACCTTATCCAGTTATTTCTGGAGGTCAGAAACCTGCATACTTACATGGGGACTTTAACAGAGAAGGTGAAACAATAACTGTTGCAGGTAGTGGTGCATATGCAGGTTTTGTGATGTATTGGAATGAACCGATATTTGTATCAGATGCTTTTTCTATTAAACCATTTGATAGAATTTTAAGCTCAAAGTTCTTATATTATTATTTGCTAGAAATACAAGGAATACTTTTTAGTTTGAAAAAAGGATCAGGAGTACCACACGTATATCCTAAGGATGTTTCAAGAATTTTCATTCCCCTCCCTCCTCTAGAAATTCAAGAGAAAATCGTACAAATACTTGACAAATTAACTGATTATGTTACAGAATTGACCTCAGAATTGACCTCAGAATTGACCTCACGTAAAAAGCAATATTCTTATTATCGAGATAAATTGTTATCTTTTGAGGATGAAGTTTATCAGGTTGAGTGGAAGAAATTAAACGAATGTCTTAAAAAAGGAAAAGGAACTAAAATTACAGCTAGTCAGATGAAATTACTTCACAAAGATGGTGCACCAATCCGTATTTTTGCAGGAGGAAAGACTTACGCTGATGTGAACTATGGAGATATTCCTGATAAAGATATTCATACTGAAGAAGCAATTATTGTAAAATCTCGCGGGATTATTGACTTTGAATATTGTAAAAAACCATTTAGTTTTAAAAATGAATTCTGGTCATACAGCTCAAATAATGAAAGTATCAATTTAAGATATGTTTATCACTATTTAGTTTATAATAAAGGACATTTTCAAAATATTGCTAACAATATGCAGATGCCACAAATTTCTAGTAATGATACTGAAAAATTCAAAATCCCAGTCCCTTCTCTCGAAATCCAGTCTCGTATTGTTCAAGTTCTGGACAACTTTGACAAGGTTTGTAATGACCTAAACATCGGACTCCCCAAAGAGATTGAACTTCGACAAAAACAGTATGAATATTTTAGAGAAAAACTCTTGACATTCGTCGCCGAAGGCGAGTACACTGAGAGTAGAGTAGAGGAGTGGGACAACTCCGCTATTATCAAGCTTTTACAGTGGATATTTGGGCCAATTCGAGTGAAGGTGGGACAAGTTGTCAATTTGCAACGTGGGAAACGACTTGTTAGAAAGCAACTAACTACTTCAGGAAGTGTTCCAGTTTATCAAAATAGTTTGGCCCCCTTAGGATATTATACCGAATCAAACAGAGTGAAAAATACTAGCTTTGTAATTTGTGCAGGGGCGGCTGGTGAAATTGGGTATAGCACTGTGGATTTTTGGGCAGCAGATGATGTCTACACGTTAGAGACGTCAGATAATATTTCTGATAAATTTATATACTATGTCTTTTTAAGTAAGCAAGATAGACTTAAATCACAGGTTCGAAAGGCTAGTATTCCTAGATTGTCGAAGGATGCTATTGATAAAATTACTTTTTACTTACCTTCCATTACAGAACAAGAAAGAATCGTCTCCATTCTTGATAATTTTAACACTTTAACCAACTCTCTTTCTGAGGGCCTTCCAAAAGAAATCGAACTAAGACAGAAACAGTATGAATACTGGAGAGAACAATTATTAAACTTCACTAGATAAGATAAATTCTTGAATCATTTCGAAAAAGAATCTCAATTAATACAATAAAAGGAAGCATACTATGGTTGATTATTCAAAAGTACATGAAGTAATTGCGGAAACAAATGAAGGGATTCTCTTGGCTGAGTATCAACCAGAGTATCGCACAGATAGAGAATTTCAGTCTGAGGCAGATTTGGAAAGACAATTGCTTATGGATTTAGTCAATGATCTCAATTATGAACGATTGGATATCCATACACCTGAGGAGCTTTTAGAGAATGCAAAGGTCCAAATTGAAAAGCTTAATAAGGTTACGTTTACGGATGATGAATGGCAACGTTTTGTAGTCGAGTATTTAGACTGTCCCAATGAAGGATTAGTTGAAAAAACAAGAAAAATCCAAGAAAATCATATCTATGACTTTGTTTTTGATGATGGACGGATTAAAAATATTTTCATCCTTGACAAGAAAAACATTCACAACAACAGTATGCAGGTCATCAACCAAGTGACTCAAGTGGGGAGTCATACCAACCGTTATGATGTGACCATTTTAGTCAATGGTCTTCCGCTAGTTCAGATTGAATTGAAGAAGCGTGGAGTTAGTTTACAAGAAGCCTTTAATCAGGTTCACCGTTATAGTAAGGAAAGCTTTAACAGCGAAAATTCTTTGTATAAGTATGTTCAGATTTTTGTGATTTCGAATGGCACTTATACACGCTACTTTGCAAATACAACAGCTCAGAATAAAAATCACTATGAGTTTACCTGTGAGTGGGCAGACCGTAAGAATAAGACTATTCACGAATTGGAAGATTTTACTGTTACTTTCTTAAGCAAGCGTGTCCTCTTGGAAGTTTTGACCAAGTATTGTGTTTTTGATGTGGATAATACCTTGCTCATCATGCGTCCTTATCAGATAGCAGCAACTGAAAGTATCTTGCGCAAGATTCATTCTTCCAATGAAATGAAGAATTTTGGAACCATCAATGCTTGTGGTTATATCTGGCATACGACAGGGTCAGGGAAAACCTTGACCAGCTTTAAGACTGCGCGCTTAGCGACAGAGTTGGACTACATTGATAAAGTGATATTCGTTGTAGATAGAAAAGACTTAGACTATCAAACTATGAAGGAATATCAAAAATTCCAACCAAATTCAGTCAATGGTAGTAACAATACAAAAGAACTACAACTCAGTATCGAAGAAAATGATGATCGAATCGTTGTCACAACTATTCAAAAGTTAAATAAGTTTATCACTGCGAATCCTAATCATGAAGTCTATGCTAAGAAATGTGTCTTGATTTTTGACGAGTGTCATCGTTCTCAGTTTGGGAAGGCGCAAAAGCGTATTAAGAAGGCCTTTAAACAGTATGCCTTATTTGGATTTACAGGGACACCAATTTTCCCAGAAAATAGCTTGACGGGTGAAACAACGCAAGAAGTTTTTGGAGAACAGCTTCATAATTACGTTATTACGGATGCTATTCGGGATAAAAAAGTCTTGAAGTTTAAGGTTGATTACAACTATATCAAGCCTGAAATCAATAAGTATAGAGAAGCTGAAAAAGCAGTTGGCCGAGAGATTGATGAGAAGAAATTCAAAAAGATGGAGAAGGAGCTACTTCTACATCCAGAACGGATAGCAACCATCACAGAATACTTACTTCGCGTGTATAATACAAAAACACACCGAAATCAACACTATACTCATAAACAAAAACAATTGTCTGGATTTAATGCCATGCTGGCTGTACAAAGTATTGAAGCAGCAAAATTATACTATGAAGAACTCCAACGACAGCAAGCAGCTTTACCAGAGGCTAAGCGTTTGAAAGTTGCGACTATCTTTAGCTTTGCACCTAACGAAGAACAGTCAGCTTATGGAGAAATTCAAGATGAAGAGCTAGAACCTCAAGATACATCCATGCCTCTATCTTCTAAAGAGTTTCTTTCTAGAGCGATTGATGATTATAATCACATGTTTAAGACCAACTTCTCAGCTGATGGGAAGGAGTTTCAAAATTACTATCGTGACCTTTCCAAACGAGTTAAATCCAAGGAAGTGGATTTGCTGATTGTGGTCGGTATGTTCTTAACTGGATTTGATGCCCCAACTATGAATACACTCTTTGTCGATAAAAATCTACGTTATCATGGTTTGATTCAAGCCTTCTCGAGAACCAATCGAATTTTTAACAAGGTTAAACCTTTTGGGAATATTGTTTGTTTCCGTGATTTAGAAAAGGCTACGCAAGAAGCTATTAAGACTTTTGGAGACACCAATAAGCTTGAAATCATCTTAGAAAAAAGCTTTAGTGAATATATGGATGGTTTCGTTGACCAAGTAACAGGTATCGAGGTCAAAGGATATACTACGGTTTGTCAGGAAATCCTGGAAAGATTCCCGAATCCGCAAGAAATTGAAACAGAGCATGATAAGAAGGAGTTTGTTAAGTTATTTGGTGAGTTGTTGAAGCTTGATAATGTTCTTCGAAATTATGACGAATTCCAAGAGATAGACAAACCTATTTCAGAAGGTTATCTTCAGGATTTAAGAAGCACTTATGTGGAAATTCGAGATGAATTTTTGAACCTTAAAAATTATGAAAAGACCAAGGATTTGAATGTTGATCTTTCAGATGTTGAATTTGAAATTGAACTCTTAAAAACAGATGAGATTAACCTAGACTATATCTTGGCATTGATTGTTGAAAAATCGAAGAATTCTGAGTCCAAAGAAGCAATGAAAGCAGAAGTTAGTCGTGTAATTCGTTCTAGTATCGATATTCGTGCCAAAGAAGAGTTGGTTATCGGCTTTATCAATGACACTGATTTGCAAAAATTGAAAGACCATGATGGGATTATCAATGCTTTCTACGAATATGGCAAGGGGCGCAAGAAAATCGCAATCCATGACCTAGCTGAGTCTGAGAAACTTGTAGCTGATTACCAATTATTCATAGACAAATCAATTCAACGAGGTTATGCTGAAAACAGTGGGACTGATTTGGATTCGATTATTCCACCAACTTCTCGTAGACAGGGAGCGCGTGAACGGAAAAAGCAAGAAGTTTTACGTAAGATTCAGTTGTTAGTAGAGACTTATTCAGGTATTTAAGTATTGTCAAACAAGGTTTATTAGAAAAATCAGGAACTATAAAAAATACTCTTGATTCGCTCATATTCCGCTCATAATTCGCTCATTTTTAAGATACAACTTTGTTTCCATATTTCCTGGAAACTGATAAAAAGCAAGGAGAAAAATGGAACAAACTAATCAAAAATCCCGGTGCCAACAACTCTGGGCTAGAAACAAATACCTGATTTTGAGTCATTCTAGCAATATTTACAATGAGATTCGTCAGTATCTCAAGAATGAAGAGGTGGAGGTGAGTCAGGTACAGGAGATGATTGACCGTGCCTGTCAAATCCCAGAACACAGGGGTCAGGTTTGCAATGCCTTTCAGCATATTTGGGGCTATTTTAAAAAGAAAGCGACAGATGCTGAGCGTGAGGACTATATGATCTTGCTGGATCGCTACCGCTATGGTCAGGCTTCTAAGGAAGATGTGATTGCGAAAACCCGAGACCTGCTTGAACTTTACCCAAATGTTTACTTGCAACATTCTACCTTGCTGAAAGGAGACTCCGATGAGACTTTGGCATGAGGCTTTGATTTCACAACTTCCCCGTCCTCAACTCTTGGGGCAGCATCGAGAGTGTTGTGCTCTGCGTGGCAACGGTTGGGGCAGAAAGCATGCGACGGTGGACTATGTCTTTACCCACTCGCCCTATCGTCTCTATGCCTATCATCGCTTGATCATGGAGGAGATGGCTAACCGAGGCTATAAGGTCAGTCCAGAGTGGTTGGGTAAAAACTATCGTGGTAAGATTTGTCCTTCTTATGAGGATTTACCTGAGGAGACTTTGACGAGCCCTATTTACAAGGAGCACGATGCTGCCTACTATGAGGAGTGTCTGGACAATCTCCGAGAGAAGGGAATCAACCTATAGTCTTTTCTAATAACAAGTCATAGTCACTTATAAGAATTACTAATAACGCGTTTGAACCGTCTAACTGAAATAAAGCTATAAAACAAGCTACACAAAGGATTTGAGGCATTTATCTCAGGTCTTTTTCTGTTGTCTAAAACGGAGATATAGTTTCAAACTATATCAAAGCCTAATTTTTTACAATTATACAGACGCTTCCTTTTCTGTTAAGATAGTTTCAACAACAAATTTTGGAGGACACATCATGTCAACTACAATCATCGGTTTCCCTCGTTTGGGCGAATTCCGCGAATTAAAATTTACAACTGAAAAATACTTTAGAAAAGAAATATCAGAAGAAGAACTCCTTGCAGCCGCAAAAGACTTGCGTGCTAAACACTGGAACATTGTCAAAGAAAAAGGCATCACTGAAATTCCATCAAATGACTTTTCTCACTATGACAACTTCCTAGATGCAGCTTTCCTTTTCAACGTGGTACCTGCTTCAGTTCAAAACTTGGACTTGTCTGACCTTGAGCGCTACTTCGCTTTGGGACGTGGTTACCAAGGAGAAAAAGGGGATGTTCGCGCCCTTCCAATGAAGAAATGGTTCAACACCAACTACCACTACATCGTTCCTAAATTTGAAAAAGACACTCAAGTCAAACTTGCAGGTCACAAAATCTTTGATGAGTTCCAAGAAGCAAAAGAACTTGGATTGAACACTCGCCCAGTTCTTGTAGGTCCATTCACTTTCCTTCAATTGTCAGACTTTGAAGAAGGTGTGAAAGCAGAAGACTTCGTAGACAGCTTAGTGGCTGCTTACCAAGAAGTTTTTGCTAAATTGGCAGAACTTGGTGCGACTCGCATCCAATTGGATGAAGCGGCTCTTGTCAAAGATTTGACAGCTGAAGAAAAAGCTCTCTTCTTGAACCTTTACAATAAACTTTTGGCTGACAAAAAAGGTCTTGAAGTATTGCTTCAAACTTACTTCGGTGACGTTCGTGACGTTTACGCTGACCTTGTGAAATTGCCAGTAGATGCTATCGGTCTTGACTTCGTTGAAGGTAAGAAAACTCTTGAATTGGTTAAAGGTGGCTTCCCAGCTGACAAGACTCTCTACGCAGGTATTGTCAATGGTAAAAACATCTGGCGTAACAACTACGAAAAGAGCTTGGCTGTTCTTGAACAAATCCCAGCTGAAAACATTGTCTTGACAAGCTCATGCTCACTTCTTCATGTGCCATTTACAACAGCTAATGAAGAATTTGAACCAGCAATCTTGAACCACTTTGCCTTTGCAGTTGAAAAATTGGATGAGATTCGTGATTTGGATGCTATCCGCAATGGTCAAGGTGAACAAGCTCTTGCTGCTAACAAAGAACTCTTTGCGACTGAACGTGTGGGTGAAAATGCAGAACTTCGTGCGCGTATCGCTGGCTTGACAGACGCAGACTACACTCGTTTGCCAGCCTTTGCAGAACGTGAAGCTATCCAAGAAGAAGCTTTCAAACTTCCAGCTCTTCCAACAACAACTATCGGTTCATTCCCTCAAACTAAAGAAGTTCGTGCCAAACGTTTGGCTTACCGTAAAGGTGAATTGTCTCAAGAAGAGTACGATGCTTTCCTTGCTGAAACGATCGATGAATGGATCAAATGGCAAGAAGATATCGACTTTGATGTCCTTGTTCACGGTGAATTTGAGCGTAATGACATGGTTGAGTACTTCGGCCAAAACTTGTCAGGTTACCTCTTCTCTAAAAATGGTTGGGTACAATCATACGGTATGCGTGGGGTGAAACCACCAATCATCTGGGGTGATGTCACTCGTCTCAACCCTATCACTGTTAAATGGTCTAGCTATGCACAAAGCCGTACAAACAAACCTGTTAAAGGTATGTTGACTGGACCTGTTACCATCCTCAACTGGTCATTCCCACGTGAAGACATCTCTATCAAGGATTCTACTCTTCAAATCGCTCTTGCTATCAAGGATGAAGTTCTTGACCTTGAAGCTGCTGGCGTGAAGATCATCCAAATCGACGAGGCAGCTCTTCGTGAGAAATTGCCGCTCCGTCGTAGCGACTGGTACGAAGACTACCTTGACTGGGCAATTCCTGCCTTCCGCTTGGTACACTCAACAGTAGCGCCAGATACTCAAATCCACACTCACATGTGTTACTCAGAATTTACAGATATCATCCCAGCTATCGACAACATGGATGCAGATGTTATTTCCTTTGAAGCTAGCCGTTCAAACCTTGAAATCTTGGACGAACTCAAAGCGAAAAACTTCCAAACAGAAGTGGGACCTGGGGTTTACGATATCCACTCACCTCGTGTGCCAAATGAAGGCGAAATCGACAACACAATCGAAGCCATTCTTGCCAAAGTGCCAAGCAAGAAAGTTTGGATCAACCCTGACTGTGGTTTGAAAACACGTGGTATTCCAGAAACAAAAGAAAGCTTGATCCGCCTTGTTGAAGCAGCTAAAGCTGCGCGTGAGAAATTGTAAGATAAGGATTTCTCTAGAAGCGCTGTTTGGTCAATCTGCCTGTTTCACTTGGATTCTAGGAATCCAGCTAACGAAAAAAATCAACTAGAAAAGGATAAGGACTATGTCACGCCAAACACCGTCACTCTCATTTGAAGTGTTCCCTCCAAACCCAGCCGTGGGTAATGATAAAATTATTTCTGCTCTTCAAGATATGCAGGAGTTGGCTCCCCACTTTATCAGTGTAACTGCCAGCAATAATAAATTTAATATCAAGGAAACGACGGTTCGTTTGGCTGACTTTATCCAAAATGACTTGGCGATTCCGACTATTGCTCACTTGCCAGCCATCTATTTGACTAAGGACAAGGTTGCTGAAACCATTGCGGACTTGGACAAGGTTGGGGTACAGAAAATCTTGGCTCTTCGTGGGGATATTATTCCAGATGTGGAACCACAAAAGGATTTCCGCTACGCAACTGACTTGATTGAGTTCATCAAGGAACAAGCTCCTCACTTTGATATTGTTGGTGCTTGTTATCCAGAAGGCCATCCAGATTCACCAAATCAGATTTCAGATATTCAAAATCTTAAGAAGAAAGTGGATGCAGGCTGTTCGAGTCTTGTAACTCAGCTTTTCTTTGACAATGAGCGCTTCTATGATTTCCAAGACAAGTGCATCTTGGCTGGGATTGATGTACCCATTCATGCAGGGATTATGCCAATTCTGAATCGAAATCAGGCTCTCCGCCTCTTGAAGACTTGTGAGAATATCCATCTTCCACGCAAATTTAAAGCCATCTTAGACAAGTATGAGCATGACCCTGAGTCGCTCAGAGCAGCAGGACTTGCCTATGCAGTGGACCAAATTGTGGACTTGGTAACTCAGGATGTGGCCGGTGTACATCTCTACACTATGAACAATGCAGAAACAGCAAAATATATCCACCAAGCAACCCATGCCTTGTTTAATCATCAGTCTCTAGGATAATAAAAAGTAAACCATTCTTCTCAGGTGAGGGGAATGGTTCCTTTTTAATGGTAAAGACCGCACTTTTTAAGAAAAATATGATAAAATAGACTCTGTACGTACTTGATACAAAGATGAGGGTATTAAAAAATAGAATGCATTCTAACTGAAAGGTTTAGATACTTTAGCATCAAATCTTTCTGATGACTAACGGTAGGAAAGAGCGACACGAACGAGTCAAATCGATGTTATTTGACGAGAGAGTTAGTAAAGCATTTAGCTAATTGCCTGATAGCGATTAGCGTGAAAGGATTAGATGCTTTAGCATCAAACCTTTCTAATGATTTGTATCTTGTGTAATTGAACCCGGCCGAAAAGCTGTGTAAAAAAGATAAACTGTTTTGTCTTCATCGAAGACTTCGTCAGTTTCCTATTTTTACTTTGCTTTTGACGTCCTTGGTATCTTGATCTTTGTAGGCAAGGCGTATAATTTCATCAATCCAAAGGGGATTAAAATGACAAAACAAGTGTTTCAAACGACTTTTGCGGGTCGTGAGTTAATTGTAGAGACTGGTCAGGTTGCTAAGCAAGCAAATGGCTCTGTTGTCGTACGTTACGGTGAGTCAACTGTCTTGACTGCTGTCGTTATGTCTAAGAAAATGGCAACTGGGGATTTCTTCCCTCTTCAAGTCAACTACGAAGAAAAAATGTATGCGGCTGGGAAATTTCCTGGTGGCTTTATGAAACGTGAAGGACGCCCTTCAACGGATGCGACCTTGACAGCGCGTTTGATTGACCGTCCAATCCGTCCTATGTTTGCGGAAGGTTTCCGTAATGAAGTGCAAGTGATTAACACAGTGCTTTCTTATGATGAAAATTCCTCTGCACCAATGGCTGCTATGTTTGGTTCATCCTTGGCGCTTTCTATCTCAGATATTCCATTTGACGGTCCAATCGCTGGGGTACAGGTGGGCTATGTAGATGGTCAAATCATCATCAACCCTACGCAAGAACAAGCAGAGCAATCTCTCCTTGAATTGACAGTAGCTGGTACCAAACACGCCATCAACATGGTAGAGTCTGGTGCTAAAGAATTGTCAGAAGAAATCATGTTGGAAGCTCTTCTCAAAGGGCACGAAGCAGTCAAAGAATTGATTGCCTTCCAAGAAGAAATCGTTGCTGCTGTCGGGAAAGAAAAAGCAGAAGTAGAATTGCTTCATGTGGACGCTGAATTGCAGGCTGAAATCATTGCAGCCTACAACAGCGACCTCCAAAAAGCGGTTCAAGTAGAAGAGAAATTGGCTCGTGAAGCTGCAACTCAAGCAGTTAAAGATCAAGTCACAGCCGTTTACGAAGAAAAATATGCAGACCATGAAGAATTTGACCGTATCATGCGTGATGTGGCTGAAATCTTGGAACAAATGGAACACGCTGAAGTGCGCCGTTTGATCACAGAAGATAAGGTACGTCCTGATGGTCGTAAGGTCGATGAAATCCGTCCTTTGGATGCGGTTGTTGACTTCCTTCCTCGTGTGCACGGTTCAGGTCTTTTCACTCGTGGGCAAACTCAGGCCCTTTCAGTCTTGACCTTGGCTCCGATGGGTGAAACTCAAATCATTGATGGTTTGGATCCAGAGTACAAGAAACGCTTTATGCACCACTATAACTTCCCACAATACTCTGTAGGGGAAACTGGTCGTTACGGTGCGCCAGGTCGTCGTGAAATCGGTCACGGTGCTCTTGGTGAGCGTGCCCTTGCTCAAGTCTTGCCAAGTTTGGAAGAATTCCCATATGCTATCCGTCTGGTAGCTGAGGTCTTGGAATCAAATGGTTCTTCATCTCAGGCTTCTATCTGTGCGGGAACTCTTGCCCTTATGGCTGGTGGTGTGCCAATCAAGGCACCAGTAGCAGGGATTGCCATGGGTCTCATCTCAGATGGAAACAACTATACAGTCTTGACAGATATCCAAGGTTTGGAAGACCACTTTGGAGATATGGACTTTAAGGTTGCAGGTACTCGTGACGGGATTACAGCCCTTCAAATGGATATCAAGATTCAAGGGATCACTGCAGAAATCTTGACGGAAGCCCTTGCCCAAGCCAAGAAAGCTCGTTTTGAAATCCTTGATGTGATTGAAGCAACCATTCCAGAAGTTCGTCCAGAATT
The DNA here is from genome assembly GCF_001074635.1 of Streptococcus mitis. Lineage (GTDB taxonomy): Bacteria > Bacillota > Bacilli > Lactobacillales > Streptococcaceae > Streptococcus > Streptococcus mitis_E. The sequence continues at coordinate 19,948 of NZ_JUQO01000220.1, forward strand.
GGCTCCAACTGCTCCGAAAATTGATACCATCAAGATTGATGTGGACAAAATTAAGATTGTCATCGGTAAGGGTGGAGAAACCATCGATAAGATTATCGCTGAAACAGGCGTTAAGATTGATATTGACGAAGAAGGAAATGTGTCTATCTATTCTAGCGACCAAGATGCCATTAACCGTGCCAAAGAAATTATTGCTGGTTTGGTCCGTGAAGCCAAAGTGGATGAAGTTTACCGTGCTAAAGTCGTTCGTATCGAGAAATTTGGTGCCTTTGTCAACCTCTTTGACAAGACAGATGCCCTCGTTCACATTTCTGAAATGGCTTGGACGCGTACCAATAATGTCGAAGACTTGGTAGCAATCGGGGATGAAGTTGATGTTAAGGTTATCAAGATTGATGAAAAAGGACGTGTGGATGCTTCTATGAAAGCCCTTCTTCCTCGTCCTCCAAAACCTGAACGTGATGAAAAAGGTGAAAAATCAGAGCGTCCTCACCGCCCACGTCATCACAAGGATCACAAACCTAAGAAAGAATTTACAGAAACACAAAAAGATTCAGAATAAGAAAAGGAGAAATGTATGGGATGGTGGCGCGAAACCATTGATATCGTAAAAGAAAATGATCCAGCGGCCCGCACCACTTTGGAGGTTTTGCTGACCTATCCAGGTGTCAAGGCCTTGGCGGCCCACCGTCTCTCGCATTTTCTCTGGAAGCATGGCTTCAAACTCCTGGCTCGTATGCACAGTCAGTTTTGGCGCTTTTGGACTCAGATTGAGATTCATCCAGGTGCTCAGATCGATTCAGGTGTCTTTATTGACCACGGTTCAGGCCTGGTAATTGGAGAGACAGCGATTGTTGAAAAAGGTGTTCTTCTCTATCACGGAGTAACCCTTGGTGGGACTGGTAAGGATGTTGGTAAACGCCATCCGACCGTGCGTAAAGGAGCCCTCATATCAGCCCATGCCCAAGTTATCGGGCCTGTGGAAATCGGTGAAAATGCCAAGGTCGGTGCAGCAGCAGTTGTCGTAGCAGACGTACCTAGTGATGTGACGGTTGTTGGTATTCCTGCCAAGATTGTTCGTGTTCATGGAAAGAAAGATGAGCCAGTCATTCATGAAGTCGAAGAAAAACGAGAGTATTACGTCAATAAACTCGAGCAGGCTAAAGAAGCCAGTCACAGATCGTCTGGTTTGTAGAGGATACCTATATGATTCAAGCAAGAAATAAGTTGAGCCAAGAAGAGTTATTTGAGGCGAAAAAACTAATTGACTGTTGCCAAAACTATGACAGTACCTATCGTGATCCCTATCTCTCTAACATGCTTAATTTTGACCCAAACATGCCCGCCTTTTTCCTTTATTATGAAAAAGGCGAACTTGTTGGTCTCTTAACTGTTTATGCTGATGATCAAGATGTGGAAGTGACGATACTGGTTCATCCAGATCATCGTCATCAAGGAATTGCGAGTGCTTTGTTTACGAGTTTTGAGAAAGAAACGGCTTCTTTCCCTATTCGTTCAGTGACTTTTCAGACAGAACGTATTTTTCTAGAATGTCATCCTGATTTTGTCAGCAACTGGGGATTGGTTGAGGATGAAGAGACAGAAACCTGGTTAGGTAAGGATAGAAGACCTTATCAGTTAGCAAAACTTTCTAATCTTGAAGTTTTGTTAGCAGATAGTTCGTATCAGGAGCAAATTACCCAGTTAAAATTTCAGGCATTTTCAGAGGAACATGAATCGAGAGAAGTTGTGTATAGATATGTCGCTGAAGCCCTGAAGGATCCAGAAAGTCGCTTATATATTTTGTTAAAAGACGGTCAGGTTATTGGAACTTGCACGGTAGATTTGTCGACTAATACGAATTACTTTTATGGTTTGGCAATATCGGAACCTGAACGTGGGAAAGGCTATGGAAGCTATTTAGCAAAATCCCTTGTCAACCAACTAATTGAGCAAAATGACAAGGAATTTCAGATTGCAGTGGAAGATAGCAATGTAGGTGCCAAACGTTTGTATGAAAAAATTGGCTTTGTCAAACAGACTCAGGTGGTTTATCTGAATGAGAAAGGAGCAAGGGATTCCGAAGTTTAGAGACATTCGGACCGAAATTCAATTGAACTCTTAGTGATGAAACTAATTGTTCTTGGATTTTGGATTTCCTGACTATTATTTTATGATTAAAATCTATGACACCATGTCTCGTGATTTGCGAGAATTTGTCCCAATCGAAGACGGTAAGGTTAAGATGTATGTCTGTGGGCCAACCGTGTACAACTATATTCACGTGGGCAATGCCCGTTCGACGGTAGCTTTTGATACCATTCGTCGCTATTTTGAGTATCGTGGATACGAGGTTGCCTATATTTCCAATTTTACGGATGTGGATGATAAGATTATCAACCGTGCCAAGGAAGAAGGTATCACGCCTCAGGAGGTTGCGGGTAAGTACATTGCTGCCTTTCGTGAGGATGTGACGGCTTTGGGCGTCAAGCCTGCGACTCGCCATCCTCGTGTAGTGGAGTTTATGGCGGATATTATCCGTTTCGTGGAAGACTTGATTGAAAAAGGCTTTGCCTACGAGAGTCAAGGGGATGTCTACTTCCGTGTAGAAAAATCTCACAACTATGCCAAGTTGGCCAATAAAACCTTGGAAGATTTGGAGTTAGGTGCTTCAGGTCGTACCGATGAAGAAACGGCTCGTAAGGAAAATCCTGTAGACTTTGCCCTCTGGAAATCTGCCAAACCAGGCGAGATTTCTTGGGATAGCCCTTGGGGACCTGGTCGTCCGGGCTGGCATATCGAGTGTTCAGTCATGTCGACAGAGATTTTAGGTGATACCATTGATATTCACGGTGGTGGAGCCGACCTAGAGTTTCCTCACCATACTAATGAAATTGCCCAGTCAGAAGCCAAAACTGGTAAGACCTTTGCCAATTATTGGATGCACAATGGCTTTGTCAATATCGACAATGTCAAGATGTCTAAGTCCTTGGGCAACTTTATCACAGTCCATGATGCCCTTAAAACCATTGATGGCCAGGTGCTTCGTTTCTTCTTTGCGACTCAACACTACCGTAAGCCTATCAACTTTACAGAAAAGGCAGTGCGCGATGCTGAGACTAATCTCAAGTATCTAAAGAACACCTACGAGCAACCATTTTCTGGGACTGTAGATATTCAAGAGTTACAGGCCTTTAAAGATAAGTTTGTGTCTGCAATGGATGAAGATTTTAACGCTGCTAACGGTATCACAGTCATCTTTGAAATGGCCAAGTGGATTAACTCTGGCAATTATGATGCAAGTGTCAAGCAAGCTCTTGCGGATATGTTAGAAGTCTTTGGAATTGTCTTTGTTGAGGAAGTTTTGGATGCAGAAATCGAAGCCTTGATTCAAAAACGACAAGAGGCGCGTGCCAATCGTGACTTCGCGACAGCAGACCAAATCCGTGACCAATTGGCTGCTCAAGGAATTAAGCTCCTTGACACCAAAGATGGAGTGAGGTGGACACGTGATTGATGTCAATCTCATTAACGGGATTGCGTTAGCTTTTGAGGGGGACGCGGTGTATTCTATGTATATTCGTCGTCACCTCATTCTTAAAGGCATGACCAAACCCAATAAACTCCATCAAGAAGCGACCAAGTATGTCTCAGCCAAAGCTCAGGCTCGCCTGATTTCCCTTATGTTGGAGGAGCAAGTCCTAACGGAAAAAGAAGAAGAAATCTATAAACGTGGTCGCAATACCAATAGTCACACCAAGGCCAAAAATGCTGATGTGGTGACTTACCGTATGTCCACAGGTTTTGAAGCCGTCATGGGCTATCTCCATATGACTGATAATCTAGAACGTCTTGAGAGCTTGATTTCGTGGTGCATCCAAAAAGTGGAGGGCTAGGACATGATGGCAAAAGAACTACAAGACTGGTTTCCTGAAGCTCAGATTTCAGACCAACCAGTAGAGAAAGAAGGCTATCTTACTCTCCCTTTAGCTTCTCAGCAGTGGATTTTGCTGGAGGTAGCTGGGCTCAGCGAGCGTGAAAAGCAGTTGGTTGCTCTTTTGACCCAGCAGGAGCAGGCTCGTTCGCTCAATCCTTGGTATTCTTATCTGATTGAGGGGAAGGGACAGGCACCACAAGCTTTTAAAAAGATTCAGCTGGTTTACTGTCATCTTTCCTATTTTCAGCAGGAAAATCTAGCTTCTTGGCTGGATATGATGCGGACTCTTTTTCCTAACTGCCAGACAGTGCTACAGGTCGGAGCTCAGGATTATGTTTTCATACTTCAACAAGATAAATACACCTCTGTACGAGCTATTTTAAGTGATACGATTGAAGCGGTTGAGTATGACTTTGGCCTTCGTCTGTCAATCATGTTGGGCCAGGTTTGGTCTCAGACAGGCCATCAAGCCCTATCAGACTTAATCAAAGCTGAGCGCGATTTGTTCAAGACTTGGTGGCGTCAGGGTCACCAAGGTGTTCATACTTTTTCTCAGCTCTATCTTTGGAGTATGGGAGAAAGACTCGTGGACTTGAAGGCAATTAAGGAATGCCTGCACCAGATGATTTTGGATCAAGATCAGATTCAGGAAATCATTCTCTCTCTTTGGGAAAATAGTGCTGTTCTCACTAAAACAGCCCAGCAACTCTATCTGCACCGCAATTCTCTCCAATACAAGATTGACAAATGGGAAGAATTGACTGGGCTTCAGTTGAAGGAGTTGACCGACCTGACCCTGTGTTATCAATTGATTTTACCAGATATTCTCTAAAGTTTTGTGCAAGTTGCACAGAACTTTTTTATTTTTTTGGTCACTTTGCCATAGAAAAATAAAGCGTTTTCATCTATAATAAAATTATCAAAATACAAAAGGAGTTCACCTCATGGTAGAATTAAATCTTAAAAATATTTACAAAAAATATCCAAACAGCGAACACTACTCAGTTGAAGACTTCAACTTGGACATCAAAGACAAAGAGTTTATCGTTTTCGTAGGTCCTTCAGGATGTGGTAAATCAACAACTCTTCGTATGATTGCTGGTCTTGAAGACATCACAGAAGGTACTGCATCTATCGATGGCGTGGTTGTCAACGACGTAGCTCCAAAAGACCGTGACATCGCCATGGTATTCCAAAACTACGCTCTTTACCCACACATGACTGTATACGATAATATGGCTTTCGGTTTGAAATTGCGTAAATACAGCAAAGAAGACATCGACAAACGTGTGCAAGAAGCAGCTGAAATCCTTGGATTGAAAGAATTCTTGGAACGTAAACCAGCTGACCTTTCAGGTGGTCAACGTCAACGTGTTGCCATGGGTCGTGCCATTGTCCGTGATGCAAAAGTATTCTTGATGGACGAACCTTTGTCAAACTTGGATGCAAAACTTCGTGTATCAATGCGTGCTGAAATCGCTAAAATCCACCGTCGTATTGGAGCTACAACTATCTACGTAACTCACGACCAAACAGAAGCGATGACACTTGCAGACCGTATCGTTATCATGTCAGCAACTAAGAACCCTGCTGGTACAGGTACTATCGGACGTGTAGAACAAATCGGTACTCCTCAAGAAGTTTACAAAAACCCAGTTAACAAATTCGTAGCAGGATTCATCGGAAGCCCAGCTATGAACTTCATCAACGTGAAATTGGTTGGTAGCGAAATTGTTTCTGACGGTTTCCGTTTGAAAGTTCCAGAAGGAGCATTGAAAGTTCTTCGTGAAAAAGGCTACGAAGGTAAAGAATTGATCTTCGGTATCCGTCCAGAAGACGTGAATGCAGAACCTGCTTTCCTTGAAACATTCCCAGAATCAGTTGTTAAAGCTACTATCTCAGTATCAGAATTGCTTGGTTCAGAATCTCACCTTTACTGTCAAGTTGGTAAAGATGAATTTGTTGCCAAAGTTGATGCTCGTGACTACTTGCAAACAGGTGCAACAGTTGAACTTGGATTTGACTTGAACAAAGCACACTTCTTCGATGTAGAAACTGAAAAAACAGTTTACTAAGATAAATAAAACTCAAAACGCTGCTAGAAATCTGGCAGTGTTTTTTTGAGATTGCGTAGAAAAAACTCTCCAATTGAACTGGAGAGTGGCTGTTTATTCTGCAGCTTGTTGCCAACGTTTGGCTAGCATATGAGATAGGCTAGAAATGGCTAGGTTAAAGCTGAAGTAGATGAGGGCAATCAGGATATAAAGACTAAACACTTGCTCTGGTTCGAAATAACGGCCCATGAGAATTTGGCTAGCTCCAAAGAGTTCTTGTAGGGCGATAACAGAGTAGAGGAGGCTGGTATCCTTAATTACGGTTACAAACTGAGAAATGATGGCTGGCAGCATTTTACGGATCGCTTGTGGGAGAATAATGTAGTAGAGGATTTGCGCAGAAGTAAATCCCTGAGACATTCCTGCTTCGTATTGTCCCTTGTCTACGGCATTTAGGCCACCACGGATAATCTCAGCCAAGGCTGCTGAGGTAAAAAGGGTAAAGGCAGTAATACCAGCTGGTGTGGACTTCATCTTAAACACCAAAAAGATGGTGAAAATCCAGAGGAGGTTGGGAACGTTGCGCACAAACTCGATGTAAATGCTGGAGATGATGCGCAAGATAGGATTTTTGCCATTTCTCATGACGGCTAGCACCGTTCCGATAAGGGTAGAGAGGACAATGGCAATCAGAGAAATATAGAGGGTCAAGCCAAATCCTTTAAAGATAAAGATTAGGTTATCTGGGGTCAAAACTTCTAAAATAGATTCCATAGTAACCTCCTAAAGTGAATAGGCTTTTTTGTTGGCTTGCTCCATCTTGCGACCAAATTGGGCAACAGGGAAGCAAAGAGAGAAGTAGAGCAGGGCAGCGCCTAAAAAGGCTGGAATGTAGTTTCCGTTAAGAGCCGACCAAGACTTGGTCACAAACATCAAGTCTACACCAGAGATGATAGCGACTGTAGAGGTGTTCTTGATGAGGTTGACGATTTGGTTGGTCAAAGGAGGGAGGATGATACGGAAGGCTTGAGGCAAGATAATCAAGCGCATGGCACTGATATAGGTAAACCCTTGCGACAAGGCGGCCTCCATCTGACCGCTAGGAATAGACTGAATGCCTGAGCGAATTACCTCGGCGATATAGGCGCCGTGATAGAGTCCCACGCAGAGAACAGCCGTCCAATAAATCGGAATCATGATGGTGTGGTCACTGATAAGAGGTAGGCCATAAAAAACGATAACAAACTGCACCAAGAGGGGAGTGTTTTGGTAAAACTCCACAAAGATGCGAGCTAAAATGCGCAAACTTAGACGTTTGCTGGTTGACATGGCTCCAAAGAAGATGCCTAAAACCATGGCGAGGATAAAGGATCCAATCGCTAGGGCAAGAGTGAAGAGGAAACCATTGAAAAATTGTCCAAAATCCTGAAAATAGGCTGTCCAAGATGATAAATCTGTCATAGGGTGTCCTCCTTAATCTGCGGTATGGCTAGATGGTTTGAGCTTGTAACGGTCATAAAGTTTCTGCAAACTACCATCCTTGTTCCATTTAGTAACCAAGTTATCGAGATAGTCGTTGAGCTCTGTATTTGATTTCTTGGTAACGATACCGTAGTCAGATGGCTTGAAACTATCATCTAGTAGTACTGTGCGCTTGCTGATGTAGCCAGACAGAATAGAGCGGTCAACGGAAAAGGCATCGATACGATGAGCGTGTAGAGAAGTAATCAATTCTGGGTAGGAACCAAGTTCGACGAATTTAAACTTCAGACCTTTCTTTTTACCCAGTTCAGTAATCAGGCGTTGGGTGATGGAACCTTGGGCAACTCCGATGGTTTTGCCGTTTAGGTCCTCAATCTTTTTGATTTTGGCAGATTTATTGACCAAAAATCCAGAAGCGTCTGTGTAGTAGGGACTGGTAAAGTTGTAGAGTTTTTTTCGTTCGTCTGTGATGGTAAAGGTTGCGATATCCATATCGACCTGTTCATTGTCTAGAAGGGGTCCACGGGTTTGTGCGGTAACAGGCACATAGCGAACCTTGACCTTGAGCTCATCAGCTACCATTTTTGCCAAGTCAGTTTCGATACCAGAATAGGTTCCTGTCTTAGGATCCTTGTAGCCAAAATTGGGAACGTCTTGTTTGACACCGACAACCAGTTCGCCTCTTTTTTGAATATCTGCGACGCTGGTATCAGCCTGGACTGGTTTTGCAGCAGCAAGGCCGAAAAGGCTAATCAATAATGCGGATAGAAAGAATTTCTTTTTCATAGGCGCCTCCTTATTTGACTTTGTCACTTTCGTGGTTGATGATTTTGCTGAGGAATTGTTGAGCACGAGGTTCGCTTGGATTGTCGAAAAAGTCATCAACATCTGTCGTATCCACTAAAACTTCTCCGTCAGCCATAAAGATGATGCGGTCGGCAACTTCACGGGCAAAGCCCATTTCATGGGTAACGACAATCATATTCATACCCTCGTGGGCCAATTTTTGCATAACTGCCAGAACATCACCGATGGTTTCAGGGTCAAGGGCAGATGTTGGTTCATCGAAGAGGAGGAGTTCAGGATGCATAGCGAGTCCACGAGCAATGGCGATTCGTTGTTTTTGTCCACCAGACAGCATGGCTGGATAAGAATCTTTCTTGTCCCACATATTTACAAATTCCAGATATTTTTGGGCTGTTTTTTCAGCTTCTTTTTTATCAATTCCTAGAACTTTTATGGGTGCAAGTGTTACGTTTTCTAACACCGTTTTATGCGGATAGAGGTTAAAATGCTGGAAAACCATGCCGACTTCCTTGCGAAGAGGTACCAAATCTTTCTGACTGGCACCAGCAACTTGGTGACCATTGACTAGAAGACTTCCCTTGTCAACAGCCTCTAGACCATTGATTGTGCGAATCAGAGTGGATTTCCCAGAACCAGATGGTCCGAGTAGGACAACGACTTGTCCTTTTTCAAAACGGAGATTGATGTCACGGAGTGCATGGTAATCTCCGTAATATTTTTCGACGTGTTCAAATTCTACTAAAGCCATAAGGAATCTCCTTTGTGTTAGATTTTATAACACGATTCTACACCAAAAGAATTGCCTTGTCAAATCATATCTGAAAAAATTCACTAAAATTTTATAAAAAAGCAATCTGGATAGAGAAAACGTCTAAATCATGTTATAATGAAGCAATAGAATTCTTAGAAAGAGTGGATGTCTTTTTGATAACACCTACTTATGAATGGCAGTTTGCCCCGCAGGTAGAAGATGCGGATTTTACAAAGATAGCCAAGAAGGCTGGACTGGGTCCTGAGGTGGCTCGGTTATTGTTTGAGAGAGGGATTCAAGGTCAAGAAAGTCTGAAGAAGTTTTTAGAACCTTCCTTGGAGGACTTGCACGATCCTTATCTACTCCATGATATGGATAAGGCAGTGGAACGGATTCGTCAGGCCATTGAAGAAGGGGAAAATATTCTCATTTATGGAGATTACGATGCGGATGGAATGACTTCGGCTTCTATTGTGAAGGAAAGTTTGGAACAGCTTGGCGCTGAGTGCCGTGTTTACTTGCCCAATCGTTTTACTGATGGCTATGGTCCAAATGCTAGTGTTTATAAATACTTTATCGAGCAAGAAGGAATTTCCTTGATTGTGACGGTGGATAATGGGGTTGCTGGTCATGAGGCCATTGAACTGGCCCAGTCTATGGGAGTGGATGTCATTGTCACAGATCACCATTCCATGCCTGAAACCTTACCAGATGCCTATGCTATTGTCCATCCTGAACATCCAGATGCGGACTATCCTTTCAAATATTTAGCTGGTTGTGGAGTGGCCTTCAAGCTGGCTTGTGCCCTTTTAGAAGAAGTGCAAGTGGAACTACTGGATTTGGTTGCTATTGGTACCATTGCTGATATGGTTAGTTTGACAGATGAGAACCGTATCTTGGTTCAGTATGGGTTGGAAATGTTGGGACACACTCAGCGCATTGGTCTACAAGAAATGATGGATATGGCTGGGATTGCTGCCAATGAAGTGACAGAAGAGACAGTTGGTTTCCAGATTGCCCCTCGTTTGAATGCCTTGGGCCGCTTGGATGATCCCAATCCTGCCATTGATTTGTTGACTGGCTTTGATGATGAGGAAGCGCATGAGATTGCTCTCATGATTCATCAGAAAAACGAAGAGCGCAAGGAAATCGTCCAGTCTATCTATGAAGAAGCTAAGACCATGGTGGACCCTGAGAAGAAGGTTCAAGTCTTGGCCAAGGAAGGTTGGAATCCTGGGGTTCTAGGAATCGTGGCTGGTCGTTTGCTGGAAGAACTAGGGCGGACAGTCATCGTTCTTAATATAGAAGACGGTCGTGCCAAGGGTAGTGCTCGTAGTGTGGAAGCGGTCGATATTTTTGAGGCTCTGGATCCTCATCGAGATCTTTTTATCGCCTTTGGTGGCCATGCTGGTGCAGCTGGCATGACGCTGGAAGTGGAGAAACTCTCAGATTTATCTCAAGTCTTGGAAGACTATGTCCGTGAAAAAGGTGCAGATGCTGCTGGCAAGAACAAGTTAAATCTAGATGAAGAACTGGATTTGGAGACACTTAGCTTGGAAACGGTCAAAAGTTTTGAACGTTTGGCACCTTTTGGAATGGATAATCAGAAACCTGTCTTTTATATCAAGGATTTTCAGGTCGAAAGTGCCCGTACTATGGGAGCAGGCAACGCCCATCTCAAGCTGAAAATTTCCAAGGGTGAGGCGAGTTTTGAAGTGGTAGCCTTTGGACAAGGCAGATGGGCAACAGAGTTTGCTCAAACCAAGAATCTAGAGTTGGCAGTCAAATTGTCTGTCAACCAATGGAATGGCCAAACTGCCCTCCAGTTGATGATGGTGGATGCGCGTGTGGAGGGTGTTCAACTCTTTAACATCCGTGGGAAGAATGCAGCCTTGCCAGAAGGGGTTCCAGTCTTGGATTTTGCTGGAGAAGTGCCAAATCTGGCGGCTAGTGAAGCTATTGTCGTGAAAACCATTCCTGAGAATATTACTCGGCTGAAGACCATTTTTCAGGAACAGAATTTTTCTGCTGTCTATTTCAAAAATGATATTGACAAGGCCTACTATCTAACAGGTTATGGGACTAGAGAGCAGTTTGCCAAATTGTACAAGACCATTTACCAGTTCCCAGAGTTTGATATTCGCTACAAGCTCAAGGATTTGGCAGCTTATCTTAATATCCAACAAATCTTGCTGGTCAAGATGATTCAAGTATTTGAAGAACTAGGCTTTGTGACCATCAAAGATGGTGTCATGACAGTGAATAAAGAGGCACCGAAGCGAGAGATCGGAGAAAGTCAGATTTACCAAAATCTCAAACAAACCGTCAAAGACCAAGAAATGATGGCGCTGGGTACCGTGCAAGAAATTTATGACTTTTTAATGGAAAGAGAATAGCAGATAGGAAAGAGTTGGGAAACCAGCTCTTTTTTAAAAACAAATCTTCATTTTGAAAATCATCAAAAAAATGGTATAATGGTTGGAAAAGATTCGGCTAAAAGTAATAGTGCTTTTAGAATAAAAGGGCAAGTAACCCTATAATCAAGATAAACAAAGCTTTCGGAGGAAAAATGAGTAATATCAGTTTAACAACACTTGGTGGTGTACGTGAAAACGGGAAAAATATGTATATCGCTGAAATCGATGGATCTATTTTCGTTTTGGATGCAGGTCTGAAATACCCTGAAAATGAACAACTAGGGGTGGACGTAGTTATTCCAAATATGGACTACCTTTTTGAAAATAGCGATCGTATCGCTGGGGTCTTCTTGACTCACGGCCATGCAGATGCCATTGGTGCTCTGCCTTATCTCTTGGCTGAAGCCAAGGTACCTGTATTTGGCTCTGAGTTGACCATTGAGTTGGCCAAACTCTTTGTCAAAGGAAATGACACAGTTAAGAAATTCAATGATTTTCATGTTATCGATGAGGATACGGAGATTGATTTTGGAGGAACTGTGGTGTCCTTCTTCCGTACGACCCACTCTATCCCAGAAAGTCTGGGTGTTGTCTTGAAGACAGCTGAAGGTAGTATCGTTTACACAGGTGACTTCAAATTTGACCAGACAGCTAGTGAATCTTATGCGACAGACTTCGCTCGTTTGGCAGAAATCGGTCGTGACGGAGTTCTAGCTCTGCTCAGCGATTCAGCCAATGCAGATAGCAATATCCAAGTGGCTAGCGAAAGTGAAGTTGGGGACGAGATCACTCAAACAATTTCGGACTGGGATGGTCGTATCATTGTTGCGGCGGTAGCTAGCAACCTATCTCGTATTCAGCAGGTGTTTGACGCTGCGGATGCAACAGGTCGTCGTGTGGTCTTGACAGGATTTGATATTGAAAATATCGTCCGTACTGCTATTCGCCTCAAGAAATTGTCTCTAGCTAACGAAAGTCTTTTGATTAAACCAAAAGATATGTCTCGTTTTGAGGACCATGAGTTGATTATCCTTGAGACAGGTCGTATGGGTGAGCCTATCAACGGTCTTCGCAAGATGTCGATTGGTCGCCACCGTTATGTGGAAATCAAGGACGGTGACCTAGTCTATATTGTAACGACTCCGTCTATCGCCAAGGAAGCGGTCGTGGCGCGTGTGGAAAACATGATTTACCAAGCTGGTGGAGTTGTCAAATTGATTACCCAAAGCTTGCGTGTGTCAGGACATGGGAATGCGCGTGACTTGCAGTTGATGATTAATCTCTTGCAACCTAAGTATCTCTTCCCAATTCAAGGGGAATACCGCGAGTTGGATGCCCACGCTAAGGCTGCTATGGCAGTTGGGATGTTGCCAGAACGCATTTTCATCCCTAAAAAGGGAACCAGCATGGCTTATGAGAATGGGGACTTTGTCCCAGCTGGCGCAGTTTCGGCAGGCGATGTCTTGATTGACGGGAATGCCATTGGTGATGTTGGTAATGTGGTTCTTCGTGACCGTAAGGTCTTGTCAGAGGACGGTATTTTCATCGTAGCAATCACCGTTAACCGTCGTGAGAAGAAAATTGTGGCCAAGGCCCGTGTTCACACGCGTGGATTTGTTTATCTCAAGAAGAGTCGTGATATTCTCCGTGAAAGTTCAGAATTGATTAACCAGACGGTAGAAGACTATCTTCAAGGAGATGACTTTGACTGGGCAGACCTTAAAGGGAAGGTTCGTGATAACCTGACCAAGTATCTCTTTGACCAGACTAAGCGTCGTCCAGCTATTTTACCAGTAGTCATGGAAGCGAAATAATCTTTGAAATAAACAGAGAGAAAGCCGAGTTCTGGCTTTTTCTTATAGAAAAATAGAGGAAAAATTATGGCAGTAATGAAAATTGAGTATTACTCACAAGTCTTGGATATGGAGTGGGGAGTGAATGTCCTCTACCCTGATGCCAATCGAGTAGAAGAACCAGAGTGTAAAGATATTCCCGTCTTGTACCTCTTGCACGGGATGTCTGGTAATCATAATAGTTGGCTCAAGCGGACTAATGTAGAACGCTTACTTCGGGGGACTAATCTCATTGTCGTTATGCCCAATACTAGCAATGGTTGGTACACTGATACTCAGTATGGTTTTGATTATTACACAGCTCTGGCAGAGGAATTGCCAGAGGTTTTAAAACGCTTCTTCCCTAATATGACTAGCAAGCGTGAAAAGACCTTTATCGCTGGTCTCTCTATGGGAGGTTACGGCTGTTTTAAACTGGCTCTTGCTACAAATCGTTTCTCTCGTGCAGCTAGCTTTTCAGGCGCTCTTAGTTTTCAAGATTTTTCTCCTGAAAGCCAAAATCTGGGGACACCAGCTTACTGGAGAGGTGTTTTTGGAGAGATTAAAGATTGGACAACTAGTCCCTATTCGCTTGAAAGTCTGGCTAAAAAATCGGATAAAAAGACCAAGCTGTGGGCTTGGTGTGGAGAGCAGGATTTCTTGTATGAAGCCAATAATCTAGCAGTGAAAAATCTCAAAAAACTAGGTTTTGATGTGACCTATAGCCATAGTGCTGGAACTCACGAGTGGTATTATTGGGAAAAACAATTGGAACGTTTTTTAGTAACCCTACCAATTGATTTCAAATTAGAAGAGAGATTGACTTAGTTTGAACTTCAGCATAGGAGAGTAGAACTAAAATAAAATATGTTTTCACTAGACTTTTCAAACGAAAGTAGTAGAATAGTAATAAGATACTGGAGGAAAGAGAGTAGGAAATGTACCGTTATCAAATTGGCATTCCCGCATTAGAATATGATCAGTTTGTCAAAGAACATGAATTAGCCAATGTATTACAAAGTAGTGCTTGGGAAGAAGTGAAGTCTGATTGGCAACATGAGAAGTTTGGTGTCTACAGGGAAGAAAAATTACTGGCGACAGCTAGTATTTTGATTAGAACTCTTCCGCTAGGCTATAAAATGTTTTATATCCCAAGAGGGCCTATATTGGATTATGGGGATACGGAACTCTTGAGTTTTGTCATTCAGTCCATTAAGTCTTATGCTCGCAGTAAGAGAGCTATTTTTGTGACTTTTGACCCAAGTATTTGCCTGTCTCAAAGTTTAGTTAATCAGGAAAAAACAGAATTTCCTGAAAATCTGGCTATTATTGATAGTTTGCAACAAATGGGAGTAAGGTGGTCAGGAAGAACAGAGGAAATGGGAGACACCATTCAGCCTCGTATTCAGGCGAAAATATACAAGGAAAATTTTAAAGAGGATAAACTTTCCAAGTCAACAAAACAGGCTATTCGAACAGCACGGAATAAGGGGGTAGAGATTCAATTTGGTGGAACTGAATTATTGGAGTCTTTTTCCTTTTTGATGAAAAAAACAGAGAAGCGGAAAGAGATTCATTTGAGGAATGAAGCCTATTATAAAAAGTTGTTAGATAATTTTAAGGACAAGGCCTACATCACCTTGGCAACCTTGGATGTCTCTAAACGTTCGCAAGAATTAGAAGAACAGTTAGCGAAAAACAGAGCCTTGGAAGAGACCTTTACTGAGTCGACTCGCACTTCAAAAGTAGAAGCGCAGAAGAAGGAAAAAGAACGTTTGTTAGAGGAATTGACTTTCCTGCAGGAATATATGGATGCAGGTCAAGCAAGAGTTCCCTTAGCGGCTACCTTGACTTTAGAATTCGGACAAACTTCTGTCAATCTATACGCAGGAATGGATGAAGATTTTAGACGTTATAAAGCTCCTATTTTGACCTGGTATGAGACAGCTCGATATTCCTTTGAACGTGGCATTTTATGGCAAAATTTAGGAGGCGTCGAGAATGCTTTAGATGGTGGACTCTATCGTTTTAAAGCTAATTTTAATCCAACGATCGAAGAATACTTGGGTGAATTTACAATGCCTACCCATCCTCTCTATCCTCTGTTAAGACTTGCTCTTGATTTCCGTAAAACATTAAGAAAAAAACATAGAAAGTAAGTATATGGCACTAATTACACTCACGAAAGAAGAGTTTCAGGCTTATTCTGATCAGGTTTCTTCTCGTTCCTTTATGCAATCGGTCCAGATGGGGGACTTGTTAGAAAAAAGAGGAGCTCGAATTGTTTATCTAGCTTTGAAACAAGAAGGAGAAATTCAAGTTGCAGCTCTGGTTTATAGCTTGCCCATGCTGGGTGGTCTGCATATGGAGCTCAATTCGGGGCCGATTTATACCCAACAAGATGCTCTTCCAGTTTTTTATGCGAAGTTAAAAGAATATGCCAAGCAAAATGGTGTATTAGAGTTGCTTGTAAAACCTTATGAAACTTATCAAACTTTTGATAGCCAAGGTAATCCGATAGATGCTGAGAAAAAAAGTATCATTCAAGGTTTAACTGATTTAGGTTATCAATTTGATGGATTGACAAGAGGTTATCCTAATGGAGAAGTCAGCTGGCATTACATCAAAGATTTGCAAGATTATGATGCTGTTTCCTTATTGAAATCCTTTAATAAAAATAGTATTCGCAACATTCAATCAGCTTTTGATTTTAATCTTCTTGTTCGAAATGCAGAACGGGAAGAAATTCCAATATTCAAAAAAATTATCGAAGAAACAGGTAAAAGACAAGGTTTTGAGGATAAGAATTTAGATTATTACATGAAATTGTATGATATGTTTGGAGATAAGGCGGATTTCCTAATTGCTGAAGTCAATCCGCAACAGTCTATAGATGCTTTAAATGTGAAGATGGCTAGTCTTGACAAGAAGTCGAAACAATTTCACCAGCAATACCAAGCCTTGCAAAAGAAAAAAGATTTTCTAACTAGTTTGGATAGTGAGTCTGGCAATGTTGCTCTGGCTTGTGCTTTAATAATCTACACAAATACAGAGGCAACCTACTTGTTTGGGGGGTCGTACGCAGAGTATCAGAAGCTTTCAGCTCCATTTTTACTTCAATATCATGCGATGAAGCAGACAATGCAACGAAATATCCATCAATACAACTTCCTAGGGATTCAAGGGATTTTTGATGGTAGTGATGGTGTTTTGCGTTTTAAACAAAATTTTAATGGCTATATTGTACGCAAAGCGGGTACTTTCCGTTATCATCCATCGCCTTTAAAATACAAAGCTATCCAGTTATTCAAAAAAATATTAGGACGTTAAGATGAAAAAGTCAGTATTTAGCTTTCTTTCAGCTTGTTTTAGTAAAATAATTTTTATTTGCTAGAAAGGTGGAGGGACATGCGCTGGCTTTTTCGTTTGATAGGGGCTTTCTTTTCTTTTGTGTGGCGTTTGTTTTGGCGCTTGGTTTGGATTGTTTTGCTTTTATGCACTCTTGCTTTTGGATTTCTCTGGTATCTGAACGGGGATTTTCAAGGAGCGTTGAAGCAGGCAGAGCGGTCAGTCAAGATTGGTCAACAAAGTATCGACCAATGGGAAAGAACAGGGCAACTGCCTAAGTTGAACCAGACAGATAGCCACCAGCATTCTGAAGGAAGGTGGCCACAGGCTTCTGCTCGTATTTACTTGGATCCCCAGATGGATTCACGCTTTCAAGAAGCTTATTTAGAAGCAATCCAGAATTGGAATCAAACTGGTGCTTTTAACTTTGAAATTGTGACTGAGGCCGGCAAGGCAGATATTATGGCTACGGAGATGAATGACGGAGGTACTCCTGTGGCAGGAGAGGCGGAAAGTCAGACCAATCTCTTGACGGGGCAATTCTTGTCTGTAACGGTGCGGTTGAATCATTATTATTTGTCCAATCCTAACTATGGCTATTCCTTTGAGCGTATTGTCCATACGGCAGAACATGAGTTGGGGCATGCAATTGGCTTGGACCATACAGATGAGAAGTCTGTCATGCAACCTGCAGGTTCCTTTTATGGTATCCAGGAAGAGGATGTTGAAAGACTTCGAAAATTATATGAGACCAATGAGTAGGGGACTATCTTTCCCTACTTTTTTGCTATAATGGAATTATGAACAACTTGATTAAATCAAAACTAGAGCTCTTGCCTACCAGCCCTGGTTGCTACATTCACAAGGATAAAAACGGCACCATTATCTATGTAGGAAAGGCTAAAAATCTGCGTAACCGCGTGAGGTCTTATTTCCGTGGAAGTCATGATACTAAGACAGAGGCTCTGGTGTCTGAAATTGTGGATTTTGAATTTATCGTTACTGAGTCTAATATTGAGGCACTTCTTCTAGAAATCAACCTGATCAAGGAAAACAAGCCTAAGTACAATATCATGCTCAAGGATGATAAGTCTTATCCATTTATAAAAATCACCAGTGAGCGCTACCCTCGTTTGATTATTACCCGACAGGTCAAGAAGGACGGAGGTCTCTATTTTGGACCTTATCCAGATGTGGGGGCAGCCAATGAAATCAAGCGACTGCTGGATCGGATTTTCCCTTTTAGAAAGTGTACCAATCCGCCGTCTAAGGTCTGTTTTTACTACCATATCGGTCAATGTATGGCCCACACCATCTGTAAGAAAGATGAGGACTATTTCAAGTCTATGGCTCAGGAGGTTTCTGATTTCCTAAAAGGGCAGGATGACAAAATTATCGATGACCTCAAGGGCAAGATGGCAGCGGCAGCTCAGACTATGGAATTTGAACGTGCAGCGGAATACCGTGATCTGATTCAGGCCATTGGAACGCTTCGAACCAAGCAACGGGTTATGGCTAAGGATCTCCAAAATCGGGATGTCTTTGGCTACTATGTGGACAAGGGATGGATGTGTGTTCAGGTTTTCTTTGTTCGTCAGGGCAAGCTTATTGAGCGCGATGTCAATCTCTTTCCATACTACAACGATCCGGATGAGGACTTTCTAACCTATGTGGGACAATTTTATCAAGAAAAATCTCACCTAGTACCCAATGAGGTACTGATTCCGCAAGATATCGATGAAGAAGCAGTCAAGGTCTTGGCGGATACCAAGATTCTCAAACCCCAGCGTGGAGAGAAAAAGCAACTGGTCAATCTGGCTATAAAGAATGCTCGAGTCAGCCTAGAGCAGAAATTCAACCTGCTAGAGAAATCTGTCGAAAAGACACAAGGAGCTATTGAAAATCTAGGTCGTTTGCTCCAAATACCGACCCCAGTCCGCATCGAGTCCTTCGATAATTCTAATATCATGGGAACTAGCCCTGTTTCAGCCATGGTGGTCTTTGTCAACGGCAAACCAAGTAAAAAAGATTATCGTAAGTATAAAATCAAGACTGTCGTCGGACCAGACGACTATGCCAGTATGAGAGAAGTCATTCGCAGGCGCTATGGTCGAGTACAGCGTGACGGTTTGACTCCTCCAGATTTGATTGTCATTGATGGGGGACAAGGTCAGGTCAATATCGCCAAGCAGGTCATCCAAGATGAACTAGGCTTGGATATTCCCATTGCAGGTCTGCAAAAGAATGATAAGCACCAAACCCATGAATTGCTCTTTGGAGATCCGCTTGAGGTGGTGGAGTTATCTCGCAATTCTCAGGAATTTTTCCTTTTGCAACGCATTCAGGATGAGGTGCACCGCTTTGCTATCACTTTCCATCGCCAACTGCGCTCCAAAAATTCCTTTTCATCCCAATTGGATGGAATTGAAGGGCTGGGACCTAAACGCAAGCAAAATCTCATGAAGCATTTCAAATCTCTAACTAAAATCAAGGAAGCCAGTGTGGATGAGATTGTCGAAGTTGGGGTACCAAGAGCAGTCGCAGAAGCTGTGCAAAACAAGTTGAACCCGCATGAAACAGAAACCTTGCCTCAAGTGGCAGAAGAAAGAGTAGATTACCAAACGGAAGGAAACCACAATGAAACATAAAATCGCAATTTTATCAGATATTCATGGAAATGCGACGGCGCTAGAAGCAGTGATTGCAGAATCCTTAGCAAAATCTTGATTAACATGACAATCAAGATTTTGCGAATAGTATATTGTGATAGAATGGAAAGTCAGTTATGATACCTATAGAAAAATCAAATCCGTTTGAAGTTGAAAAAATTTGTTTAGAATTATATAAAAAAATGAATTTTCGAAATTATCCTGAATTTAAAAATGATTTAAATAGTTGGGTAGCCAGCAATGTACCAAAACTAGCAAGAGAAAAAGATGCTTTTCTAAAGATAATGACTGGTGAGTATTCATTTTTAGAGAACATTAAAGAATTCTTGCATAATTTCTTAGATAAAGAACCTAGATTAGCAGAGTATCTAAAAAAATCCTACGAAAAGATTGATTCCGAACTAAGAAAGAAAATAATTGACTCAAAGAATATTTCAGTATGTCCGTATTGTAATCGTAATTATATAAGTTCAACATATAAATTCCTTCAATGTAATAACTGTAATCAAGAGTTATTGGTAATTGATGGGACTGAAAAAGAATGTCTGGGTTGCAAACAAGAAATTAACGGTCAGACTAAAGTAGTAAATACTGCTCAACTCGACCATTTTTTTCCAAAAGACAGCTATCCACTATTTGCTGTTTCATTTTATAATTTAATACCTAGTTGCTATAGTTGCAATCATGTGAAATTAAATAAGGATTTAAAACATAGTCCTTATGATAGCAGTTTTCCATTCGATGATGTAAAGTTTACATACATTCCAAAGTCTACTGATAAGATTGAAATAAAAATTGATTCTTGTAATCCAGACTTTAAAAATGGGATTCGTATTTTGGGAATAGAGGAGCTATATCAAAGCCACATTGATGTAGTCAATGAATTGATTTGGAAAAAAGAAGTATATACAGATAGTTATAGAGAAGGTTTGTCAAAAATCTTAAATCAAACAAATTTTGAATTGAGTCAAGCTGAGTTGAATCGCTTTATAACAGGTCACTACACGGACAAAGAAAATTATGGGAAAAGACCACTCTCGAAGATGGTTGCAGATATTGGTAGAGAAATAGGATTGATAGGATAAAAGTAATGGCATTGATTGCTTTGGTGATTAAAAGATATAATGAACTTTTTAAAGAAGAGGTTTTTAATTTTTCTGACGAATATAAAGTTGATTTTAACTTTGAAACGAATGAACTTAAAATTGATAAAAATCCAGACTATATCGAAAATTTTTATGGACAATTTATTTATAATATTTCACCAATAGTAGGTATAAATGGGACAGGGAAAACAACAGTTTTAAACATAATTAGTGGCTACTCACCGGATAAATTCGAGCAAGATCTTGGAAATCAATATTTTTTTATTTTTGAACTTGGAAAGCACGAAAATAAAGTAAGGTTTAAGGTTTCTCGACAAAATTTATCTATTACTAATTTATCAGAATATGGAGAATCTCCTTTTTACAGAAATCAAGATGGAAGTTTTGAGGATGATTCAGGATATTATGATGGGACTCAAAATATTTTATACGTTAGTTTGTTAAATAGGGGAAGAGGTTTCCTTAGATATCGCACAACATTGAATCAAATGGGATTAACAAGGTTTATACATTCATATTTGTGGTTAAGCGATCGTAAAATTATTAGTTCGGATTTATCTTGTTCGTTAGAGATTGAATCCTATGGTTTGAAATCAATTCCGAGGGAGATAAAAGCTATAGGATTTTTAATATATAAGTCTATATATAATATTTTCTATGACGAAGTTAAATTAATAAAGAAATTTTTATCTGAACCTTTATTATCGAAATGTAAAAAATATTTAGAAGAGGATGTTTCTGATTATGAGGGTATAGGCGGAAATTTACTTGAAGAGATAGTAAAAGAATTAGGCAAAAACGAGAGGAATAAACCAGAGGATGAAACTAGGAGAGTTGCAAAAGAGTATGTTAAATCAATAATTAATATAGTTGATATTTTTAGAAAAATTCGAGAAAATAGTTCTTTAATTGAAGATTATTATAATTCAATTTTGTTAAAATACTCTAATAAAAGATATTTATTTGAGGAACTTAGTGACATACTATTTCAGTATACAAAATCGAAAGAATTAGTAAATGATTGTTATATATCAAATAAAAAATATAATAATGATTATGCGTTAAATGAGACTCCTAATTATCATATGTCAACTGGAGAAGGGAACTTAATTGAAATATTTTCACGAGTTTATTCGTATTTAGTTATGTATGAAAAAAATGCTGAAGATATTATACTGCTAGTTGATGAATTAGAAACAGGCATGCATTTAGAATGGTCCAGGAGATTAATTAACATTCTTATAAAAATTTTTTCTGAAATATTAGAAACTGAGGGACGGGAGAAAAAAATTCAGCTCATCTTCACAACTCATTCCCCTTATATGCTTTCAGATATTAAATCAGGAAATGTGATTATGATTGAAAAAAATCAAGAAACGGGATATTCAGAAGGAAAAAGATTACAAAATACGTTTGCTAAGAATATCCAAGAAATCATGAAGGAGAATTTGATCGATAACATTTATGGTGATTTTGCTTTAGCAAAGATTGATTCTATGATAAGTAGACTGAATGGGAAAGAAGTGCAAAAAGGAAATGAAGAAGAACTATTAAAAGAAATTCATTTAATCAGCGAGCCAATTCTTCGTAATAAATTATTAGAGATGTATGATAAGAAATACAATACCTCAGAATTTAGTATTGAAAAACAATTACTCAAATTGGATCTTACTGATGAACAACGCCAGAAAGTCAGAACAATGATTGAAGAAAATACAAGGGATACATAATTTCTGTAAACAAATAGCTTGAAATACTAATGTAAACGAATATTAGAAAGTAATAATATGAACCATAAAATCGCAATTTTATCAGATATTCATGGCAATGCGACAGCCTTAGAAGCAGTGATTGCAGATGCTAAAAATCAAGGAGTCAGTGAATACTGGCTTCTGGGAGATATTTTTCTTCCTGGCCCAGGCGCAAATGACTTGGTCGCCCTGCTAAAGGCCCTTCCTATCACAGCTAGTGTTCGAGGCAATTGGGATGATTGTGTCCTTGAGGCTTTAGATGGGCAATATGGCTTAGAAGACCCACAGGAAGTCCAGCTCATGCGATTGACCCAGTTTTTGATGGAGAGAATGGATCCTGCAACGATTGTCTGGCTACGAAGCTTACCATTGCTGGAAAAGAAAGAAGTTGAAGGACTGCGTTTTTCTCTCTCACATAATTTACCTGACAAAAACTATGGTGGGGATCTACTGGTTGGGAATGATACAGAAAAATTTGACCAACTGCTAGATGCGGAAACCGACGTGGCAGTCTATGGTCATGTTCACAAGCAGTTACTTCGTTACGGCAGTCAAGGGCAACAAATCATCAATCCAGGGTCGATTGGCATGCCCTATTTTAATTGGGAGGCGTTAAAAAATCACCGTGCCCAGTATGCCGTGATAGAAGTTGAAGATGGGGAATTGGTAAATATCCTATTTCGTAAAGTCGCTTATGATTATGAAGCGGAGTTAGAACTGGCCAAGTCCAAGGGACTTCCCTTTATCGAAATGTATGAAGAGCTACGAAGAGAAGACAACTATCAGGGGCACAATCTGGAACTATTAGCAAGCTTAATAGAAAAGCATGGGTATGTAGAAGATGTGAAAGATTTCTTGGAGATTATAAAGTCAGAATATAAGATGGACTAGTTTCTTTAAGCAGCTGAAAATTAATTGGAACTGGATGAGGGGATTCCTGCTTTAAATGGTTTTCTTCATTCGATTGCTTATCCTTGTTCCAGTTTATTTCTATGAAAAATCCCTGCAAGCTCTTTCAAAATATGGTAAAATGGAAGCAGTAGAATTAGAAAAGGAAATCGATTATGAAATTTCTTGAATTAAATAAAAAACGTCATGCGACCAAGCAGTTCACTGATAAGGCAGTTGATCCCAAAGATGTGCGTACGGCTATCGAAATTGCAACCTTGGCACCAAGCGCCCACAACAGCCAGCCTTGGAAATTTGTAGTGGTGCGTGAGAAAAATGCCGAACTAGCAAAATTGGCTTACGGTTCAAACTTTGAACAGGTATCATCAGCGCCTGTAACTATTGCCTTGTTTACAGACACAGATTTGGCTAAACGTGCTCGTAAGATTGCCCGTGTCGGCGGTGCTAACAATTTCTCAGAAGAACAACTTCAATACTTTATGAAAAATTTGCCTGCCGAGTTTGCGCGTTACAGTGAGCAACAAGTCAGCGACTACCTAGCCCTCAATGCAGGTTTAGTTGCCATGAACTTGGTTCTGGCTCTTACAGACCAAGGAATCGGATCAAATCTGATTCTTGGTTTTGACAAATCAAAAGTCAACGAAGTTTTGGAAATCGAAGACCGCTTCCGCCCAGAACTCTTGATTACAGTGGGATACACAGACGAAAAATTGGAACCAAGTTACCGCTTGCCAGTAGATGAAATCATCGAGAAAAGATAGAAAGAAGAAAGAAATGACAACAATTGATTTTACAGCAGAAGTAGAAAAACGCAAAGAAGACCTCTTGGCTGACTTGTTTAGCCTTTTGGAAATTAACTCAGAACGTGATGATAGCAAGGTTGATGCTGAGCATCCATTTGGGCCTGGTCCAGTAAAAGCCTTGGAAAAATTCCTTGAAATCGCAGACCGCGATGGCTACCCAACTAAAAATGTTGACAACTACGCAGGACATTTTGAATTTGGTGACGGAGAAGAAGTTCTCGGAATCTTTGCCCACATGGACGTGGTGCCTGCTGGTAGTGGTTGGGACACAGATCCATACACACCAACTATCAAAGATGGTCGCCTCTATGCGCGTGGAGCTTCTGATGACAAGGGTCCTACAACAGCTTGTTACTATGGCTTGAAAATCATCAAAGAATTGGGTCTTCCAACTTCTAAGAAAGTTCGCTTCATTGTCGGAACTGATGAAGAATCAGGCTGGGCAGATATGGACTACTACTTTGAGCACGTAGGACTTGCCAAGCCAGACTTTGGTTTCTCTCCAGATGCTGAATTCCCTATCATCAATGGTGAAAAAGGAAATATCACGGAATACCTTCACTTTGCAGGTGAAAATGCAGGTGCAGCTCGTCTTCACAGCTTCACAGGTGGTTTGCGTGAAAACATGGTACCGGAATCAGCAACAGCAGTCGTTTCAGGTGATTTGGCTGACTTGCAAGCTAAACTAGACGCCTTTGTTGCAGAACACAAGCTCAGAGGAGAAATTCAAGAAGAAGCTGGCCAATACAAGGTGACCATCATTGGTAAATCAGCCCACGGTGCTATGCCTGCTTCAGGTGTTAATGGTGCGACTTACCTAGCCCTCTTCCTTAGCCAGTTTGATTTTGCTGGTCCAGCCAAAGACTACCTTGACATCGCTGGTAAAATTCTCTTGAACGACCATGAGGGTGAAAATCTCAAGATTGCTCATGTGGATGCAAAGATGGGTGCCCTTTCTATGAATGCCGGTGTCTTCCGCTTTGACGAAACAAGCGCTGATAATACCATTGCCCTCAACATCCGCTATCCAAAAGGAACAAGTCCAGAACAAATCAAGTCAACCCTTGAAAACTTGCCAGTTGCTTCTGTTAGCCTTTCTGAGCACGGTCATACCCCTCACTATGTGCCAATGGAAGATCCACTTGTGCAAACCTTGTTGAATGTTTATGAAAAACAAACTGGTCTTAAAGGTCACGAGCAAGTCATCGGTGGTGGAACCTTTGGTCGCTTGCTCGAACGCGGAGTTGCCTACGGTGCCATGTTCCCAGATTCTATTGATACTATGCACCAAGCCAATGAATTTATCGCCTTGGATGATCTCTTCCGCGCAGCAGCAATCTATGCCGAAGCTATCTATGAATTGATCAAATAAAACGATAGAAGTCTGAGATCTTATGCTTGGACTTCTTTTTGGAGGGAAAACAGATGTCTCAAATCGAAAGAATTAAGCAGGCTATTATGGTGGATCCGCAGAATGCCAGCTATACAGAACGCGGCATTGAACCTCTCTTTGCGGCGCCAAAGACTGCTCGCATCAATATCATCGGTCAGGCACCGGGACTTAAAACTCAAGAAGCAGGCCTTTACTGGAAGGACAAGAGTGGTGACCGCTTGCGGGAGTGGCTAGGTGTGGATGAAGACACCTTTTACAACTCAGGTTATTTCGCAGTTCTGCCCATGGATTTCTACTTTCCAGGGCATGGCAAGTCGGGCGATCTTCCACCTCGTACCGGTTTTGCAGAAAAATGGCATCCGCAGCTCTTGAAAGAATTACCAGATATCCAGTTGACCCTCTTGATTGGGCAATATTCCCAAGCCTACTATTTACAGGAGAAAATCAGCGGCAAGGTGACAGAACGGGTAAAACATTACCAGAACTACTTGCCAACCTATTTTCCGCTAGTTCACCCCTCACCGCGAAATCAAATCTGGATGGCCAAAAATCCTTGGTTTGAGGCAGAAGTAGTGCCAGATTTGAAAAAAAGAATTAAAACCATTTTATAGTCAATGAAAATCAAAGAGCAAACTAGGAAGCTAGCCACAGGCTGCTCAAAGTACAGCTTTGAGGTTGTGGATGGAACTGACGAAGTCAGCTCAAAACACAGTTTTGAGGTTGTGGATAGAACTGACGAAGTCAGTAACCATACCTACGGTAAGGCGCCGCTGACGTGGTTTGAAGAGATTTTCGAAGAGTATTAGGAGAAAAAGAATGAAAGAAATTACCTTTGACGCATTTTACCAGCTTTACCAAAACGACCAGCTTTCTCTAGTGGACGTGAGAGAAGTGGATGAGTTTGAAACTCTTCATTTAGAAGGCGCCCACAATCTACCGCTTAGTCAATTAGCTGATGGCTATGATCAGTTGGACAAGGACAAGTTGCATTATGTCATTTGTAAAGCTGGAATGAGATCAGCGCGTGCTTGTCAATTTTTAGCTGAACAAGGCTATGAGGTTATCAATGTTCAAGGTGGTATGACTGCCTTTGAAGAACTCTAAACATAAGAATTTTCTCCTACTTGGCGTGATCTCGGTAGGGGATTTTGTTTTTAGATAATTCTCATTTTTAAGAATCTTGAAAACATTCAATATTTAATTCGTGATGCTTTTTTCAGACTCCTAATCGTGGTATACTAGGTCAGTATTTTATAAATATGAAGGAGATTTTCATGGCTAAAAAAGGTGCCTTAACAGGTTTACTCCTGTTTGGAATATTTTTTGGTGCGGGGAACTTGATTTTTCCGCCTTCTCTGGGTGCTCTATCTGGAGAACATTTTCTTCCTGCCATCGCAGGTTTTGTCTTTTCAGGCGTCGGTATCGCCGTCTTGACTCTTATTATTGGAACGCTAAATCCTAAAGGATATATCTACGAGATTTCAACAAAGATAGCGCCTTGGTTTGCGACTCTTTACCTCTCAGTTCTTTACTTGTCAATCGGTCCATTCTTTGCTATCCCACGTACAGCTACAACAGCTTATGAAGTAGGGATTAGCCCTCTTTTGTCAGATGCAAATAAAGGTCTTGGTTTGATTGTCTTTACAGTTCTGTATTTTGCAGCAGCCTATTTGATTTCGCTTAATCCATCAAAAATCTTAGACCGTATCGGCCGTATTTTAACACCAGTCTTTGCGATTTTGATTGTTATCTTGGTTGTTCTGGGAGCTTTCAAATACGGTGGAACAAGTCCTCAAGCTGCTTCAGCTGCTTATCAAGCTTCTGCCTTTGGTACAGGTTTCCTAGAAGGATATAATACCTTGGATGCTCTTGCCTCAGTTGCCTTCAGTGTAATCGCAGTTCAAACCTTGAAACAACTTGGATTTTCAAGTAAGAAAGAATACATTTCAACTATTTGGGTGGTTGGTATCGTTGTTGCCCTTGCCTTCAGCGCTCTTTACATCGGTTTAGGTTTCCTTGGAAATCATTTCCCAGTACCAGCTGAAGCGATGAAGGGTGGAACACCAGGTGTTTACATCTTGTCACAAGCTACTCAAGAAATCTTTGGCTCAACAGCTCAACTCTTCCTTGCAGCTATGGTTACCGTAACCTGCTTCACAACAACTGTTGGTTTGATTGTGTCAACAGCTGAGTTCTTTAATGAACGCTTCCCACAAATCAGCTACAAGGTTTATGCGACAGCCTTTACTTTGATTGGATTTGCCATTGCCAATTTAGGTCTTGATGCGATTATCAAGTACTCAATTCCAGTACTGGTTATCTTGTACCCAATCACCATTGCCATCGTTATGATTGTCATTGTCAACAAATTTGTGGCTCTTTCAAAACCAGGTATGCAGTTGACAATTGCTGTTGTTACAGCTATTGCCATTGCAAGCGTACTAGGAAGCTCATTTAAAGTTGAGTTTCTTGCGAATCTTGTCAACGCTCTTCCTTTTGCCAAGGCATCACTCCCATGGTTAGTACCAGCCGTTGTCGGAATCTTGCTCTCATTGGTTCTACCAAACAAGCAAGAAAGTGATGTTTTTGAAATGGAATAATCACTAATACTCTTCGAAAATCAAATTCAAACCGCGTCAACGTCGCCTTGTCGTACTCAAGTACAGCCTGCGGCTAGTTTCCTAGTT
>NZ_JUQO01000221.1 GCF_001074635.1 Streptococcus mitis
GTTCTCAATCCTATCTCCTATTTAAAGAGTTAGCTCACTAACTTAATGACATTGCCTTAAAGAGTAATTCCTTTTTCGGTGGCTTTTCAAAATACTATACATTAAAATACTCTTGTTTAATTTTTGTAAGCAAATTGTTAGCAACAGAAGTTACACCAACATGCGTCAGTTCAGGATTAGAATAATCTAGATTACGAGCATAGCCTTCTGCAACAGTCTGAGCAATACGCTCATCCAATTTATAATTGGAGGCTTTTAATAGTACTTGAAATAATTCTGAACTATATAGTTTAATATTATTTTGATGTTATCCTTAAATCTTAGAGTCACTATTGTATAATTTAGACAAAGGACAAAAACATGCAAAAACGCTACTCAAAAGAATTTAAAGAAACCCTTATCGCCTTCTATCATTCTGGTCAATCCGTCACCCAGCTGTCTAAAGAATACGACGTGGCCCCTGCAACAATTTATAAATGGATAGACCTCTACTCTACATCTAATGAAAGCTCCGTCTCTAAAGCTGATTTTCTAGAATTAAAAAGACAACTGGCTAAAGTTAAGGAAGAACGAGACATCTTAAAAAAAGTATTGACCATATTCGCCGAGAAAAAGAAGTGAGTGCTGCGGATATGGCTCAAACCATACAAACTT
This sequence comes from Streptococcus mitis, assembly GCF_001074635.1. Taxonomy (GTDB): domain Bacteria; phylum Bacillota; class Bacilli; order Lactobacillales; family Streptococcaceae; genus Streptococcus; species Streptococcus mitis_E. The sequence goes on from NZ_JUQO01000221.1 coordinate 655, forward strand.
TAGCACTCAATGTCAGACTAAGCTGTCAACTCCTTGATGTTCCTGAATCAAGTTATTATGAACGGATTAACCGACATCCATCTAAAACTCAATTAAGGAGACAATACCTGTCACTCAAAATTTCTCAACTCTTCAATGCTAACCGAGGAATCTATGGTGCTCCTAAAATTCATCATCTTCTACTTAAACAAGGGGAAAAAGTCGGGTTAAAACTGGTACAGAAGCTAATGAAGCAACTTCAACTCAAGTCTGCAGTCATTAAGAAATTTAAGCCTGGATACTCACTAAGTGATCACATCAATCGAAAAAATCTCATACAGACTGAACCTACAAAGAAAAATAAGGTTTGGTCAACCGACATTACTTATATTCCTACTCAACAAGGATGGGCTTATCTCTCAACCATTATGGATCGTTATACTAAAAAAGTCATTGCTTGGGATTTGGGCAAGCGAATGACTGTAGAATTAGTGCAAAGAACTTTAAATAAGGCCATTAAATCACAAGACTATCCAGAAGCTGTTATTCTTCATTCTGACCAAGGAACCCAGTATACGAGTCTAGAGTATGAAGAGTTGCTTAAGTATTATGGGATGACTCACTCTTTCAGTCGAAGGGGATACCCTTATCATAATGCCAGTCTTGAATCTTGGCATGGACATTTAAAAAGAGAGTGGGTGTATCAATTTAAATATAAGAACTTTGAAGAAGCCTATCAGAGTATTTTCTGGTACATCGAAGCCTTTTATAATTCAAAACGAATCCATCAAAGTTTAGGGTATCTTACACCTAATCAATTTGAAAAGGTAAGTGCTTAAAATAAATAGATTAAAATTCTACGTTAGTTACTCTAAAAACTTGACTTAACGTCATTTTCCAATGATACTACTGCCATTTTTGTAACTCCTCTCCTGTTTTTGATTGATAAACCTTCTTTATTTTAAGATTGGTTATGAATGGATAATTGTTTAAAAGAATAGGGTTTTCTAAACTCAGCAAGCATTTCTTCTTTTGTAATTTCATTCTGACGAAAACGAGCTAAAGCTTGGGTTGGATTGGATTATCATCAGTCTGAACACTATAGATAAAATCAAAATGGTGTTGTAATTCATCTGAATTTTCCCGATTTTGAAAGACAAATTCCGCAAAATCTAAATCTGACTCTGATTTTTTATGTTTTGCAAAATAGTGACAACGATAGTCAGGGTTTTTAAAAATTTCTACAAAATTTGAAATACGAAATTCTAATATAATTAGAATCTATACATAGCTTACTTCTGGTCATTTAAAACGAGCCCTGTTCTCCAAAATAATTTTATTAAAAAGAAAAACCCTGCCAAATTAATTTTTGGTAGGGTTTTTGGTAGGAAACTAAATTAATTTATCAGTTTCTAAAATGTGTTCACGATTCTAAAAGGCTGATACTATAGTATTCCGAATTCTAATTGGTATATGCCTCTTATTTAAGAGTAACTGAAGCTCCAGCTTCTTCCAATTTAGCTTTGATTTCTTCAGCTTCTGCAGTTGCAACGCCTTCTTTAACAAGTGCTGGTGCACCGTCAACAAGTTCTTTAGCTTCTTTAAGACCAAGACCTGTGATTTCACGTACAACTTTGATAACGCCAACTTTTTTGTCGCCTGCAGATGTCAATTCAACGTCGAATGAATCTTTAGCAGCACCAGCGTCAGCAGCACCAGCTGCAGCAACAGCTACAGGAGCAGCTGCAGTTACACCAAATTCTTCTTCGATAGCTTTTACAAGGTCGTTCAATTCAAGGATTGAAGCTTCTTTAATTTCAGCAATAATGTTTTCAATGTTCAATGCCATTGTTATTTCCTCCAAATATGTTTTAAATTTATAATAGATTTTCGTAGCTAGGCTACGCTGCGTAGCTTAAGATTAAGCTGCGTCTTCTTTGTTGTCTGCAACCGCTTTGACTGCAAGAGCAACGTTGCGCACTGGCGCTTGAAGTACAGAAAGGAGCATAGAAAGAAGTCCTTCGCGGTTTGGAAGAGTTGCAAGTGCAAGAATCTCTTCTTTAGATGCGACAGCGCCTTCGATTGCACCACCTTTGATTTCAAGTGCTTCAGCGTTTTTAGAAAAGTCGTTCAAGATTTTCGCTGGTGCGATAACATCTTCGTTAGAAAATGCTACTGCAGATGGTCCAACAAATACAGATGCAAGATCTTCAAGACCAGCTTTTTCAGCTGCACGACGCAAGATTGAGTTTTTAATCACTTTATACTCAACTTCGCTTCCACGAAGCTCACGACGAAGAACTGTATCTTGCTCAACTGTCAAACCACGAGCGTCTACAACGACGATAGATGCAGCAGCTTTCATTTTTTCAGCTACTACGTCAACTAGTTCCGCTTTTTTAGCAATAATTGCTTCACTCATTAGTGTGTTCACCTCCGTTATTATTTTGCTTGGGGAATTTTTCCAAAAGAAAAACGCGCCCAAACCTAGACACGAAAGTACAATACGCTTCTTTTTACATGATACGTTTTGTCCTCGGTAGGATACTTATGAGTCGAGCTCCCCTACTGTCTTAGGCAGTTTTTTCAAACCGTATATAAGTATAGCATAGTCAAAAAAAGAATGCAAGATTTTTGCAAACTTTTTTTAAAATTTTTTCGTTATTTTTCTTCTAAAGTTCTACTGTCAGGACTTGACCTTGCTTAACAACCTGTTCTCCAGCGATATAAACATCATCAACATCACTGGATTTAACAGCATAGACAAGATGAGAAAGCATATTTTCCTGAGGTTGGAGATGAATTTTCCCTTGTGGTTGAATAACGAGAAAATCTGCCTGTTTACCTACTTCCAGACTTCCTATCTGATTTTCCATTCCTAGGACCTTAGCCCCTTCGATTGTCAGTGCCTTGAGGGCTATTTCGATTGGAAATTGGCTGGCATCCCCACTCTTCATTTTCTGTAGGAGAGCGGCTGTCCGTCCTTCCTCAAACATATCTAGATTGTTATTGGAAGCAACCGAATCTGTCGCAATTCCTACTGCCACTCCTGCTTTTTGCAGTTGGATGATGGGAGCAATCCCTGATGCCAATTTGAGGTTACTGATAGGATTGTGGGCAATAGCCACGTGAGAAGTTGCTAAGCGTTCAATTTCTCGCTCGTTTAATTCGACCCCGTGGGCAAAGACAGACGGATGATCTAAGTAACCCAATTCTTCTAGAAATGCGAGGAGGCGTTTGCCGTATCGTTTCAGGATAATGCCTGACTCCTCCTTGGTCTCCGCCACGTGGATATGGATTGGAAGATCAAGCTCTTTTGCCATGTCTATGCTTTCTTCCAGCAAGTCTCTATCACAGCTGTAGGGAGAATGTGGGGCTACCATAACCTTGAAATTTGGATTTTTATATCCAATAATTTCTTCAATGATTGCTCGTGTTCTGCTTATGGTCTCATCAGTTGTCTCCGCCTCAGAAGAAAAGAGGGTAGGTGAGAAATAACAACGCATCTTGGAATCTTTCACTGCCTGATAAATCTGCTCAATATCCACACCATTGGGATTATACATATCATTAAAGGTTGTTGTTCCTGACTGGAGCATCTCTGTCAGAGCTTCTTTGACCGCCTTAGTAGTCATGTCGGGAGTAAATCCTGCTTCTGCAGGCCAGATATAGTCATTGAGCCATTCATGGAGATTGCTATCATCTCGAATTCCTCTCAGACCTGTCATTGCAGAATGGGTATGGCAATTGACCAATCCAGGCATAATCCAGGCTCCCTGATAGTCTATAAACTGCTCAGCTTGCTCTAAAATCTCTGACTTCTCTTGACCAACATAGACGATTTGAGAATTCTTAACTGCTAAGATTCCATTCAGATAAACATGGAAATCTTGATCACAAGTCACGATATTTACATGCTGATAGACTTTCATTGTTTTTCTCCTTCTAAGGCCTTGATTTTTTCTAGCTATTGTAACAAAAAAGTCACCCGAAGGCAACTTTTTTCGTCCATAAACTTTCAAAAGAGAATGGATTATTCAGAGCTAAAAGCGGCAGCTTGCTGCATTTGGTAATACTTGCCTTTTCTAGCCATGAGGTCCTGATGATTGCCATGCTCCACAATATCGCCATCCACTAAGACTAGAATCATATCCGCATCCTGAATGGTTGACAAGCGGTGAGCAATGATAAAGCTTGTGCGCCCCTTCATGAGTTTAGCAAATGCATCCTGAACTAGCACTTCTGTCCGTGTATCGATGGAGGAAGTCGCCTCGTCTAAGATGAGAATCTTTGGAATAGCCAGAAAGACTCGGGCAATGGTCAAGAGCTGGGCTTGACCGACAGAGAGAGATTCTCCTGCATTTTCCAACTTGGTATCGTAACCCTGCGGCAACTGTTGGATGAAAAAGTCTGCATTGGCTGCTTTGGCAGCAGCAATCACTTGCTCCCGACTAGCATCAGGATTCCCAAAGGCAATATTGTCATGGATGGTTCCTTGCTTGAGCCAGGTTTCTTGGAGCACCATACCAAACTGTTGTCTCAATGATGCCCGGGTATAGTCATAAATGGATTTCCCATCCAGCAAGATATCTCCCGAGTTAATGGGATAAAAACGCATGAGGAGATTGATAAGAGTTGATTTTCCGGCACCTGTCGGACCAACAATAGCTACCTTGCTACCAGCTGGAATATCAATAGATAAATCCTTAATCAAAATCTTTTCAGGATGGTAGCCAAAAGAGACATGTTTAAAGGAAATAGCTCCCTTAACTTGGTCACTGGTCAAGACTTCCTTACCTGTTTCAGCCACCTCAGGACTATCTAAGACTCCATAAACACGTTCTGCACAAGCGAGAGCACTTTGCAACTCGGCTAGAACTGAAGAAATATCGTTAAAAGGCTTGGTGTATTGCTGAACATAGTTCAAAAAAGTCACTAAGCGTCCAATGGTCAAGGTGGACCCCATCATGATACGATAAGCTCCTACTCCAGCTAGAAGGGCATAAATAAGCGCATTTACAAAGCGAGTCGAAGGATTAACCGTTGAAGAGTAAAAGATAGCTGACTGCGAATAACCTGCATAGTTGTCATTAGCCTCACGCAGTCTTTGGATAAAATCTTCTTGAGCATTGAAGGACTGGATAATTGTCTGTTGGCTAAGCGATTCTTCAATCAACTGAGTCTGAATTCCCCGCGTCTCTGTTTGCTTTTGGAAGAGATGATAGGAGCGTTTGGCAATAAAGCGTGAAATTACCATAGAAAGTGGCGTCAACAGCAAGACCAAGAGGGTCATGAGGAGGTGAATTTGAAGCATGGCTAGAATACTAACCAAAATCATTAAGACGCCAATAAAGAATTGGTTAAAAATCATGGTCAAGCCAGCTGCCAACTGTTCGATGTCCGTGGTCACACGACTAACCATCTCCCCACTACCTTGCTGATCCACAAAGGCAATCGGTAACCGATGGAGCTTATGGATGATTCGCTCTCGCAAGTCTCTGGTATAAGAAAAGATTAGGCGATTATAGAGGAGAGGATTGACCCACTGCACAAGGGTATTTCCTATGACCACCAAGATCATTTGGAGAAAAATCTGCCAAAAAACTGGTGAAGAACCAGCCACCAGGACTTGGTCAATGACCTTCCCAATCAAGATGGGAAGATAAATTGATAAGCCAACCTGGGCAATAGTTCCTAGAAAAGCTAGGAAAAGGAGGAAGGGATGGCTTGCTAAATCTTTTGCCAAACGTGTGAGTGTTTGATTTGCAGTTTGTCGTCTCATGCTAGTCCTCCTTACCATGTTGAGATGCATTGATTTCGCGATAAACTTGACTAGATTTCATCAAATCCTCGTGCTTGCCGATAGCTAGTAGCTCCCCTTTTTCCAAGAGAAGAATCTGGTCAGCCATCTGTAAAGTCGAGGTTCGTTGAGAAATCAAGATTAAGCTCGTGTCTGGCAAATTTTCTCGGATAGCTTTCAAGAGCTTGGACTCTGTGATGGTGTCGAGAGCTGAGGTCGCATCATCTAGGATGAGAAATGGTGCTTGTCGCAAGACTGCTCTTGCGATAGACAGCCTTTGTTTTTGTCCACCTGAGAAATTTCGCCCTCCTGTCTCAACTAGGGCATCCAAGAGTTCTTCCTTTTCACTAACAAAATCCTTAGCTTGCGCAATCTCCAAGGCCTGCCAGAGTTCCTGGTCAGTCACTTCTTGATTTAAACCTAAAGTCAAGTTGGAACGAATAGTTCCCTTAAAAAGTTCGACCTTTTGGGGCACATAGGCAATCCAAGACCGCCACTGCTCCAAATTAAGAGGACTAGATCCATCTCGATAAAGGTAAATGCTCCCCTTGTCTGCTGGATAAAGTCCAAGGATGAGTTGTACTAAGCTTGATTTACCAGAACCTGTTCCCCCAATGATACCAAGGATTTGCCCTTGCTCCATATCAAAGGAAATATCTCTCAGAGAAGGTTGGGCCGCATCAGGATAGGTAAAGGTCAATTCTTGAACTTGTAAAACCTGATTGCTGGTAACTTGTTTTTTCTCTAATTCTGAATGGATGTCTTCTGGAGCTTCGGCAAAGACTTCCTCAATTCGCTTAGCTGAGATATAGGACTGGTTGAGGGAATTGATCAGCATGGCTAGCTTGACCAATTCCACCAAAATCTGTAAGAGGTAGTTGATGAGGGCAATGAGAGCACCTTGACTAAGTAAGCCTCCTTGAATTGAAATATATCCCTGCCAGATAATAACGAGGAGAGTTCCATTGACAATTAGATAAGTCAGAGGGGTTAATAAACTAGACCAGAAACCCGTCTTTTCTTGCAGTCTCGCATAAACTTGGTTAAGGGTTTGAAAAATCTGTAACTCTCGTTTTTCTTGACCAAAAGCACGAATTACTCGCATTCCTTGTAATTGCTGGCGCGTTTCCTGAACCAACTGGTCCGTTTTCTTTCTGAGACTGCTGTAGAGAGGATTAACCAGTCTAGAGAGCCCTACAATAACAATGGTCAAAATGACAACCATGACCAAGAACCAGAAAGTCAGCTCAGCTGAGATGCGATAAGCCATAAAAATGGCACCAAAAACGATAATAGGTGCTCGCAAAAAGAGACGCAGGAATTGATTGACACCAGTCTGAATCTGGTAGGTATCCGAAGTCAAGCGAGTGACCAAGCTAGAAGTGGTCAAACGATCTCTGCTGTCCTTGGGCAAGGAAAGAATATGGCGATAGAGGTCACCTGTCAATTCTTTGGCAAATCCAACCGCAGCCTTAGCTGAGTAGAACTGGGCTATTAAGGCCACTACAACACCAATTACTGCAAAGATAAGGAGCAAACCAATCTGCATCCAGAGATGACCTTGATTTTTCTGGGGCAAGGATTGGTCAACAATCCCAGCAATCACCATAGGAACTAAGAGCTCAAACACAGCTTCTAGTAGCTTGAACAAGGGTGCTAAAATTGATTCCTTGATGTAGGGTTTAAAGTAAGATAATAGGTGTTTCATAAATCCCTTCTATTCGTATTCTGGAAATAAAGAAAGCGGGAAGTGCCCACTCTCTCTGTTTTATTTGTTTAAGTAAGGCAGTAGATAGCCATATCCTTCCTCTTCCATCTCATCCTTGGCCACAAAGCGCAAGGAAGCAGAATTGATACAGTAACGGAGGCCACCAAACTCACGCGGTCCATCTGTAAAAACATGACCCAAGTGAGCATTTCCTGACCGAGAACGAACTTCAATTCGCTCCATTCCATGGCTCAGATCCTTGTAATAATGAATCAATTCCTTGGAAATCGGACGGCTAAAACTTGGCCAACCACAACCTGAGGCGAACTTATCCTTGGCAAAAAAGAGTGGCTCACCCGTCGTAATATCTACATAAATCCCTTCTTCAAAGGTTTGGTCATAGGCATTGGTAAATGGAGCCTCTGTAGCAGCTTCTTGGGTAACACGATAGGACTCTTCAGATAAACTGCCCTTTAACACCTCTTGACTAGGCTTTTCATAGTTAGAGGCATCAATCAATGGCTTATCAGCATCGGTCACATCGATATGACAGTAACCTGAAGGATTCTTCTTAAGATAGTCTTGGTGGTAATCTTCAGCTAAAATATAGTGGCGAAGTTTCTCCACCTCTACTGCAATCTTTCGCCCAAGCATGCGCTCCTGCTCCTGCACCACTGTGTAGATAGCTGGCAAGTCTGCTTCATCCTGGTAATAAATCCCCGTTCGATATTGGCGACCACGGTCATTCCCTTGCTGATTGATGGATAAAGGGTCGATGACACGGAAATAATAAAGTAAAATCTCTCTGAGTGACACTGCCTTCTCATCGTAAATCACTTGAACCGTTTCTGCATGGTCTGTCTCCTTGAGCAACTGGTAATTGGTCGTTTCGAATTGACCATTAGCGTAGCCAACACTGGTTGTTAGCACTCCAGAAATTCGTGAAAAATATTCCTCTAGGCCCCAAAAACAACCACCTGCTAGATAAATTTCTGCCATCTTTATTTCTCCTTTATCAAGTTTTTAACTAATACTCTTCGAAAATCTCTTCAAACCATGTCAGCTTACATCTGCAACCTCAAAATAGTATTTTGAGCTAACTTCGTCAGTTCTATCCACAACCTCAAAACACTGTTTTGAGCTGACTTCGTCAGTCTTATCTACAACCTCAAAGCAGTGCTTTGAG
>NZ_JUQO01000222.1 GCF_001074635.1 Streptococcus mitis
AACGTATCTTTTTGTTCTTTCACCGTGATTGGGACTGGGACTTCATCGACTGTTCCGTCTGGATAGGTGACTAAGGCTACACTTGGATGATCTCCTGGTGTGTTCACAACTGGTGTGTCTTTCCATGTCACTCTTGTACCTTCTGGTAAGCCGGTCTTATCAACACTGTCTTCTGCCTTTGGCACTGTTCCGTTATCTACCGTTTGTGCTTTTGGT
>NZ_JUQO01000223.1 GCF_001074635.1 Streptococcus mitis
CCTATTTGCTGTATGATAAGGGAAAAGAAAGGGGGCAGAAATATGGCTTTTACCAATACCCACATGCGGTCTGCTAGTTTTGGCATTGTTACCAGCTTGCCCGATGATGTCATTGACTCTTTTTGGTATATTATTGACCACTTCTTAAAAAATGTCTTTGAATTGGAAGAAGAACTCGAGTTTCAATTGCTCAATAACCAAGGAAAAATTACCTTCCACTTTTCAAGTCAACACCTCCCTACAGCCATTGATTTTGACTTTAACCATCCTTTCGACCCTCTTTATCCCCCGAAAGTACTGGTTTTAGATATGGACGGTAGAGAAACTATCCTCCTCCCAGAAGAAAATGACCTATTTTAATACTCAATGAAAATCAAAGAGCAAACTAGGAAGCTAGCCGCAGGCTGCTC
>NZ_JUQO01000224.1 GCF_001074635.1 Streptococcus mitis
AAGAGCAAACTAGGAAACTAGCCGCAGGTTGCTCAAAGCACTGCTTTGAGGTTGCAGATAAGACTGACGAAGTCAGGAACCATACCTACGTCAAGGCGACGTTGACGCGGTTTGAAGAGATTTTCGAAGAGTATTAACTAGGAGAAGTTATGCGTATTATCTATCTAATTATTGGTTTTTTATCACTGGCCTTGGCTATTATTGGGGTTGTTTTACCCTTGTTGCCGACAACGCCTTTTCTTTTGTTGTCTATTGCTTGTTTCTCCAGAAGTTCCAAGCGCTTCGAAAATTGGTTGTATCATACCAAGCTCTATCAAGCATATGTAGCTGATTTTCGCGAGACTAGGTCTATTGCGCGTGAACGTAAGAAAAAAATCATCGTATCCATCTACATCTTGATGGGGATTTCTATTTATTTTGCCCCTCTTTTACCGGTCAAAATCGGTCTAGGAGCCTTGACCATCTTTATTACCTATTATCTCTTCAAGGTCATTCCAGACAAAGAATAAGTAAAATTTGTAACTATTTCCCTTGATAAAATTGAAAGCATATTTACAACAATATGATATAATAAATTCAAAGTAATACTCAAGGAGAATTAAATGATTTACGAATTTTGTGCTGAAAATGTGACCTTACTTGAAAAAGCGATGCAGGCTGGAGCTCGTCGAATCGAACTTTGTGACAATCTAGCAGTGGGAGGAACAACACCAAGCTATGGAGTGACCAAGGTAGCGGTTGAACTGGCAGCTAACTATGATACGACCATCATGACCATGATTCGTCCACGTGGTGGCGACTTTGTCTATAATGACCTAGAAATTGCTATTATGCTAGAAGACATTCGTTTGACTGCTCAATCTGGCAGTCAAGGAGTTGTATTTGGGGCTTTAACTGCTGATAAGAAGTTGGATAAGGCTAATCTAGAGAAGTTAATTGCTGCATCAAAAGGAATGGAAATTGTTTTTCATATGGCCTTTGATGAATTGAGCGAAGAAGACCAGTTAGAAGCTATTGACTGGCTCAGCCAAGCCGGTGTCACTCGTATCCTGACTCGTGCGGGTGTGTCTGGCGACTCCTTAGAAAAACGTTTTGCTCACTATCACAGAATTTTGGAGCATGCTAAAGGTAAAATTGAAATTTTACCAGGTGGGGGAATTGACTTGGACAACCGTCAAACCTTTATCGACCAGCTAGGTGTGACACAATTGCACGGAACCAAGGTTGTCTTTTAAAAAATAGAAAGGAACTGCTAGCTTTGGGTAGCAGTTTTCACTTATGTTTGAAATTTTTAAATCTTATCAGTTTAATCAAGAAAAGGCTCGTGCCTATGGTTTTGTAAAAAATGGGGAAGTCTGGACTTATAGTTGCCAGATTTTGCAGGGTGACTTTGTCATGACAGTCTCCATAACTGCTGATAATGTGAGTTTTCAGGTCTTTGATCAGGAAACGGGCGACCTCTATCCTCAAGTTCATATGGAAAGTATGACAGGAAGTTTTGTTGCAAGTGTCCGTGATGCTTGTCTGGAGATTCTCTACCAGATTCGGAAGGCTTGTTTTGAGGTACAGGATTTTATCTGTCCTCAGACTAAGCGTATCATGGCTCAGATTCAGGAAAAGTATGGTAATCAGTTGGAGTATCTGTGGGGAAAATCACCTGATACGGCAGTGTTAAGACATGAAGGCAATAAAAAATGGTATGCTGTTTTGATGAAAATCTCTTGGGATAAGCTGGAAAAGGGTAGAGAAGGTTTAGTCGAAGCAGTCAACCTCAAACATGATCAAGTAGTGGATCTGCTTTCACAAAAGGGCATTTATCCAGCTTTTCATATGAATAAACGTTACTGGATTAGTGTGGCGCTTGATGATACTTTATCAGATGAAGAAGTACTAGAATTGATAGAAAAAAGTTGGAACTTAACTTCTAAAAAATGAAACATTTCAATAATTTTCAATTAGCTAAATATTCTATACTGAAGAAATTTTCAGAAAATATTTGATTTTTTCTTGACAAGTGCTTTTGCCTATGCTAAAATACTAAACAAGATATCAAACGAAGGAGAAAGTCAAACATGAAAACAGCTAAGTTTAATCAATTTGCTTTGTTGTTGAGGTACTCGGGCTAGTGCAAAAAGCATTAGTCCTGTTTGGCTTACCAAGCGGGAGTGAATCAACATCTCGCTTGGACTTCTAAGCGAGATGTTTTTTTAAAAACCACATTTGGAAAAGGGGAAATCTTATGAGAACAGTTGAATTTCTAGATACCAGCCTTCGGGATGGAGAACAGACACCTGGTGTTAATTTTTCAATCAAGGAAAAAATTGCCATTGCAAGACAGCTGGAGAAATGGGGCATTTCAGCCATAGAAGCTGGTTTTCCAGCGGCGAGTCCTGATTCATTCACAGCAGTGCAGGAGATTGCTAAGGTCTTGAAGAAAACAGCGGTGACTGGTTTGGCACGTTCGGTCAAGTCTGATATTGATGCTTGTTACGAGGCCCTCAAGGATGCCAAGTATCCACAGGTTCACGTCTTTATCGCTACCAGTCCGATTCATCGTAAGTATAAGCTCAATAAGAGCAAGGAAGAGATTTTGGAAGCTATTAAGGAGCATGTTTCTTATGCCCGTTCTAAGTTTGAAGTGGTCGAATTCTCTCCTGAAGATGCGACCAGAACAGAGTTGGATTTCCTCTTGCAAGTTGTTCAAACAGCGGTTGATGCAGGGGCGTCTTATATCAATATTCCTGATACGGTAGGATTTACCACACCAGAGGAATATGGTGCCATCTTCAAATACCTGATTGAGAATGTCAAGACGGATCGTCAGATCATCTATTCGCCTCACTGTCATGATGATCTTGGAATGGCAGTGGCTAATAGCCTTGCTGCTGTCAAGAATGGGGCAGGACGTGTCGAAGGAACTATCAACGGTATTGGTGAGCGAGCTGGAAATGCTGCTTTGGAAGAAATAGCAGTGGCTCTCAATATTCGCCAAGATTACTATCAAGCAGAAACTAGTATTGTTTTAAATGAAACCATCAATACGTCAGAAATGGTTTCTCGCTTCTCAGGAATTCCAGTTCCTAAAAACAAGGCTGTGGTTGGTGGCAATGCCTTTTCTCACGAATCTGGTATTCACCAAGACGGAGTCCTTAAAAATCCTCTTACCTATGAAATCATCACTCCTGAATTGGTCGGTGTCAAGAGTAATAGCCTCCCACTTGGAAAATTGTCTGGTCGCCATGCCTTTGTCGAGAAACTAAGAGAACTGGCCCTAGACTTTACAGAAGAGGATATCAAACCACTCTTTGCTAAGTTCAAGGCACTGGCCGACAAGAAACAAGAAATCACAGATGCAGATATTCGTGCTCTGGTAGCTGGAACCATGGTTGAAAACCCTGAAGGATTCCACTTTGATGATTTACAACTTCAAACTCATGCAGATAATGACATTGAAGCGCTTGTTAGCCTGGCTAATATGGATGGTGAGAAAGTCGAATTTAATGCGACAGGGCAAGGTTCCGTTGAAGCAATCTTCAACGCTATCGATAAGTTCTTTAACCAATCTGTCCGTTTGGTGTCCTATACCATTGATGCTGTGACAGATGGAATTGATGCCCAGGCTCGGGTCTTGGTCACTGTTGAAAACAGAGATACAGAAACCATATTTAATGCAGCAGGTCTTGATTTCGATGTGTTGAAGGCTTCGGCTATTGCTTACATCAATGCTAATACCTTTGTTCAAAAAGAGAATGCTGGTGAGATGGGACGTAGCGTTTCCTATCGCGACATGCCTAGTGTGTAAAGGAGAAGGCTATGACAAAGAAAATAGTAGCTCTAGCAGGGGACGGAATTGGCCCAGAAATCATGGAGGCTGGTTTAGAAGTTCTGGAGGCTCTAGCTAAAAAAACAGGCTTTGTCTATGAAATAGACAGACGACCTTTTGGAGGTGCAGGTATTGATACTGCAGGGCATCCCTTACCTGATGAAACCCTCAAGGCAAGTAGAGAAGCAGATGCCATTCTCCTAGCGGCTATCGGTAGTCCCCGGTATGATAGTGCAACGGTTCGGCCTGAACAAGGCTTGCTGGCTCTCCGTAAGGAACTCAATCTTTACGCTAATATTCGCCCTGTAAAAATCTTTGACAGTCTCAAGCATTTGTCACCACTCAAACCGGAACGAATTGCTGGTGTAGACTTTGTCGTGGTGCGTGAGTTGACAGGCGGGATTTACTTTGGAGATCATATTCTTGAAGAGCGCAAAGCGCGTGATATCAACGACTATAGCTATGAGGAAGTGGAGAGGATTGTTCGCAAAGCCTTTGAAATTGCAAGAAATCGCAGAAAAATCGTTACTAGTATCGATAAGCAAAATGTGTTGGCGACATCAAAACTCTGGCGAAGAGTAGCTGAGAAGGTCGCACAGGATTTCCCAGATGTGACCTTGGAACACCAGTTAGTGGACTCAGCTGCCATGCTTATGATTACCAATCCTGCTAAGTTTGATGTCATCGTGACAGAAAATCTTTTCGGAGATATCTTATCTGATGAATCAAGTGTTCTATCTGGTACACTTGGAGTCATGCCATCAGCCAGTCATTCTGAAAAAGGTCCAAGTCTCTATGAACCTATTCACGGTTCAGCTCCTGATATTGCTGGTCAAGGCATTGCAAATCCTATCTCCATGATTTTATCAGTGGCCATGATGTTGAGAGATAGTTTTGGTCGTTATGAGGATGCAGAGCGTATTGAGCGTGCTGTTGAAGCTAGTTTAGCGGCTGGCATTTTAACAAGAGATATAGGTGGACAGGCTTCGACTAAGGAAATGACAGAAGCTATTATTGCAAGGTTATGAAGTTAGACGAAAGAATTACTCTAGTCCTTTTGATTTGGAATGTCATGGTTTTCTTGATTTATGGTATTGACAAATCCAAGGCAAGGAGAAGAGTTTGGCGCATCCCAGAGAAAATCTTACTAATTTTAGCCTTTACTTTTGGTGGTTTTGGGGCCTGGTTAGCAGGAATCATCTTTCATCACAAGACTCGAAAATGGTATTTTAAAACAGTTTGGTTTCTCGGGATGGTGTCCACAATAGTAGCCTTATATTTTATTTGGAGGTAATGGATGGCAGGAAAATCGATTTTTGATAAATTATGGGACCGTCATGTCATCACAGGAGAAGAGGGGCAGCCGCAACTCATGTATGTGGATCAGCACTATATCCACGAGGTGACCAGTCCTCAGGCTTTTCAAGGATTACGAGATGCAGGACGCAGATTGAGACGACCAGACTTGACATTTGGAACCTTTGACCACAATGTCCCGACAGTCAATATCTACGATATTCGAGATGTAATTTCCAAGGCTCAAATTGATAAGCTGGCTGAAAATGTTGAGGAGTTTGGGATTGAACATGCGGCCCACGGTTCTGAAAAGCAGGGGATTGTTCATATGGTTGGTCCAGAAACAGGAAGAACCCAACCAGGGAAATTTATCGTCTGTGGGGATAGTCATACAGCAACTCACGGAGCTTTCGGAGCAATCGCTTTTGGAATTGGGACCAGTGAGGTTGAGCATGTCTTCGCTACCCAGACACTCTGGCAGGTCAAACCCAAGAAAATGCTGGTGGAATTCACTGGTGTTCCTCAAAAAGGAGTTTATTCTAAGGATTTCATTTTAGCCTTGATTGCCAAGTACGGCGTTGCTTGCGGCGTTGGCTACGTGGTGGAATATCGTGGACAAGCGATTGATGCACTGAGCATGGAAGAGCGTATGACCATCTGCAATATGTCCATCGAGTTTGGTTCTAAGATGGGAATCATGAATCCGGATCAAACCACCTATGATTATCTCAAGGGACTAGAATGTGTTCCAGAGGATTTTGAAGAGGCTGTGGCGGATTGGAAAACAATTGTCAGTGATGATAATGCTGTTTACGATAAGGTTATCCAGATGGATGTCTCAGACCTTGCTCCTATGGTGACCTGGGGAACCAACCCTGCTATGGGGGTTGACTTTGACAGTAGTTTCCCAGAAATTAAGGATATGAATGATGAACGAGCCTACAATTATATGGATTTGGAACCAGGTCAAAAGCCAGCGGATATTGAACTAGGATATATCTTTATCGGCTCTTGTACAAATGCTCGTCTCAGCGACTTGCAACTGGCTGCGCGATTTGTCAAAGGGAAGAAAATATCCCCCAATCTAACAGCTATCGTAGTTCCAGGCTCTCGTCCTGTCAAACGAGCTGCTGAGAAGTTGGGCTTGGACAAGATTTTCCTAGACGCTGGCTTTGAGTGGAGAGATCCCGGTTGCTCCATGTGCCTAGGAATGAATCCTGACAAGGTACCTGATGGCGTTCACTGCGCCTCAACCAGCAACCGCAACTTTGAAGACAGACAGGGCTTTGGTGCTAAGACTCATCTCTGCAGTCCAGCTATGGCAGCTGCGGCAGCTATCGCAGGGCGTTTCGTAGATGTTCGGAAAATGCCAGAAGCCCAGTAAGGAGAGGATATGGAGAAATTTACAGTTTATACGGGAACGACCGTTCCTCTCATGAATGATAACATCGACACCGACCAAATCCTACCCAAGCAGTTTCTCAAGTTAATTGATAAAAAAGGCTTTGGTAAGTACCTCATGTATGCTTGGCGATATTTGGACGATAAGTATACTGAGGATCCAGACTTTGTCTTTAACCGACCTGAATATCGCAAAGCCAGTATTCTCATTTCAGGGGATAACTTCGGCGCAGGCTCTTCAAGGGAACATGCAGCTTGGGCTCTAGCTGACTATGGTTTTAAGGTTGTGATTGCAGGATCTTTCGGTGATATTCATTACAATAATGAACTCAATAATGGCATGTTACCTATTGTTCAGCCCAGAGAGGTTAGAGAGAAACTAGCCCAGCTAAAACCAAGTGACCAGGTAACTGTGGACTTGGAACAACAAAAAATCATCTCACCAATTGGAGAATTCACTTTTGAAATCGATAGCGAGT
Organism: Streptococcus mitis; assembly: GCF_001074635.1. Lineage (GTDB taxonomy): Bacteria > Bacillota > Bacilli > Lactobacillales > Streptococcaceae > Streptococcus > Streptococcus mitis_E. The sequence continues at coordinate 7,000 of NZ_JUQO01000224.1, forward strand.
GGAAACACAAGCTCTTAAATGGTTTGGATGATATCGGTATTACCTTGCAGTATGAAGATTTGATTGCTGCTTATGAAAAACAACGACCAGCCTACTGGCAGGATTAGAAGAAAAATAGAAAAGGAAATAGAACTATGACAAAACACATTCAATGGAACGGAACACTTTCACAAGAAGGCTATGAGATTTTAAAAGGTGAGGGCGGATGTATCGTTTGCCCTACAAAAGTTGGCTACATTATTATGACTAGCGACAAGGCAGGACTTGAGCGCAAGTTCGCAGCTAAAGAGCGTAACCGTAACAAACCAGGTGTTGTTCTCTGCGGTAGCATGGATGAGCTTCGCGCCTTAGCACAACTCAACCCAGAAATTGAAGCCTTCTACCAAAAACATTGGGATGAAGATATTCTTCTTGGTTGTATCCTACCTTGGAAACCAGAAGCCTTTGAAAAACTGAAATCATACGGTGATGGTCGTGAAGAACTGATGACTGATGTGCGTGGAACGAGCTGTTTCGTTATCAAATTTGGGAAAGCTGGTGAACAATTAGCTGCCAAACTTTGGGAAGAAGGTAAAATGGTCTACGCTTCATCTGCAAACCCATCTGGAAAAGGAAATCGTGGTAAGGTAGAAGGTATCGGAGAACGTATCGAAGGAGCAGTGGATCTTGTCATTGAAGCAGACGACTATGTGGCATCTATCCAGCCTGACAAAACGATTGAAACACGCTACGAGCAAGGTGTGATGGTGTCTATGGTCGATAAGGACGGCAAACTCATCCCAGAACAAGGAGGAGCACGCTCAACTTCACCAGCTCCAGTTGTGATTCGCAAAGGGCTTGATATTGATAAGATTATGATGCACTTGTCAGATATCTTTAACTCATGGGACTATCGTCAGGGAGAGTATTATTAGGATAGAGGAGAAATGGGGAGAAAATAATTTCTCCTCTTTCTTTTGTTATTTATAAAATAAAATCCGAACAATATATTTTAATTTATAAAATTATTTGACAAAAACCTTACTTTGATTTATAATTAATTAAGGAAACGTCGGAAAAAGGCGTAGTGATGCGAGAGCATAGGTAGGTCATTACAAAAGAAACGAGACATCGATATGTTAAATGAATTTCCAATTTTTGATTACGAAGATATTCAATTGATTCCAAATAAATGTGTCATTAAAAGCCGTGCAGAAGCTGATACAAGTGTTACTCTAGGAAATCACACCTTTAAACTACCTGTTGTGCCAGCTAATATGCAGACGATTTTGGATGAAAATGTAGCAGAGCAACTGGCTAAAGGTGGTTACTTCTACATTATGCATCGTTTTGATGAGGCAGGGCGCATTCCTTTTATTAAACGCATGCACGATCAAGGGCTCATTGCTTCTATCTCTGTCGGTGTTAAGGATTATGAGTATGATTTTGTCAGCCAGCTCAAGGCTGATGCTCCGGAATACATCACGATTGACATCGCTCATGGTCATGCAGATAGCGTGATTTCTATGATTCAACACATCAAGAAAGAATTGCCAGATACTTTTGTTATTGCTGGAAATGTAGGAACACCAGAAGCGGTGCGTGAATTGGAAAATGCTGGTGCGGATGCTACTAAGGTTGGTATCGGTCCTGGTAAGGTTTGTATCACCAAGGTTAAGACGGGTTTTGGTACAGGTGGTTGGCAGTTGGCTGCTCTACGTTGGTGTGCCAAGGCAGCACGTAAACCGATTATCGCTGATGGAGGAATTCGTACTCATGGCGATATTGCCAAGTCTATTCGCTTCGGTGCTAGCATGGTCATGATTGGTTCCCTCTTTGCAGGACATATTGAAAGTCCAGGGAAAACGATTGAAGTCGATGGTGAACAATTCAAAGAATATTATGGTTCAGCCTCACAATATCAAAAAGGAGCTTATAAAAACGTGGAGGGCAAACGCATCTTGCTTCCAGCCAAAGGTCATCTGCAAGACACTTTAACTGAGATGGAACAAGACCTTCAAAGTGCTATTTCATATGCAGGTGGACGTCAGGTTGCTGACCTTAAACACGTTGATTATGTTATCGTGAAAAACTCCATCTGGAATGGGGATGCTTCCCATTAAGACGGGCTATCCGTCTAGAAAAAAACTTGTTATTAGAGCAAATTTCTGTTATAATAAAACAAGTTTCCACCCTTAGTGTAATGGATATCACGTAAGATTCCGGTTCTTGAGATGGGGGTTCGATTCCCTCAGGGTGGATGTAAACATCCTTAAAAGCCTTTGGTAGGGCTTTTTTCTTTATTCTGCCCCAAGTTTAACCCAAAAACTGAAAATCTCATTTTAAAGAATGCCCAAATCCCCTTCAGTCCCGTTTTAAAGTGACTCAGGGGGCTTTTTTTGATATAATAAAAAGGACTGTTATCAGTTAGAAAGAGGTTGGTATGAAAGAATTACAAACTGTACTAAAGAACCATTTTGCAATCGAATTTGCAGACAAAAATTTACTGGAAACTGCCTTTACTCATACGAGTTATGCCAATGAGCACCGCCTCTTAAAAATTTCACACAATGAACGCTTGGAATTTTTAGGAGACGCTGTTCTACAATTATTGATTTCAGAATATCTGTATAAAAAATATCCTAAAAAGCCTGAGGGTGACTTGTCTAAACTACGTGCCATGATTGTCCGCGAGGAGAGTTTGGCTGGTTTTGCACGTGATTGCCAGTTTGATCAGTTTATCAAGCTGGGTAAGGGGGAAGAGAAGTCTGGTGGTCGCAATCGTGACACCATTCTTGGTGATGCCTTTGAAGCCTTTCTTGGTGCCCTCCTTTTGGACAAGGATGTGGCCAAGGTCAAGGAATTTATCTATCAAGTCATGATTCCTAAGGTTGAAGCAGGCGAATTTGAGATGATTACAGACTACAAAACCCATCTCCAAGAGTTACTTCAGGTTAATGGCGATGTGGCTATTCGTTATCAGGTAATTTCTGAAACGGGTCCTGCCCACGATAAGGTTTTTGAAGTAGAAGTTCTTGTTGAGGGTACGAGTATCGGTCAAGGTCAAGGTCGTTCTAAGAAATTAGCAGAGCAGGAAGCTGCTAAAAATGCCGTTGAGAAAGGGCTGGATTCATGTATTTAAAGGAAATCGAAATTCAGGGATTCAAGTCTTTTGCTGATAAGACCAAGGTCGTCTTTGACCAAGGTGTGACGGCAGTTGTTGGACCCAATGGCTCTGGGAAGTCTAATATTACAGAAAGTCTGCGTTGGGCCTTGGGGGAGTCAAGTGTTAAGAGTCTCCGTGGGGGCAAGATGCCGGATGTCATCTTTGCCGGAACAGAAAGTCGCAAACCGCTCAATTATGCTTCTGTAGTTGTGACTTTGGATAATCATGACGGATTTATCAAGGATGCTGGTCAAGAAATCAGGGTAGAGCGCCATATCTATCGTAGTGGAGATAGCGAATATAAGATTGACGGCAAGAAAGTCCGTCTGCGTGATATTCATGATCTTTTCTTGGATACAGGTTTGGGACGAGATTCCTTCTCTATCATTTCCCAAGGGAAGGTTGAGGAGATTTTTAATTCTAAGCCTGAGGAACGCCGAGCTATTTTTGAAGAAGCTGCAGGTGTTTTGAAATACAAGACTCGTAGAAAAGAGACAGAGAGCAAATTGCAACAAACTCAGGATAATCTGGATCGTTTAGAGGATATTATCTATGAGTTGGACAATCAAATCAAGCCTCTTGAGAAGCAAGCTGAAAATGCTCGTAAGTTTTTAGACTTGGAAGGTCAACGCAAGGCTATTTATTTAGACGTGCTGGTTGCTCAAATCAAGGAAAATAAGGCTGAACTAGAGTCTACAGAAGAAGAGTTGGCGCAGGTTCAGGAACTCTTGACTAGTTATTACCAAAAGCGTGAAAAATTAGAGGAAGAAAATCATACTCTTAAAAAGCAACGCCAAGATTTACAGGCTGAAATGACCAAAGATCAGGGCAGTTTGATGGACTTGGCTAGTCTGATTAGTGATTTAGAGAGAAAATTAGCCCTATCGAAATTAGAATTTGAGCAAGTAGCCCTGAATCAACAGGAAGCACAAGCTCGTTTGGCTGCTTTGGAGGATAAGAGAAATTTACTAAGTCAAGAAAAATCTGATAAAGAAAGCTCTTTAGCCCTTTTAGAGGAAAATCTAGTCCAAAATAATCAAAAACTCAATCGTTTAGAAGCTGAATTGCTAGCTTTTTCAGATGATCCTGATCAGATGATTGAGCTTTTGCGTGAACGCTTTGTAGCTCTTTTACAAGAAGAAGCGGATGTCTCAAACCAACTCACCCGCATCGAGAATGAGTTGGAAAATAGTCGTCAGCTTTCTCAAAAACAAGCAGATCAACTACAAAAGCTGAAAGAACAGCTGGCTACAGCTAAAGAGAAGGCTAGTCAGCAAAAAGAAGAGCTTGAAACTGCCAAGGAGCAGGTTCAAAAATTATTGGCCGACTATCAATCTATTGCCAAGGAGCAAGAGGAACAGAAAACTTCCTATCAAGCTCAACAAAGTCGACTCTTTGACCGTCTGGATAGTCTCAAAAACAAGCAGGCTAGAGCCCAAAGTTTGGAAAATATTCTGAGAAATCATAGTAACTTTTATGCAGGTGTTAAGAGTGTTCTCCAAGAAAAAGCCCGCCTTGGTGGAATTATTGGTGCAGTCAGTGAGCACCTGACCTTTGATGTGCATTATCAAACAGCCCTAGAGATTGCCTTAGGGGCAAGTAGCCAGCATATCATCGTAGAAGATGAAGAGTCGGCAACCAAGGCCATTGATTTCCTCAAACGAAACAGAGCCGGTCGTGCAACCTTCCTTCCTTTGACAACAATCAAGGCTCGTACGATTTCAAGTCAGAACCAAGATACTATCGCATCAAGTTCAGGTTTTCTGGGCATGGCAGATGAGTTGGTGACATTTGATACTAGACTGGAAGCCATTTTCAAGAACTTGCTAGCTACGACGGCTATTTTTGATACCGTAGAACATGCGCGTGCAGCTGCTCGCCAGGTTCGTTATCAGGTTCGTATGGTGACATTGGACGGTACAGAGTTACGCACAGGTGGTTCCTATGCAGGTGGAGCCAATCGTCAGAACAATAGCATCTTCATCAAGCCAGAACTGGAGCAATTACAAAAAGAAATTGCTGAAGAAGAAGCAAGTCTTCGTTCAGATGAAGCGAGTTTGAAGATCTTACAAGACCAGATGGCTAGATTGACCGAATCATTAGAAGCCATCAAATCTCAAGGAGAGCAGGCTCGTATTCAGGAGCAGGGCTTGTCCCTTGCTTATCAGCAGACCAGTCAGCAAGTTGAAGAGCTAGAAACTCTTTGGAAACTTCAAGAAGAGGAATTAGATCGTCTTTCTGAAGGAGATTGGCAAGCAGATAAGGAAAAATGCCAAGAGCGTCTTGCAACAATCGCCAGTGATAAGCAAAATCTGGAAGCTGAGATTGAAGAGATTAAGTCCAACAAAAACGCCATCCAAGAACGCTATCAAAACTTGCAGGAAGAGGTAGCGCAAGCTCGCCTGCTTAAGACAGAACTGCAAGGACAAAAACGTTATGAAGTTGCTGATATTGAACGTTTAGGCAAGGAATTGGATAATCTGAATATCGAGCAAGAGGAAATCCAACGCCTTCTTCAAGAAAAGGTTGATAATCTGGAGAAGGTTGATACAGAATTGCTCAGTCAACAGGCTGAAGAAGCCAAAAACCAGAAAACAAATCTCCAACAAGGTTTGATTCGCAAGCAGTTTGAATTGGATGATATAGAAGGTCAGCTGGATGATATTGCTAGTCATTTGGACCAGGCTCGCCAGCAGAATGAGGAGTGGATTCGCAAGCAAACACGTGCTGAAGCCAAGAAAGAAAAGGTCAGCGAGCGCTTGCACTATTTACAAGGTCAATTAACAGACCAGTACCAGATTAGCTATACTGAGGCTCTAGAAAAAGCACATGAGTTAGAAAATCTCAATCTGGCAGAGCAAGAGGTGCAGGATTTAGAGAAGGCTATTCGCTCACTGGGTCCTGTCAACTTGGAAGCTATTGCCCAGTACGAAGAAGTCCACAACCGTCTGGATTTCCTCAATAGCCAACGTGATGACATTTTGTCAGCGAAAAATCTGCTTCTTGAAACCATCACAGAGATGAATGATGAGGTCAAGGAACGCTTTAAATCAACGTTTGAAGCTATTCGTGAGTCCTTTAAAGTGACCTTCAAGCAGATGTTTGGTGGAGGTCAGGCGGACCTCATTTTGACTGAAGGAGACCTGCTGACAGCTGGGGTTGAGATTTCTGTTCAACCTCCAGGTAAGAAAATCCAGTCCCTTAATCTGATGAGTGGTGGTGAAAAAGCTTTATCGGCTATTGCCTTGCTTTTCTCCATTATTCGTGTCAAGACCATTCCATTTGTCATCTTGGATGAGGTGGAAGCTGCGCTGGATGAAGCCAATGTTAAACGTTTTGGGGATTACCTCAATCGATTTGACAAGGATAGTCAGTTTATCGTCGTAACCCACCGCAAGGGAACCATGGCTGCAGCGGATTCTATCTATGGTGTTACCATGCAAGAATCAGGTGTCTCAAAAATTGTTTCGGTTAAGTTAAAAGATTTAGAAAGTATTGAAGGATGACAATTAAACTAGTAGCAACAGATATGGATGGAACCTTCCTAGATGGGAATGGGCGCTTTGATATGGACCGCCTCAAGTCTCTCTTGGTTTCCTATAAGGAAAAAGGGATTTATTTTGCAGTGGCTTCGGGGCGCGGATTTCTATCCTTAGAAAAATTATTTGCTGATGTTCGTGATGATATTATTTTCATTGCGGAAAATGGCAGTTTGGTCGAATATCGAGGTCAAGACTTGTATGAATCGACTATGTCTCGTGAGTTTTATCTAGCAACTTTTGAAAAGCTGAAAACGTCACCTTATGTAGATATCAATAAATTGCTCTTGACGGGGAAAAAAGGCTCTTATGTGCTAGATACGGTTGATGAGACCTATTTGAAAGTGAGTCAGCACTATAATGAAAATATCCAAAAAGTAGCGAGTCTGGAAGATATTACAGATGACATTTTCAAATTTACAACCAACTTCACAGAAGAAACGCTGGAAGCTGGGGAAGCTTGGGTCAATGAACATGTTCCTGGTGTTAAGGCAATGACAACTGGCTTTGAATCCATTGATATTGTTCTGGACTATGTCGATAAGGGTGTGGCTATTGTTGAATTAGCTAAAAAACTTGGTATCACAATGGATCAGGTTATGGCTTTTGGAGACAATCTAAATGATTGGCATATGATGCAGGTTGTGGGACATCCTGTAGCGCCTGAAAATGCACGACCAGAAATTTTAGAATTAGCAGAGACAGTGATTGGTCACCATAAAGACCAGTCGGTTATAGCTTACATGGAGGGCTTATAATGGCAGATATAAAATTGATTGCATTGGACTTGGATGGGACCTTGCTGACTACTGATAAAAAGCTGACGGATCGTACCAAGGCAACCCTGAAAGCTGCGCGTGATCGTGGTATCAAGGTCGTATTGACAACTGGTCGTCCCTTAAAAGCTATGGATTTCTTTCTCCATGAGCTAGAGACTGACGACCAAGAAGATGAGTATACCATTACCTTTAATGGTGGTTTGGTTCAGAAAAATACAGGTGAAATCCTTGATAAAACAGTCTTTTCATATGATGATGTGGCACGCTTGTATGAGGAAACAGAGAAATTATCACTGCCTCTTGATGCTATCTCAGAAGGAACTGTTTATCAAATTCAATCCGATCAAGAAAGTCTTTATGCCAAATTCAATCCAGCATTGACCTTTGTTCCAGTGGTCTTTGAAGACCTATCTAGTCAAATGACTTACAATAAGTGCGTGACTGCCTTTCCTCAAGAACCCTTGGATGCGGCTATTAAGAAGATTTCTCCAGAATTGTTTGACCAATATGAAATCTTTAAATCACGTGAAATGTTGCTAGAGTGGTCACCGAAGAATGTTCACAAAGCAACAGGCTTGGCAAAACTAATCAGCCATCTTGGAATCAATCAAAGCCAAGTCATGGCCTGTGGTGATGAAGCCAATGACCTTTCTATGGTTGAATGGGCAGGGCTTGGTGTTGCCATGCAAAACGCTGTTCCTGAAGTCAAGGCAGTCGCAAATGTAGTGACGCCAATGACCAATGATGAGGAAGCTGTAGCCTGGGCAATCGAAGAATACGTGCTAAAGGAGAACTAAGATATGGGATTATTTGACCGTCTATTCGGAAAAAAAGAAGAACATAAAATCGAAGAAGTTGTAAAAGAAGCTCTGGAAAATCTTGATTTATCTGAAGATACAGAAGCTGAGGAAGTTCCTCAAGAAGATGCAGAGGTTGAAAGTTCTGAAGAAGATCTGCTCCAAGAAGAGGAAAATCAAGAGACAGTTGAAGAGAGTCAGGATTCAGAGCCAGTTGTAGAAGTTTCTCAAGAAGAAGTCGAAGAATTGCCAAACTCAGAAGAAGTCTCAGTGGAAGAGAATCCTGAGCACCTAGAGACTGTAGAAGAAAATAATTCTGAAGTTCTTGAAGCAGAAACTCCTCAAGAAGAAGAAACTGTTCAGGAAAAATATGACCGTAGTCTTAAGAAAACTCGCACAGGATTTGGTGCTCGTTTGAATGCCTTCTTTGCCAATTTCCGCTCTGTTGATGAGGAATTTTTCGAGGAACTAGAAGAATTGCTGATCATGAGTGACGTTGGTGTACAGGTCGCTTCTAACTTAACAGAGGAGTTACGCTACGAAGCCAAGCTTGAAAACGCCAAAAAACCTGATGCACTTCGCCGTGTCATCATTGAGAAATTGGTTGAGCTTTATGAAAAGGATGGCAACTATGATGAAAGTATCCACTTCCAAGATGGCTTGACAGTCATGCTCTTTGTTGGGGTTAATGGTGTCGGGAAAACAACTTCTATCGGGAAACTAGCCCACCGCTATAAACAAGCTGGTAAGAATGTCATGTTGGTTGCGGCAGATACCTTCCGTGCAGGAGCGGTAGCCCAGCTAGCTGAATGGGGCCGTCGTGTAGATGTTCCAGTAGTAACTGGACCTGAAAAGGCTGACCCAGCCAGTGTGGTCTTTGATGGTATGGAACGTGCCGTGGCTGAAGGTATCGATATTCTCATGATTGATACAGCAGGTCGTCTGCAAAACAAGGACAACCTCATGGCTGAGTTGGAGAAGATTGGTCGTATTATCAAACGTGTTGTGCCAGAAGCTCCGCATGAAACCTTCTTGGCACTTGATGCATCAACAGGTCAAAATGCCCTAGTACAGGCCAAAGAATTTTCAAAAATCACTCCTTTAACAGGAATTGTCTTGACTAAGATTGATGGAACTGCTCGAGGTGGTGTGGTTCTAGCCATTCGTGAAGAACTCAATATTCCTGTAAAATTGATTGGTTTTGGTGAAAAAATCGATGATATTGGAGAATTTAACTCAGAAAACTTTATGAAAGGTCTCTTGGAAGGCTTAATCTAATCAGAAGCAAAAATCCTGCAAGGCACAAACTTGCAGGAAATTTTTTTATTCTAAACGACCATCTTGACGATAGGCGATATCTGGCTGCCAAGTCCATTTGGCACCGAATTTTTCAAGTAAGTCAAAGCTGGCTTGAGGTCCCATGCTTCCAGCTTTATAGTCATGAAGTGGGGCACCATTTTCAGCCCAGAGCTCTTCGATACGATCAATCAACTTCCATGACGCACCAACTTCATCCCAGTGGCTAAAGTTAGTTGAGTTGTTATTTAGGACATCATAAATCAATTTCTCGTATGGCTCTGGAGAGGCACCAGTTGCGGTCGCATCTGTACGGTAATCAAGTGAGTTAGGAGCCAAGTTAAATTCTTCTCCTACTTGCTTCCCATTTAGGCTAAGAGAGAAGCCTTCTGTTGGTTGGATATAGATGGTCAAAATGTTTGGAGCAAGTGGTTCTCCAAAGATAGAATCCATTTGTTTAAAGACGATGTTGACATGAGTTCCTTTTTCAGTCAGACGTTTACCAGTACGGAAGAAGAAAGGAACACCACGGAATCGCTCACTATCAACAAAGAAGGCACCAGATGCAAAGGTTTCAGTTGTTGATTCTGGATTTACATTTGGTTCGCTACGATAAGAGATGTATTTCATACCATCAATCTTACCAGAGCGGTATTGACCACGGATAAAGTGTTCTTTAAGCTCTTCATCTGTTGGATGATAGAGGTTTTTAAAGACCTTAATCTTTTCAGCACGAATCTCGTCTTTTGTGAATTTTGCTGGCTTGTCCATAGCAAGGAGAGAAAGAAGTTGCAGTGTATGGTTTTGTACCATGTCGCGGAGGGCACCAGATTGGTCATAGTAGCCACCACGTTCTTCTACACCCAAGCGCTCCGCAAAGGTAATTTGAACATTGTCGATAAAGTCTTTGTTCCAAACATTTTCAAAAATCAGGTTTGCAAAGCGAACTGCAAAGATGCTTTGGATCATTTCCTTACCAAGATAATGGTCAATACGGAAAATTTGTTCTTCGTCAAATGTTGCTAGGAGCTCGTCATTTAACTTGCTTGCAGTTGCGTAATCTGTACCAAATGGTTTTTCAACGATTAAGCGTTCAAAACCTTTACCATCCACAATGTTTTCAGACTTGAGGTGTTTTGCGATAGTTCCAAAGAACTGAGGTGCCATAGACAAGAAGAAGAGCTTGTTGTGTTCAGCTTGGTACTTGTCATTTAGTTCAGCCTGCAATTGACGTAAAGCAATGTAGTGCTCTGTATCATTGACATCATGACTTTGATAGTAGAAGTGACTAGCAAACTCTTGAGCCTGTTCGGTACTATCTGCCAAATCAAGGATTGATTCGACTACAACAGATTCAAAATATTCCTTGCTCCAAGGACGACGGGCAGTTCCAATAACGGCAAAGTGCTTGGAAAGATTGCCGGATTTATATAGTCTAAAAAGGGAAGGGTAGAGCTTGCGTTTAGCCAGGTCTCCACTCGCACCAAAAATTGTAACAATAACCTTAGATGACATCTAGCTACCTAATTTCTATTTTTATTCCTAGTCTTGCTAGGTATGAGGAAACCTCATTTCATAAACTTAATTCTAACATAATTTTCCGAAAAATCAAAAAATCCAATACGAGATAGAAAAAAACTGCAAGGAAATCCTTACAGTTTGCGTTTAGACGTTTAAGACCTTGTCCAAGAACTCTTTCAGACGTGGGTGCTGTGGGTTATCAAAGATTTGATCAGGTGTTCCGTCTTCTAGGAACTCGCCATCTGCAGTAAAGATAACGCGGTTAGCAACCTGACGAGCAAATCCCATCTCATGGGTTACGATAATCATGGTCATGCCTTGCTCAGCCAATTCCTTCATAACGTTTAGTACGTCTCCAACCATCTCAGGGTCAAGGGCTGAAGTTGGTTCATCAAAGAGCATGATGTCTGGATTCATTGCTAGTCCACGAGCGATGGCTACACGTTGTTTTTGACCACCTGATAGGCTATCTGGGTTGGCATTAGCTTTATCTGCTAGTCCAACCTTTTCAAGCAACTCCATTCCCAATTTCTCAGCTTCTTCCTTAGTCATTAACTTGTGCTCAGTAGGAGCAAAAGTAATGTTGTCCAATACAGACATGTGTGGGAAAAGGTTGAAGTGTTGGAAAACCATTCCGATATTTTCACGGACGTGGTCAACGTTGGTAGTTTTTTCAGTTAAATCATAGCCGTTCACAGTGATGTGACCGCTCGTAACTTCTTCTAGAAGATTAAGGCTACGGAGGAAGGTTGACTTACCAGAACCTGAAGGACCGATGATACAGACAACGTCTCCTTCATAGAATTTAGTCGTAATTCCTTTTAAAACTTCATTTTTTCCGTAGTTTTTGTGTAAATCATTTACATCAATTTTTAATTTTGCCATTAACGAATCCTCTTTTCTAAGCGTTTCGCTAGTCTAGTCAAAAGTGTGATAATTACAAGATAGAAGATAGCAAGAATTGCATACATCTTGAAACTTTGGTAGTTACGGGCAATGATAATCTTACCAGTTTGGAAGAGTTCAACCAAACCGATAGCAGATACGATGGTTGTATCTTTAAGAGCGATAACGAATTGGTTAACAAAGTTTGGCAACATCAATTTAGTTGCTTGTGGCAAGATAATCTTACGCATGGTTTTTCCATAAGAGATACCCAAGCTTCGGCTGGCTTCCATTTGGCCAACTGGAACGGCCTGAATACCACCACGAACGATTTCAGCGATATAAGCAGCCGCATTGAGTGATAGGGCAATAGTACCAGCTACGAAGTCGTTAATTGGACTTTGTTGGCCTGTGATAGACTCGATGAAGTTTGGAATTCCCCAGAAGATGAAGGCTGCAAGAATCATCAATGGAATACCACGGATAACGTCAACGAAAATCTCAGAGATTACGCGAAGAGATTTGTATGGGCTAACGCTAAACATACCGAAGATAATCCCAATGACAATGGCAATAGCAAATGAGATAAGAGCTAGAGCAAGAGTGATACCAAGCCCGCTAAGGAGTTGTTTGTAGTTGTTTTGAAGCAAGCCCCAGATAGTTGTTTCATCAACAGTGCTTGTGGATGCTGTTGATGATTCGCTAGCTAGGTATTTGTCAAGAATTTTTTGGAATTCACCGTTTGCTTTAAGGTTTGCAAGTCCGTTGTTGAACATTTCAATCAATTCTGGATTTGCTCCTTTTTTAACGGCAAATGCTGTTTCACCGATTGGAGTTCCAGCGATTGGTGTTTTCAATTTTTGACCTTGGCTGATAGAATATTTGAGGACTGGCTCATCATCCATAACGGCGTCAATGGCACCAGTGTTTAGACTGTCATACATTGATGAACCATCAGCGAAGGTTTTGATTTTGTAACCGTATTTGCTTTGATTTTCTGTTAGGAAGGTTTGAGAAGCAGTTCCGTTTTTAACACCGACTGTCTTCCCTTTCAAATCTTCATAAGAAGCAATGGTGCTTGATTCTTTGACACCTAGGATAGTATTAGCAGTGTAGTATGATTCTGAGAAGTCAAAAGTTGCCTTACGAGCATCTGTGACAGACATACCAGCAATGATACCATCTGCTTGACCAGCTTGGACAGCACTGATAGCTGCATCGAAACCAGGGTTGCTGATTTCAATTTCAAAGCCTTGGTCTTTAGCGATTGCCTTAATCAATTCCATATCAATACCAGTAAATTGGTTGCTTGAATTTTGGAAAACAAAAGGTGCAAAAGAAGAATCGCTGGCAATAATGTATTTAGCTTTAACAGGAATGGCTTTTAATCCTGCTAGAGTAGTTGTAGTTGGCACTGCTGAAGATGATGAAGCAGTCCATTTCTTGATGATTTTATCAAGACTACCATCTTTTTTCATTTCAGCCAAGGCTTGGTTAAATTCAGTAACTAGGTGCTCGTATTTGCTTCCTTTTTTAACACCGAAAGCAAAGCTACCTACAGCTTCACCATCCATTTCAATATGGAGGTCTTGCCCTTGGTTAATGGCATATTCGATAACAGGTTTGTCATCCATCATGGCATCGATGGCACCAGCACTCAAGCTGTTGTTCATCAAATCACTAGTGTCAAATGTTTTAATAGTGAAGCCGTATTTATCTTTGATTGTTTCAAGGAAACGTTGAGCGGCTGTTCCGTTTTTAACACCAACAGTTTTACCAGACAATTGGTCGTACTTGCTAATCTTGTGTGCCTTTGTAGTTGCAATGACAACTTTTGTATCATAGTAAGTATCAGACATGGTGAAAACTTTTTCACGTTCTTTAGTCTTTGTCATTCCTGCCATGATAGCGTCAGCTTGGCCAGCTTGAACCGCATTGACCGCTGCGTCAAATCCAGGATAGGACATCTGAATGTTCCATCCTTTAATCTCAGCGACTTTGTTGATAATGTCAACATCAATTCCTTTATAAGTTTGATCTGAATCTTTAAACTCAAAAGGTGCGTAGGCGGTATCAGACACAATCTTAATCGTCTCTGCTTTCGCAATACCTAATGAGAAAATTGGGAATAAAATTAGCAAAAATGCTAGAAATTTTTTCTTCATTTTTAGTCTCCTTTTCCGAATATTTTCCCATTATATCAGAAAAAGTAAAAAAAGGCAAATTTTTATAGTTTTGTGTCAGAAAATATAACATTGATTTTTCCTTTTCTTTCTTGAATTGCTATTAAAAAGTGCTATAATAATAGTATATAGTAGAAGAAAAGAGGACGGAGAT
>NZ_JUQO01000225.1 GCF_001074635.1 Streptococcus mitis
GAGCAACCTGCGGCTAGCTTCCTAGTTTGCTCTTTGATTTTCATTGAGTATAAGACACAAGGGATTCATTTTCGAGTTTAAGAAGGAGTCTATACACTAAAGAGGCTTCTTCTTTTCTTGCTTGTTTGATAACTATCAAAAAAGTAGAAGATTAAGAGAAATATAGAAAGAGATTTCATGAAACAATTTTTAGAACGGGCCAGTATTTTGGCTCTCTCCCTCGTTTTGATTACGTCCTTTTCCATCTCGAGTGCCCTGCCAGCCATGTTTGACTATTATCAAGGTTATCCTAAGGAACAAATTGAGCTCTTGGCGAGCTTGCCATCCTTTGGAATCATGATGATGTTACTATTAAATGGTTTCTTAGAAAAAATATTTCCTGAGCGTTTACAGATTAGTTTGGGATTGTTGATTTTATCACTGAGTGGAACATCTCCCTTTTGGTACCAAGCTTATCCCTTTGTCTTTGGAACACGGATTCTTTTTGGTTTGGGTGTTGGGATGATTAATGCCAAGGCCATTTCCATTATCAGTGAACGCTATCAAGGAAAAACGCGAATTCAGATGTTAGGACTACGCGGTTCTGCAGAGGTCGTTGGGGCTTCTCTCATTACCTTGGCAGTCGGCCAATTGTTGGCCTTCGGTTGGACAGCTACCTTCCTAGCCTATAGTGCTGGATTTTTGGTGCTGACCCTTTATTTGCTCTTTGTCCCTTATGGAAAAGAAAAGAAAGAAGTCAAGAAAAAAGCGAAGGAAGCAAGTCGTTTAACTCGAGAAATGAAAGGCTTGATTTTTACCCTAGCTATAGAAGCGGCAGTTGTAGTTTGTACCAATACGGCTATTACTATTCGTATTCCAAGTTTGATGGTGGAAAGAGGACTTGGAGATGCCCAGTTATCTAGTTTTGTTCTTAGTGTCATGCAGTTAATCGGGATTGTGGCTGGGGTGAGTTTTTCTTTTTTGATTTCTATTTTTAAAGAGAAGCTGCTCCTCTGGTCTGGTATTACCTTCGGCTTAGGGCAAATCGTGATTGCCTTGTCTCCATCCTTATGGGTGGTTGTGGCAGGAAGTATTCTTGCTGGTTTTTCCTACAGTGTAGCCTTGACGACGGTCTTTCAACTTGTCTCTGAACGAATTCCAGCCAAACTCCTCAATCAAGCAACTTCATTTGCTGTATTAGGCTGTAGTTTCGGAGCCTTTACGACCCCATTTGTTCTAGGTGCAATTGGGTTACTAACTCACAATGGCATGTTGGTCTTTGCCATTTTAGGCTCATGGTTGATTGTAACCTCTATCTTTGTCATGTACCTACTTCAAAAGAGAGCTTAGGATTGGTTCCTAAGTTTTTCTTTTTAGGATTTTTGTACCCATACAGTATTTATTTTAGGACCTTGTCTACAGACTAATTTCTTGATAAAATAGAAGTTATGACGAGATATAAAGCAACTATTTCCTATGATGGTTACGCCTTTTCTGGTTTTCAGCGCCAGCCTCATGCACGTAGCGTTCAGGAAGAAATTGAAAAAACCTTGACCAAGTTAAATAAAGGGCAAGCCATTACTGTTCACGGTGCTGGTAGGACAGATAGTGGGGTTCATGCTTTGGGACAGGTGATTCATTTTGACCTACCTTATCAGATGGATGAGGAAAAACTTCGCTTTGCTCTAGACACCCAGTCTCCTGAAGATATTGATGTGATTTCAATTGAGCTTGTGCCAGATGATTTTCATTGCCGTTATGCCAAGCATAGCAAAACTTATGAGTTTATTGTGGATAGGGGCCGTCCCAAGGATCCTATGCGCCGTCACTATGCCACCCACTTTCCCTATCCGCTTGATGTGGAACGAATGCAGATTGCAATCAAAAAGCTTGAGGGAACACATGATTTTACAGGTTTTACAGCATCTGGGACCAGCGTAGAGGACAAGGTTCGCACTATTACCGAAGCTAGTCTTAGGGTTGATGAGACAGGCCAGTTTTTGATCTTTACCTTTTCAGGAAATGGTTTCTTGTATAAGCAGATTCGCAATATGGTGGGGACACTGCTCAAAATCGGAAATAATCGTATGCCAGTGGAGCAGATTGACCTGATCTTGGAGAAGAAGGACAGGCAACTTGCAGGTCCCACTGCAGCACCAAATGGTTTGTATTTAAAGGAGATTCGTTATGAAGAATAATCGTATTTTAGCACTTTCAGGAAATGATATTTTTAGTGGTGGTGGATTGTCCGCTGATTTGGCTACCTATACCTTGAACGGCTTGCATGGTTTTGTAGCAGTGACTTGTTTGACAGCCTTGACGGAAAAGGGCTTTGAAGTCTTTCCAACTGACGATACCATTTTTCAACATGAATTAGATAGCTTGCGTGATGTGGAATTTGCAGGGATTAAGATTGGTCTTCTACCAACTGTCAGTGTGGCTGAGAAGGCTTTGGACTTTATCAAGCAACGCCCAGGAGTGCCTGTGGTTCTGGATCCTGTCTTGGTCTGCAAGGAAACGCACGACGTAGCTGTAAGTGAACTCTGCCAAGAGTTGATTCGCTTTTTCCCTTATGTCAGTGTGATTACGCCTAACCTCCCAGAAGCAGAATTATTGGCTGGTCAGGAAATCAAAACCTTGGAAGATATGAAAACTGCAGCACAGAAATTGCATGACTTAGGAGCGCCAGCAGTCATTATCAAGGGAGGCAATCGCCTTAGTCAGGACAAGGCTATGGATGTCTTTTATGACGGACAAACCTTTACAGTCCTAGAAAATCCCGTCATTCAAGGGCAAAATGCTGGTGCAGGTTGTACCTTTGCCTCTAGCATTGCCAGTCACCTAGTCAAAGGTGATGAACTTTTACCAGCAGTAGAAAGCTCTAAGGCTTTCGTTTACCGTGCCATTGCACAAGCAGATCAGTATGGAGTAAGACAATATGAAGCAAACCAAAACAACTAAAATCGCCCTTGTATCCCTATTAACCACCCTCTCTGTGGTTCTAGGCTATTTCTTAAAAATTCCGACACCGACAGGCATTTTAACTCTTTTAGATGCGGGTGTCTTCTTTGCGGCCTTCTACTTTGGTAGTCGTGAAGGAGCGGTAGTCGGAGGATTAGCAGGTTTCTTGATTGACCTCTTATCAGGCTATCCTCAGTGGATGTTCTTTAGCTTGATCAACCATGGCTTGCAGGGATTTTTCGCAGGATTTAAAGGAAAAACTCAGTGGTTAGGGCTTATCTTAGCAACGATTGCCATGGTAGGGGGCTACGCCTTGGGTTCAACTTTGATGAATGGCTGGGCAGCAGCTCTACCAGAAATCCTACCAAATTTCATGCAAAATATGGTAGGGATGATTGTAGGATTTATCCTTAGTCAAAGTATCAAGAAGATTAAGTAAAGAGGCTGAGTCAAAAGTCTTTCAAATAAGAAAAACGCATAGTATCAGGTGTTCAATACTATGCGTTTTATTGTGGGAAGATTTTATACTCTTCGAAAATCTCTTCAAACCGCGTCAACGTCGCCTTGCCATAGATATGGTTACTGACTTCGTCAGTTCTATCCACAACCTCAAAACAGTGTTTT
>NZ_JUQO01000226.1 GCF_001074635.1 Streptococcus mitis
TTGAGTACGGCAAGGTGAAGCTGACGTGGTTTGAATTTGATTTTCGAAGAGTATCAGTAAATACTTTTATTCTGTTCTATCCATGAAACCAACATACTTACGTTTCAATAGGTAACCTTCCAATTGTTTGATTCCTTCAATACCTGTAGAGATAATGATCAAAAGACTAGTTCCTCCAAAAGCAACTGCTTCTGAAAGCCCGAAAACATCTTTTGCTACGATCGGTAAAATAGAAATCACACCAAGGAAGAGAGAACCAACAGTTGCAAGACGACGAAGAAGTTTAGACATATATTCCTCTGTACCTTTACCAGGACGAACTCCGTGGATATAGGCACCGCTCTTTTGTAGGTTTTCTGCCGCTTTTTCAGGATTAATCTGTACAAACGTATAGAAGAATGTAAAGAGAATAATCAACAAAGCATACATGGCAATACCAGTTGGTGAAGTTGTTGCCAGCATTTCTTGTGCTGTTCTTACCCAAGCCCAATCATGACCTGTAGCGCTCAAAAACTGAAGAATAGCCGCAGGCGCTGCAGTAATCGAACTTGCAAAGATAACAGGGATAACTCCAGCAGGGTTTACCTTCAAAGGAAGGTAAGAGCTAGAAGGAGCACCTTGTGCAACCTTAGTATATTGGATTGGAATTTTGTATTCTGCTTGTTGAACATAAGTTGTAAAATAAATAATCAACAATACAGTAATAATCAAAATGATTACGAAAATGATAGATGAGTTGATACGGCTACTTGGGACGTTCACAAAGTAGTCCACATAGATGCCCTGAATCATCTCTGGAATTGAGGCAACAATCCCGGCAAAGATAATCATAGAAACACCATTTCCGTATCCCTTATCTGTAATTTGCTCTCCCAACCAAGTCACAATCATACTACCAGCTGTTAAGATGATACCAATCATGATAAAGACTTGTGGAGTAAGAGCTGTTTTCAACAATTGAGCTCCAGCCAAAGTATTAAAACCAGCTGTAATCCCGATAGATTGCACAAAGGCTAGAACAAGAGCAATATAACGAGTAGCTTGATTTAATTTTCTTCGACCTACTTCCCCTTGTTTACCCCACTCTACAAACTTGGGTAAAATATCCATTTGCAAGAGTTGGACAACGATAGAGGCCGTAATGTAGGGACTAACACCAAGAGCAAAAACTGAGAAGTTTTTCATGGCATTCCCTGAGACCAAGCTCAACATGTTTAAGAAGGATAATCCACTTAAAGCATTCAAGCTATTGGCATTCACACCAGGAACTGTAATGCTAGTTCCGATACGAAAGACCAAAACGATAAAAATTGTAAATAAAATTTTTGATCGAACCTGCTTGACTTTAAGAGCTTCTCTTAATAATTTAAAAAACATAGGTCACCTCTCTTAGATGACTTCTACTGAACCACCTTTAGCAGTGATAGCTTCTTCAGCTGATTTAGAGAATTTAGCTGCTTTCACAGTCAATTTCTTAGTCAACTCACCGTTACCAAGAACTTTAATACCTGATTTTTCAGCTTTAACAATTCCTGCTTCGATAAGAACAACTGGAGTAACTTCAGCACCATCTTCAAAGACGTTCAATTGGTCAAGGTTCACAATTGCGTATTCTTTAGCGTTGATGTTAGTGAATCCACGTTTTGGAAGACGACGGAACAATGGAGTTTGTCCACCTTCAAAACCAAGGCGAACTCCGCCACCGCTACGAGCTTTTTGACCTTTTTGACCACGACCAGATGTTTTACCGTTACCTGATGAAGTACCACGACCAACGCGGTTACGTACTTTACGAGAACCCTCTGCAGGTTTCAATTCATGAAGTTTCATTTTTATTTTCTCCTCTTTTGTAAAATGCTAGCGCCGATAAGGGAGAAAAGGTTGTCTCCCCCATCAACTCGCCTATACGACGTCATCATAGATGACTATATCTAGTTTTAGGGGATGGTATAGTGCACATCCCCTAAAAATTCATTAGTTTACTTCTTCAACTGTTACCAAGTGAGATACTGCTGTGATCATACCACGGATAGCAGCGTTATCTTCTTTAATAACAGAGCTGTTCAATTTGCCAAGTCCAAGTGCTACAACAGTTTTACGTTGTGATGGAATGCGTCCGATTGGAGACTTAGTCAAAGTAATTTTAATTTGAGCCATTTTATCCCCTTTCTTATGCCAAATCAGAAACTGAAATACCACGAAGGGCAGCAACTTCTTCAGCGCGTTTCAATTGTTTCAAACCTTCAACAGTTGCACGAACAATGTTGATTGGAGTGTTAGAACCAAGTGATTTAGATGTAATATCTGCCACACCTGCCAATTCCACAACGGCACGAACTGCACCACCAGCGGCAACTCCAGAACCTTCTACAGCAGGTTTCAACAATACTTTAGCTCCACCGAATTCTGAAAGAACTTCGTGTGGGATTGTTGTTCCAACCATAGGAACTTCGATCAAGTTTTTCTTAGCATCATCTACTGCTTTACGGATTGCTTCTGGAACTTCTTGAGCTTTACCAGTACCAAATCCTACGCGACCGTTGTGGTCACCAACAACAACAAGAGCTGCGAAACGAAGACGACGTCCACCTTTAACAACTTTTGTAACACGGTTGACAGCAACTACGCGTTCTTCTAATTCAACTGCATTGTCTTTAAATGCCATTTTCTAGTGTCCTCCTATTAGAATTTCAATCCGTTTTCACGAGCTGCATCAGCCAAAGCTTTCACACGTCCGTGATATAGATATCCACCGCGGTCGAACACCACTTCTGAAATACCTTTAGCGTTTGCACGTTCTGCAACGAGTTTACCGACAGCAACGGCTTGTTCAGTTTTAGTTCCTTTTGAAACTTCTTTGTCAAGAGTTGAAGCACTTGCGAGCGTTACACCCGCTACGTCATCAATCACTTGAGCGTAGATGCCTGTATTAGAACGGAATACGTTCAAACGTGGGCGATCAGCAGTTCCAGAGAGTTTTCCGCGAACGCGACGGTGGCGTTTTTGGCGGAGTTTGTTTTTATCTGGTTTTGAAATCACAGTTTTCACCTCTTTAGTTTTAAATCGTGTGCTATGCACAAAGTTGGAAAATAGGTTGGTGGTTGATAATCAACCACTCAACATTATTTACCTGTTTTACCTTCTTTACGGCGAACGAATTCACCAACGTAACGGATACCTTTACCTTTATATGGTTCTGGTGAACGAAGGCTACGTACGTAAGCAGCTGTTTGACCAACTACTTCTTTTGAAATCCCGCTAACAACGATTGTTGTTGGGTTTGGAAGTTCAAAAGTAATTCCTTCTGGAGCTTCAACTTCATCTGGATGAGATTTACCAACAGCCAAAACAAGTTTAGATCCTTGAAGTTGTGCACGGTAACCAACCCCGCGCATTTCAAGTTCTTTCTTGAATCCTTCTGATACACCAACAACCATGTTGTTCAAAAGGGCACGAGTAGTTCCGTGGATAGTTTTCATTTCTTTTGAATCGTTTGGACGGTGAAGAGTTACTTCAGTACCTTCCACACGGATTTCAATATCTTTTGAGAACTCACGAGTAAGTTCTCCTTTAGGTCCTTTTACAGTTACAACGTTGTCATTGTTAGTGATTTCAACACCAGCAGGCAACACGATAACTTTATTACCAATACGTGACATGTTTATTTTCTCCTGTTAAATTGTCAGGCCAGAACGGCCAGTTTTCACGGGGTTCAGATACTTATTTAGTTCAAGAGTTGAACTGAACACGCTCTAACGAGCTTTGTATCTTGATTTGAGTTCGAGCTAAGAATTTGGTGAAAAAGATAAGTTTGTCTTGGAGCATCGCTCCTGCTACAAACTTCCTATTTTCACTGCATTCTTTTAACGCTCTCACATCATCAACTACCAAACGTAAGCGATAACTTCCCCACCAACATTCTTTTGGCGTGCTTCTTTATCAGTAAGCAAACCTTCAGAAGTTGAAAGGATAGCAATTCCAAGTCCGTTAAGAACTTTTGGAAGGTCTTCACGTTTTTTGTAGACACGAAGTCCTGGTTTAGAAACACGTTTCAAGTTAGTGATAACTTTTTCACCGTTTGGTCCGTATTTAAGGAATACACGGATGATGCCTTGTTTGTCATCTTCGATGATTTCAACGTTTTTTACAAAACCTTCGCGTTTAAGGATTTCAGCAATCCCTTTTTTGATGTTTGATGCAGGTACTTCAAGTACTTCGTGTTTCGCTTGGTTAGCGTTACGAATACGAGTTAGGAAGTCTGCGATTGGGTCAGTCATAACCATTTTGTTTTTCTCCTCTTACTAGTAGTTTGCAAGTTGCACTTGCTAGTTAATACATGATACAAAGAGCGTAACAGCAAGAGCAAAAATAGGCAATTTGATGCAGGAGCGATGCTCCAAAGAAAATTGGTCTTTTTTGCCAAAGCTGTAGCTCGAGTTCAAATTGGCAAGCCCAACTGAACCCGGGCTAAACTCTGTGTGAAAAAGATAAACTTTCCTAGAAACTTCAGTTTCTTCGTCAAGTTTCCTATTTTCACTTAGAGTTTTGACGCCCTTGATATCTTAAATTACCAAGATGCTTTTGTTACACCAGGAATTTGTCCTTTGTAAGCTAATTCACGGAAGCAAACACGGCAAAGTTTAAATTTGCGGTAAACTGAATGTGGACGACCACATTTTTCACAACGAGTATAAGCTTGAGTAGAGAACTTCGCTGGACGTTTGTTCTTAGCAATCATTGATTTTTTAGCCATTAGATTTACCTCCTATATTATTTTGCAAAAGGCATTCCAAGGCCTGTAAGCAATGCACGTGACTCTTCGTCAGTGTTAGCAGTTGTTACGATAACGATGTCAAGACCACGAGTTTTGTCAACGTCATCGAAGTTGATTTCTGGGAAGATCAATTGTTCTTTCACACCAAGTGTGTAGTTTCCGCGTCCATCAAATGATTTTGTTGGAACACCGTGGAAGTCACGTACACGTGGAAGTGAAACTGAAACCAATTTATCCAAGAATTCGTACATACGTTCACCACGAAGGGTAACTTTTGCACCGATCGCAACACCTTCACGAAGACGGAAGCCGGCGATTGATTTTTTAGCTTTAGTGATAAGTGGTTTTTGACCTGAGATAAGTGCCAATTCTTCAGCAGCTTTTTCAAGGCTTTTAGCGTTTGATACCGCTTCACCAACACCCATGTTCAAAACGATCTTATCTACTTTAGGCACAGCCATCACTGATGAGTAGTTGAATTGTTCTGTCAAAGCAGGAACTACTTCATTAAGATATTTTTCTTTTAAACGATTTGCCATTATACTTCTCCTTTCCTTCGTGATTAATCAAGCACTTCGCCTGATTTTTTGTTGTAGCGAACTTTTTTACCGTCTACAAATTTGTAACCAACACGGCCAGCTACACCATTTTTGTCCAAAACTTGAACGTTTGATACGTGGATAGCTGCTTCTTTTTCGATGATACCACCTTGAGGAAGCTCGTTAGTTGGACGTTGGTGTTTCTTAACGATGTTAACACCTTCAACGATAACTTTGTTTACTTTTGGAAGGGCAGTAAGGACAACAGCTTCTGTTCCCTTATCTTTACCAGCGATTACGCGAACTTTGTCGCCTTTTTTTACAAACATTAGGTTTCTCCTTGATTTTTCTTACGCCCATAAGGGCACCCTAGCTTGAAGCTAGGGGACTAGTTTGTTTCTAAAAATTAAAGTACTTCTGGAGCAAGTGACACGATCTTCATGAAGCCACCTTCACGCAATTCACGTGCAACTGGGCCAAAGATACGTGTTCCGCGAGGAGTTTTGTCTTCACGGATGATAACTGCTGCGTTTTCGTCAAATTTGATGTATGAACCATCAGCACGACGAGCACCTGATTTAGTACGAACGATAACTGCTTTAACAACGTCACCTTTTTTAACCGCACCACCAGGAGTAGCTTGTTTTACAGATGCCACGATAACATCACCGATGTTTGCAAATTTACGTCCTGAACCACCAAGAACTTTGATAGTCAAGATTTCGCGAGCACCGCTGTTGTCTGCGACTTTCAAACGAGTTTCTGTTTGAATCATTTCAGTTTTCTCCTTTCAGGTTTGATTAGATGATGACCGCTTCTTCAACAACTTCTACAAGACGGAAACGTTTTGTAGCTGAAAGCGGGCGAGTTTCCATGATACGTACGATATCGCCTTCTTTGGCAACATTGTTTTCATCATGAGCTTTGTATTTTTTAGAGTAGTTAATACGTTTACCATAGACTGGGTGGTTACGTTTTGTTTCAACTACAACTGTGATTGTCTTGTCCATTTTGTCAGATACAACACGTCCAACAAGAACTTTACGATTATTGCGTTCCATTGAAATTTCTCCTTCCCTAGTCTATTATTTCACTTCAGATTGAACTGTTTTGATACGAGCGATTTGTTTTTTAACTTCTTTCAAGCGAGCTGTTTGTTCCAATTGACCAGTAGCAGCTTGGAAACGAAGTTCAAACAATTCTTTTTTCAATTCGTTTTCGCGCTTCGCGAGTTCTTCTTGAGAAAGACCACGAAGTTCTTTAACAAATTCTTTTACTTCATTAAGTTTCATGCCTTCTCCTTATTCTGCTTCACGTTTTACGAATTTACATTTAACTGGCAATTTGTGGCTAGCAAGACGAAGCGCTTCGCGAGCGATCTCTTCAGATACACCAGCGATTTCGAACATCACTTTACCACGTTTAACTGGTGCTACCCAACCTTCAGGTGCCCCTTTACCAGATCCCATACGCACACCGATAGCTTTAGCAGTGTATGATTTGTGTGGGAAGATTTTAATCCAAACTTTACCACCACGTTTCATGTAACGAGTCATGGCGATACGAGCAGCTTCGATTTGGCGGTTAGTGATCCAGTGGCTAGTTGTAGCTTGAAGACCGTATTCACCGAATGCTACTTCTTTTCCACCTTTTGCTTCACCGCGCATTTTTCCACGGAATTCACGACGGTGTTTAACACGTTTAGGTACTAACATTGGTTATTTACCTCCTTTAGTGTTTTTGCGAGCTGGAAGAACTTCACCACGGTAGATCCATACTTTAACACCAAGTTTACCGTATGTAGTATCTGCTTCTTCCCAAGCGTAATCGATATCTGCACGAAGTGTGTGAAGTGGAACAGTTCCTTCAGAGTATCCTTCAGCACGGGCGATATCTGCACCGTTCAAACGACCTGATACTTGAGTTTTGATTCCTTTAGCTCCAGCACGCATTGCACGTTGGATTGCTTGTTTTTGTGCACGACGGAAAGCAACACGTTGCTCCAATTGACGAGCAATACCTTCACCTACAAGGTGAGCATCCAAATCAGGTTGTTTGATTTCGATGATGTTGATGTGTACTTGTTTTCCAGTCAATTTGTTAAGTTTTGCACGGAGTGCATCAACGTTAGCACCACCTTTACCGATAACCATACCTGGTTTAGCAGTGTGAAGTGAAACGTTAACTTTGTTTACTGCGCGTTCAATTTCGATAGTTGAAACTGCTGCGTCAGCAAGTTCTTTTTGAACGAATTTACGGATTGCAAGATCTTCATGAAGGTAATCCGCGTATTCTTTTTCAGCATACCATTTGGCATCCCAATCACGGATGATGCCGACACGCATACCAATTGGATGTACTTTTTGACCCACGATTTTACCTCCTTATTTTTCTGCAACAGCTACAGTGATGTGAGCTGTACGTTTGTTGATTGGTGAAGCTGAACCTTTCGCACGTGGACGGAAACGTTTCATAGTTGGTCCTTCGTTTGCGAATGCTTCAGATACTACCAAGTTAGCTTTATCCAAACCAAAGTTGTTTTCAGCGTTAGCTACAGCTGAGTTCAAAACTTTCAAGATGATTTCAGCAGCTTTGTTTGGAGTGAATGTCAAGATTGCGATTGCATCGGCTACGCTTTTACCACGGATGTTATCAAGAACAAGACGTGATTTACGAGGTGAAACACGTACTGTACGAGCCATTGCTTTAGCTGAAGTAATTTCTGCCATTTATGTTCTCCTTATTTTCTACGTGTTTTCTTGTCGTCTGCAGCGTGACCTTTGTAAGTACGAGTTGGTGCAAATTCACCAAGTTTGTGACCTACCATGTCTTCTTGGATGTAAACAGGTACGTGTTTACGTCCGTCATAAACTGCAATAGTGTAACCAATGAAACTTGGGAAGATCGTTGAACGACGTGACCAAGTTTTAATAACTTTTTTCTTTTCGTCGTTAGCTTGAGCTTCAACTTTTTTCATCAAATGCTCATCGACGAAAGGTCCTTTTTTAAGACTGCGTCCCATTTTTATATTTTCTCCTTTAAATGTTGTACCACAGCGGCTTGCGCTCACATGGAGCGCTACCGAGCTGGCGGATTTACTAGTTGCTTAAGCGACTAGTTTAATATTATTTCTCGTTGCGACGACGAACGATAAGTTTGTCAGATTTCGCTTTCTTGTTACGAGTTTTAAGACCAAGAGCAGGTTTGCCCCATGGAGTAGATGGTGCTTTACGACCAACTGGTGCTTTACCTTCACCACCACCGTGTGGGTGATCGTTAGGGTTCATTACAGAACCACGAACTGTTGGGCGGATACCTTTCCAACGGCTACGTCCTGCTTTACCAAGGTTTACAAGTCCATGTTGTTCGTTTCCGACAACACCAACTGTAGCACGGCAAGTTCCAAGAATCATACGAACTTCACCTGATTGAAGACGAACAAGAACGTATTTACCTTCAGAACCCAATACTTGAGCAGATGCACCAGCAGCACGTACCAATTCACCACCACGACCTGGTTTCAACTCGATGTTGTGGATCAAAGTACCAACTGGGATGTTAGCAAGTGGAAGAGCGTTTCCGACTTTGATATCTGCTTCTGGCCCTGAAACGATACGTTGACCAACTTCAAGACCTTTTGGAGCGATGATGTATGCTTTCACACCGTCAGTGTAGTGTACAAGAGCGATGTTTGCAGAACGGTTTGGATCGTACTCGATTGTTTTAACAACTGCTTCAACGTTGTCTTTGTTACGTTTGAAGTCAACCAAACGGTAGAAACGTTTGTGTCCACCACCTTGGTGACGAACTGTGATACGACCGTTGTTGTTACGACCAGCCTTGCTCTTCAATGCAACAAGCAATGATTTTTCAGGAGTGCTTGTTGTGATTTCAGCGAAATCCAAAGAAGTCATATTACGGCGACCGTTTGTTGTTGGTTTATAAACACGAATTCCCACGATATTTCCTCCTTAGATTATTCAGCTTCAGCAGCAAACAACTCGATTGCTTTAGAATCAGCTGTAAGTGTGATGATAGCTTTTTTAGTTTTGTTAGTAAAACCAGTGTAACGTCCAACACGTTTAGCTTTTGGTTTTACGTTGATTGTGTTAACATTAGCAACTTTAACACCTTCGAAAGCAGCTTCAACAGCTTGCTTGATCAAAAGTTTGTGTGCACGAGTGTCAACTTCAAATACATATTTTCCTGCTTCAAGTTGAGCCATTGAGCTTTCAGTGATGACAGGTTTTTTGATAACATCATACAAATTCATTATGCAAGAACCTCCTCGATTTTAGAGATAGCTGCTTGAGTAACAAGAAGTTTGTCACTATTTGCGATGTCAAGAACACTTGCAGTTGTAGCAGTCGCAACTTTCACGTTTGGAAGGTTACGAGCTGAGAGAGCTGCGAATTCGTTTCCTTCTTCAAGAATAACAAGGACTTTAGAATCGATGCTCAAAGCTGCAAGAACTTTTGCAAATTCAGCAGTTTTTGGAGCTGTAAATTCAAGAGAATCAACGGCTACAAATTTATTTTCAGCAACTTTTTCTGAGTAAACAGATTTAAGCGCAAGGCGACGAACTTTTTGAGGAAGTTTGTACGCATAGCTACGTGGAGTTGGTCCGAAGACGATTCCACCACCACGCCATTGTGGAGAGCGGATAGAACCTTGACGAGCACGTCCAGTTCCTTTTTGACGCCATGGTTTGCGTCCGCCACCTGAAACAGCTGAGCGGTTTTTAACTGCGTGAGTTCCTTGACGAAGGCTAGCACGTTGGCTGATGATTACATCAAACACAACAGATTGGTTTGGTTCGATACCAAAGATTGCATCGTTAAGAACAACTTCGCCCGCTTGTTTACCAGTTTGGTCGAATAATGTTACATTTGCCATTTTGACTGTATTCCCCTTTCCTTATTATTTACCAGCTTTAACTGCTGATTTGATAGTGATAAGAGATTTCTTAGCACCTGGTACGTTACCTTTGATAAGGATAACGTTCTTTTCTGGAACAACTTGTACAACTTCAAGGTTTTGAATTGTTACGCGGTCGCCACCCATACGTCCTGCAAGGTTTTTACCTTTGAATACGCGGTTAGGTGCAACAGGTCCCATAGAACCTGGACGACGGTGGTAACGAGAACCGTGAGCCATAGGTCCACGTGATTGTCCGTGGCGTTTGATAACACCTTGGAAACCTTTACCTTTAGAAGTACCAGTTACGTCAACAACGTCTCCAGCTGCGAATGTTTCAACTGTGATTTCAGCACCAACTTCCAAGCCTTCAACGTTTTTGAATTCACGAATGAAGCGCTTAGGAGCCGTGTTAGCTTTCGCTACATGTCCTTTAGCAGGTTTGTTGCTCAATACTTCGCGTTTGTCATCGAAACCAACTTGGATAGCGTTGTATCCGTCTGTTTCAACAGTTTTAACTTGAAGAACAACGTTTGGAGTTGCTTCAATAACTGTTACAGGGATCAATTCGCCAGCTTCAGTGAAGATTTGAGTCATTCCCACTTTTTTCCCTAAGATTCCTTTTGTCATGAGAAAATAGTTCCTTTTCTATATTTTTTATTCAAAAAGTTTTTAACGAGCGTTTTTTATGCTCAAGTCTAAGATACAAAGGGCGTCAAACTCAAAGTGAAAATAGGAAACTGACGCAGTGTCTAGCAGACACTAGGAAGTTTATCTTTTTCACACCGAGTTTAGCCCGTGTTCAATTAGATTGAAACACCAGCCTCTGCTCTTTTATATTTTAGATTAAAGTTTGATTTCTACGTTTACACCACTTGGAAGATCCAATTTCATCAACGCATCAACTGTTTTTTGAGTTGGGTTAACGATATCGATCAAACGTTTGTGTGTACGCATTTCAAATTGTTCGCGAGAGTCTTTATATTTGTGAGTCGCACGAATGATTGTGTAGAGACTACGTTCAGTTGGAAGTGGGATTGGACCCGCAACTTGTGCACCTGTACGAGTAGCTGATTCTACGATTTTTGCAGCCGCTGTGTCAAGCGTACGGTGTTCGTAAGCTTTCAAACGGATACGGATTTTTTTGTTTGCCATCTTTTTCTCCTTTTCGTCTATTTAAGATAATAGGCTAGCTCCACAAGAAAACCGACGCGGTGTTGCGTGGCAATGCAACCGAGCGTGTCGCAACCTCTTGCATCAAAGCTAAAGCTGTAATTTACAGCACCATAATAGAATAACACAAAGCCCCTGCGATTGCAAGGGATTTGTTGCTGTTTTTTAAAATTTTTAACATGAAAATGTTTTCTTTTTTAACAGGTCATTTATTTAAGTATTTTGATAGAAGAAAGTTACTCTCTCTTCACCTGTTCATAGCTTTCTTTTCCATCATTGAGTTTGTCCCAAATCACTACTTGCCCACTTTGGAGCGATTTTTGCACATCGATGATGCGTTGATTGGACGAACCTCGAAACTGGAGCATGAGATTTCTCTTAGTTCGATCGTATCGTCCATCTACAAGAATGTCAATCAATGATAAGAGTTCCAGTTTATCTGGAGTTTCCAACATCATTTCTTCCCATGTATAGCCCGTCCAGGACCAGATATCCTTATCTGGCAATTCCTTCCGGATACGTTTAACAAGTGGCAAGAGAATACCCGTATTGAGAAATGGCTCCCCTCCCAGCAAGGTCAAGCCTTGAACATAGGGTTGAGCAAGATCTGCCATGATCTGTTCTTCTAATTCTGCTGTATAGGGAATGCCAGCATTAAAAGACCAAGTCGCAACATTATAACATCCCTCACAGTGAAACATGCAGCCTGATACGTAGAGAGAGTTGCGCACTCCTTCTCCATCTACAAAGTTAAAGGCCTTATAGTCAATGATACGACCTTGACTAAGTTCCTCGCTTTTCCATTCTTGTGGTTTAGGATTATTCATTCGCTACCTCTATCCAATAACGCTCGACTCCATTACGAGCATCCTCAAATATTCCACCATTCGCTATAATGACTGCTCTACTAGCAGGATTATTCACACTACAGGTCACAAGAGCTCTCTTGATGTTCTTTTCCTTAGCAACTTGCAAGCCCTGACGGAGAGTTTCTTTAGCATAACCTTTACATCTTTCAGAAGGGCGGATGGAGTAGCCGATATGGCCACCTGCTTCTAGTAGGAAGTTAGTGAGGCGCAATCGCAGATTCAAAAATCCTAGAGCACGACCTACATCATCAAATGATACAAATTGAATAGAAGGAACACGATTTTCAGGCAAGTTTATTCCTATTTCTTTTTGCATATTTGTTTCCAACCAGTCTTCATACACAAAGTTCTCTGTATCCCAAAATCCTCCATCATGGGCTGATTGGCTCTTTTCAAACTCTGCCATCATCTCTAAAACAGCTACCTTATCTGCTAATCTTGGTCTGCGTAGTTCCATCCTTACCTCCCACTATGAGAAAAGCGAGAGCTGACTCTCACTTTTATTTTTTCTTGTTCTTGTTTAAAAATTGTTCTCTGAGGCTAAGCAAGCGTTCTTTTTTACCAGCTCCACCTTTAGAGTGTTTCTCATGATAACGGGTCACTTGTGCTCGCCCCTTGTCATCTAATTGATATTTTCCCATTTCATTTCTTTCTAATTTGTTACTTGATGCCCAGCTATTTTAATCGTTGAACCATTCATATGTTTGACACGCGCAGCGATTTCCTTGTGACGTCCATTAACCATCGGACGCGCTTGAGGATTACCTAGGTAGCCACAAGTTCGTTTGACCACATCTACTGTTTTAGGGTCGCTATTGCCACAGTTAGGACAAGCAAAGCCTCTCTCAGTTGGTTCAAAATCCCCTTCAAAATCACACTTGTAGCAACGGTCAATTGGTGTATTGGTCCCAAGATAGCCCACACGGTCATAGGCATAGTCCCAGACAGCTTCCAAGGCCTTTGGATTTTGCTGAAGAACTGGATACTCACAATAATGGATGAAACCACCCGACGCACCTGCTTCTGGATAGACTTTCTCAAAATCCAATTTTTCAAACGGTGTTGGATTTTTACGAACATCGTAGTGGAAAGAGTTGGTGTAGTATTCCTTGTCTGTGATATCAGGAATAGAGCCGAACTTCTCTGTATCTAGTCGGCAGAAACGGTCTGTCAAACTTTCGGACGGCGTTGAGTAGATAGAGAAATGATAGCCATATTGGTCTGACCACTCTTCTACACGGCGTTTCATATCACGAATGATATCCAGCGTGAATTCCTTAGCTTCTGGATTGTGTTCCCAGTTATTTCCAAAGAAGACGGTAGCCACTTCATACAAACCGATATAGCCCAGCGAAACTGTCGCACGACGATTCTTGAAGAGCTGGTCAACACTTTCTTCTTTACCTAGACGATGGCCAAAAGCACCGTACTGATAAAGGATAGGAGCATTGGCTGGTGTCGCCTCTTTAGTGCGTTCGACACGGTAAACAAGAGCATCTTCTGCGATATTCATCCGCTCGTTGAAGATTTCCCAGAACTTATTCATGTCGCCCTCAGACTCAAGAGCAATACGAGGCAGGTTAACCGTCACAACACCCAGATTCATACGGCCTGAATTGACTTCTACACCATTTTCATCCTTCCATCCTTGAAGGAAAGAACGGCAACCCATAGGCACCTTAAAAGAACCTGTCAAATCAACAATCTTATCATAAGATAAAACATCTGGGTACATCCGCTTGGTTGCGCACTCTAGAGCCAACTGCTTGATGTCGTAGTTAGGCGAACCTTCTTCTAAATTAAGACCTCTTTTAAGGGTAAAGATGAGTTTAGGGAAGATAGCTGTACGGTGTTCTGAACCAAGCCCCTTGATACGAATGTTTAAAATAGCTTTTTGAATTTCCCGCTCAAAACGATTGGTTCCTAGACCAAAACCTAGCGAAGTAAAAGGTGTTTGCCCATTTGAAGTGAAGAGAGTATTGATTTCATACTCAAGAGATTGCATGGCATCATAGATGTCTTTTTGCGTTTTCTTCCAGGCATAATCTTCCCGTTTTTCAGGCAAGACCCATTCTTCTGCATCTTTGAGATGTTTTTGGTAATTCTTCTCTGCGTAAGGAGCCAAGACTTCATCGATACGGTCAGCTGAACATCCCCCGTACTGACTTGAAGCAACGTTGGCGATGATTTGGGAAATCTGAGCTGTCGCAGTCTGGATAGACTTAGGACTTTCCACCTCCGCATTTCCAATCTTAAAACCATTTTCCAACATCCCTTTAAAATCAATCAAACAGCAGTTGGTCATAGGTGTGTAGGGGCTATAATCCAAATCATGATAGTGGATATCCCCCTTTTGGTGGGCATTGGCTACGTGCTTAGGAAGCATTTGCAGTCCGATTGATTTTCCAACGATGCCCGCTGTCAAATCACGCTGGGTATTAAAGACATCGCTGTCTTTATTAGCATTTTCATTGACAACTGCCTGGTCTTTGTTGAGAAGCTTATGGATACTAAAGTTAATATCTGTCGCTTTTGAGCGCTCAAAATCCCTCTGTGTTCGATAAGTGATATACTCTTCAGCCAGCGCATATTCTTTAGCTTCAAGCAGTTCATGTTCTACGATATTTTGGATTTCGTAAATCTTAACTCCCTTTGGAAAGCGACTATGAATTTCTGTGACAATTCGCTCGGTCAGAGCATTTAGGCGCTTTTCAACCAAGGGTGTCACATCCATAACCTTGTCAGCCGCCTTGTGGAGAGCCTTGTCAATCTTGTCCACATCAAATACAACACGTCTCCCATCTCGTTTCTCGACGAAGAGAGTTGGCAAAATTGTAATTTTTTCTTCTAGTGCAATCATATGCATGCTCTTTTCTAAAATGTTCTTTCTAAAAAGTATTATACCACTCTAAAAAGAAAAATCAATATCTTGTGTTAAAAATCCTAAAATTTTTAAAAATACACAAGATATTGATTTAGTTATTTAATTTTATAGACCTTAAACTCTGAGTAATCAGTCTTTACTGGTTGGTAATTTTCTTTCAAGATTGTTTCCACTTCAGACCAGACTGCTACCTTATCGTTCACCACAATCACCTTGGGTTGTTTTTCTTTCAAGTCATTGAGTAGCTTATTCCGATTTTCCTCAGTTGCTGTATAGTGCATCGGGGACAAAATAGCCGATGGCGACAAGCGCTCACTCTTACGATAAAGAGTTGCAGTATCATCCCATGCATAGATAGCATCTTCCGTACTTGTCTCCTCTTTCACCAAATCAGCAAGACGCTCACGTTCTTGATAAGGTACTGGATAAAGGACAAACCTCATCAAAAAAGGAACAGCCAAAAGATATAACAGAGTTAAAATCGGTAGGTAAAGATTTCCTTTAGTATAGCGATGCCAGAGACTAACAGGCTCTTCTCTGCGTCTTCTTCTAACGCTACGACCACTCTGTTGCCCCTTGATATTGGATACTAAAAGCAGAAGAAAGACAGGGAAAATGAGCATCAAACGCGAGGCATGTAGGGGATCCTGTGTAAAGAAAATCACTACCAAACCTAAAATCAGGAATAGACTCGCAGGCACTGAGATGACATATAGTTTAGAGGATTTAGATTGAAAGAGACCTAAAAAGACAAAAACCAAAACTCCTATGCCAAGAGCCAACAACCCGTAAAACAAAACATTTTCTAACAATGCCGAAACAGAAGTCAAACGAATGGAATGAATTGGATACAAAATTCCACTAATCGCATCCTCAAAACTTCCTGTTGCAACACTATAGTAGGCAGTTGGATAAAAGACCAGTGAGAAACCTAAAGCCACTGCAAGAAACTGATAAAATCCATGCGCAAAGCGTCTATGCCCAAGGTTAAAGACCAACAAGCCTAAACTCACTACAGCAATAAACAGGAGCGATGCCAAGGGAGCAAAGAAAAATCCGCCTGCCAAAGCCAGCCCAATCCGTACAAATCCCTTATCATGGCTTGGATTACTTAGGTAAGCCGCAACTAAACTAAAGGCCGCGAATAAGAAAGGAAGCGCTAAAAGAGTCGCATAGCCTCCACCAAACGCAAGACCTGTAACCAGCATGTAAAAAATAGTCACCAGTTGTCCAGCTTGGTCTCCTTGCTCTGTCAAGGTGTCCGCCGATTTAAAGAGGAAAAATCCGCCTGCTACCAAGGCTAACCACTCAAAAATGGCAAAGAAAAATCCGCCCTGAGTCACGTAAGTAAGCAAATAATAAAGCAAACCTTGACTTCCATAATAGTCGCTGTAAATCTTCCCTGTCTGATGAAGAGCCCAACCTGCATAAAAATCCTGCACTTCCTGTGCACTCATTAAATCGAGTAATAGCGGTACTCCTAGAGTTATCCCCGTTACAAGCGTACTCCATAGTAAAATTTTTACCAAAGGAAGACGACTTGATTCACGATGATGCGATTCTTGTTCGATTTGGTATTCTAGAGGTTCACGATTCTCCTGATGAACTTCTTCTACTCTACCATACACACTCATATCGTTTCTCCTATTTAATTTATCTGTCTTAGTATATCAAAAAGTCCTAGGATTGTCAGCTTGCGATGGGTGTTTGAGTGATTTTTTGTATAGTTTCACAAAGGTTTCAATTTCTCGAAATCGGTGTAAATGTGTCTGTTTAAATATCATGATATAATCCAATTCTTTCTGAGTTAACATCTTGCCTCCTACATCTTCTTATTCGTAAAAGACAAGAAAAATAGGACTGGTTTGTGTCCTCAGTCCTAGATTTCTTATAAGATAGGGGCGAATAACTGGGCAATTTCCTTAATCAATTTTTGATACCAGCTATTTTTTATCGTATGAGGGAAAATTTCTTGCGATACCGAAAAAATCTCTTGAAAATCTTTTTGAATCTCAGTGATTGATTCTGTTTTATATAGCAAGACTGCATTTTCATAGTGGTGAAGCAAACTTCTATAATCTAAGTTAATGGTTCCAACTGCAGCAAAGTCCTTATCCACTAAGATTTGTTTACTGTGGATAAAGCCTGGACTATACTCAAAAATCCTCACTCCTGCTGACAGTAAATCCGGATAGGCCCCTCTTGTGATGAGTTGGATTAATTTCTTATCTGGAATGAAAGGAGTCACGATGCGGACATCGACACCCCTCATGGCCGCGTTTTTAATACTCTCTGTTAAGTCATAGTCAATAATCAAATAGGGCGTTGTGATATAGACTGAATCAGTGGCCTGATTAATCAAACTTTGATAGACTTTTTTCCCTACCTGGGTACGGAAGATGGGCTTGGGTCCACTACCGTAAGGAATGCAGAGCCCTTGGCCAGAACAAGGCTGATTTTCCAAGTGATACTGATCAAAATCGCTGATTTCCCCACGATTGATGTACCAAGTCATCAAAAAGAGACGGGTTAGAGCCTTGACACCAGGGCCATCTAAGCGAATCCCACTGTCCTTCCAGTAGCCAAAGCGTTCTACATGGTTGATGTACTCATCAGCTAAGTTAATACCTCCTGTATAAGCTACCTGACCATCTATGACAAGGATTTTACGATGGTCCCGATTGTTGTAAGCCACCGTCAAGCGAGGAATCACCTTGTTAAATTTATGGGCTTCAATTCCTCGACTACGAAGCTGAATAGTATAGTCTCCAGGCAAAGTCGCCATACAGCCGATATCATCATAGAGCATCTTGACCTCTACACCTTGAGCTGCCTTTTGCTCTAGTATGTCTAGTATGCTATTCCACATCAGACCTTCTTCGACAATATAGTACTCTAGAAAGATAAACTTTTCAGCTTTCTTGAGGTCTTCCAACATATATTGCCACATGCTTTCACCCGAAGAAAAGAATTGTGAGTCTGTTCGATCATAGACATCGGCATTGCTATCCATACTTAGCAAAGATTTGATAACTCCGTAAGCCGCCTTATCCTCTTCCTTCAATTTCTGGCGGAGAGCTTTACTGTTATCCTCCCGAAAATGCATGGAACCAAGTTTGTCCAACTGCTTGATTTCTTTTTTGGACAATCGTCTTTCACCAAACATCAGATAGAGCAAAGGACCAATAACAGGAACAAAAGTTACCACTAACCACATCACTTTGCTTTCAGGCGCCATGGAACGATTGACAATCGCTACGATAGTCGCCATACTCATAAAGATTAAGAGAATAACCCAAAGAATAGGGGCCATACGCCCTAAATAAAGAAAGAGACCAAAAACAAGACACAGTTCAAGCAGCATAATCGAAAGACTAAAGCCATACTTGGACATCAATAATTGAAATTTTCTATATTTCATATCCCCTCCTTGATAGTTTGAATGCTAAAAACAGGTAATTGATACTAGTATAACTCAGGTATTCGGTAGAAGGCAAGTATTTATAATCATTTTTCTGAGCAAAAGCAAAAGAGACCGAAAATTCCAGTCTCCTCCTAGTCTATTTTGATAAAACGATGCGATCAAACGCTTCTCTATCCATATCGTCGATAATCATCTGATTGCCATTGATTGCATAAATCTTGACATCATCACTAATAATCATGCGTTGATTAGCGGCGTCGAAGCTAACCTGTTTGATTTCTTGTTCCCCATCAGTTTCTACCTGAGTCCAGGTACCAGTTGTTCCAGTCACCACTAAAATGATACGGTCTCCTTCGTCCTGATCAGTATAAGTTCCATCAATATTAGTTAGTTGAACCTCAGGCGCATTTTGTGAAGAACTTGTCGTTGCCCGGTTTGTATTTTCTGTGGAAGATGAAGCAACAGGTTGTGATTGCTGAGTTTGTTGTGTTTGCTGTTGAGCTACTGGTTGTTGAACCTGTTGAACTCTTTGTGAACAAGCTACTAAGAGACTAAGACTTGCTAAAGTGGTCAATTTATCTGCTCATGCCCCAGTATGTGGCTCCGTACTTCTGAGATAAAATAGAGAGACCCTGTAATGAACAACAAATCCTGGGTATCGGCTCTTTCTTCAAAACTGCTGATAAATTCTCGGTAAGAGGGAATTACATGGTAACCTGTTACATCTGTCTCGTACAGAGAACCTTGATAGTCAAAACCAGTCACCTTGAGTTCCACCTGAGGCAATTTTTCAGTCAGATAAGCCAACATTCCTTGATAATCCTTCCGTTTCAAGGCTCCAAAGAGGATTTGAGGACGATAACCTCCTTGCTCTTTTTCTTTGATAAACTCAACCAAGCGAGTCAAGGCAGGGAGGTTATGAGCACCATCCAAGTAAATCTGCGGACGAATACGCTCCAAACGCCCAGCCCAATGGGTCTTCTCCAAAGCCTGTCTTACAACCTGCTCATCAACAGCTTCCTTTCTTTTTCCCATAAAAAGAAGAAACGTTTGCAACGCCAAGGCAGCATTTTCCTGCTGATAAGTTCCTTCTAAGCCTATGTTCAACTGCGAAAAAGTTCCCAAAGAACTTGAAAAATCGCCATTCAGCATTGAAAAATCTTGACCTGCCTGATAAAGGTCAACAGCTAAAGATTCGGCTTTTTTCTGACAGACAAGCCTAGCTTCTGGAGGCAATTTCGCAATCACTGCCTTTTTACCAGCCTTAAAAATACCTGCTTTCTGCTCTGCAATTGCTGCTACACTGTCACCCAGAGTCTCCTGATGATCAAGCCCGATGGAGGTGATGACAGCAAGCTCTCCAGTTACCACATTGGTTGTGTCAAGTAAACCACCAATTCCCACTTCTAGTAGAACCAAATCCACCTCTTGCTCTCTAAAATAAAGAAAAGCAATCAAGGTTAGCAATTCAAAAAAGGACAACTGGTCATGGGTTTGCAGAAGCGTTTTCTCCATCTCCTTGACCTGATTAGCCAAACGGATGAAGTCTGCATCAGCTATTGGTTGCCCATTAATGCAGATTCGATCATTGATAGAGACAATATGAGGAGAGGTAAAAGTCGCAACTTTTTTACCATGCCCCATAAATAACTCCCTCATAAAAGCAATGGTAGATCCTTTTCCATTAGTCCCTGTTACGTGGATAATAGGATAAGACTTCTCGGGATTCCCCAACAAATCCACCGCTTGTTGCATTCGGCCCAAACCTGATCGAAAATTCAAACCAATCCGACTATGGAGCCATTCTTCTACTTCAAACATATACATCTCCTTAATTACAGGTTCAATCAACCGCCTCAATAAAGTCTCATAACTAACAAAAACGAGGCCAGGATTTTCGTCCCGACCTCTTACCTGGTTAGCTAATAACTAGCTACTATGAAGTTAACGTGGGCTAAAAACATCCACTGGATGTTCCAACTCTTCCAATTTCTAGGAGTTGGGCTGATACAGTCTCCCAGACTTACCAGTTCTCTCTTATTTAAAGGAACTGGGGTAAAAATGTTCACTGAACATTTTTACTCCTCCATAAAACTATTGAAGACTTCTTCAATCATGTTCCATTCGTCTTCTGAGTCTTCTGGGATTGGTTGCAATTCGCCTTCTGTTCCATCTTCGTTTTCGATGAATGAGTAAGCTTGGATTTCAACTTGTCCGTCTTCGTCTTCTTCTGCGTTAACTGGTACTAGAAGAACATAGTTTTTACCAAATTCTTCTTTTCCGTCAATCGTCAAAAGGATTTCAAACAAGGTTTCATTTCCTTGCTCATCTACTAGTGTGATTAGTTCACGTTCTTCGTGGTCGTGGTTATGATCGTGTGACATAGCCTCTCCTTTATATTAAAATTTTCTATCTAAATAATTTTGTAAAATCAGCTGAGCTGCTAACTTATCAATGACTTTCTTGCGCTTATTGCGACTGATATCTGCTTGTTCAATCAACATGCGCTCAGCAGCAACTGTTGTCAAGCGTTCATCCTGATAGTCTACTGGTAAACCAAAAAGCTCTTCTAGCTTTGCTCCGTATGCCTGACTAGCTTCCACGCGCGGTCCGCTTGTATTGTTCATGTTTTTAGGTAAGCCCACTACAAATCGTTCCACCTTGTAAGCATCAACCAACTCCTTAACGCGGTCAAAACCAAATTGGCCTTGCTCCTCATTGATTTGGATGATTTCAAGCCCTTGAGCTGTAAAACCGAGCGGATCGCTAATAGCCACCCCTACCGTTTTTGAACCGACGTCCAATCCCATAATTCTCATAGATTACAGATCGACTCCTTGTCCTTTAAGGTAGTAGCGGACCAATTCCTCAACGATTTCATCACGCTCATATTTACGGATTTGATTTCGTGCATTATTATAACGAGGAACGTAGGCAGGGTCTCCACTCAATACGTAACCAACGATTTGGTTAATTGGGTTGTAGCCCTTATCGTTCAACGAAGCATAGACATCAGTCAAAGTTTCGCTAATTTCTTTTTTATTGGAATCGTCCAATTTAAAACGTACTGTTTCTTCAGTAAATCCCATTCTAACACCCTCTTTCCTTAGAATAGTACCATTATAGCATAATTCCTTACGTTCTACAATTCAGGCAGTCTATTTATTTGGATTTTCTACTGTTCTGTCGCGCCATTTGCCAATCTATCTGAAATATATTTGCTTGGTTCATTCTTCAAGAGATTCTCTAAACCAATGTTCTTCAAATATTCTAACTGAGAAGCCTTCTTGACATCCAGAACTTGAAAATCAAAACTAGTCGTTGTTTGAAGTTCTGTTGCACTCAATAGTTTGGTTTCAAGCTTAAATCCTGCTAATTTACGAGCTTCTATGATGACCTCATCCTTCTCCTCTGCCTCGAGAAGAGCTTTTTGAGTTTCTTCCACACCATGTTGGTCAATATAGGTCTTCAACTCATCTGAGACTGGACGCTTTTGTTGAATTGTTAGGTTCAAAAAAGTCTTGTCTTTATAAGTAATGGTTTGGGTTTGCTGGCTGCCATCATCTGATTTCGGCAAAACCAAAGTCTTGGTTACAACTGTATTCTTCTCAGCATTTTCAATAACTGGCAATGCCGACTGAAGCGTATCCTTTTCTGTTTTTGTAGCTGGTCCAGTTTCTTTTTTCTGTCCGCAACCAACCAGGACAAAAAGGAAAGCTAGACTAACAAGAACTATTTTTTTCATTTCTTTCTTCCTTCTTTTTGAAATTAAAATAGAATAAGACTGGGAGTTGCTCCCAGTCTTGATGTTTATAGAGCTGCACGCAAACGTGCTTCTGCATTTTCTACATTACGGACAGAGCGTGGTAGGAAGGCACGAATATCGTCTTCCTTGTAGCCAACTTGCAGGCGTTTTTCATCCACAAGAATTGGGCTCTTTAAAATTCTCGGTGTTTCCATAATCAGATTGAGGACTTCGTTGACACTCAAATCTTCAATATCCACTCCAAGGGCTTTGGCATAGCGATTTTTAGACGAAACGATACTGGCTATTCCGTTATCTGTTTTGGTTAGAATATCCAGTAATTCTTCCCTCGTAATTCCTTCTTTACCAAGGTTTTGTTCTTTATAACTTAACTGGTGGGCATTGAGCCAGGTTTTTGCTTTTTTACAGCTAGTACAACTTGAGACTGTATAAATTTTAATCATGTACCTACCCCTTTCGCTACATGTTACTATCAGTTTAGTCTATTATACCATAAAAAACATCCGACTTGCGACCTATTTTTAAATTTTTTTGACTTTTTTCGTCATTTTCGTACTTTTTTCTTGACAAAATGAAATTTACAGCCATTCTTGATATTTCTTGATATAGATTTTTTTCACAATTGTCACGCTAATCATATACAAAATAATGATGAAAAGTAAAAAGATGAAATAAATCGGTTTTAAAGGAGTTAGATGAAGTAGGATTGCGAGTGGACTGTAGGGAAGGAAGGTCACAAAGGCTGCAGCCAATAAGGTTGTCACAAGGACTAGCCAAGCTGGACGACTTTGTAAAAAGGGAATTTTGGCTGAACGCAGCATATGGATAACCATGGTCTGTGACCACATGGACTCGATAAACCAACCTGTCTGAAACAAGACAATAAATCCTACGGCAGACTCCGCTCCATGGACATAGGCTTGACCTGTCGTCATGGGTACAATGATAAAATAGAGCAAAATAAAGGTCAAAATATCAAAGGCAGAAGAGATAGGCCCCATCCAAACCATGAAACGTGTGATGGACTTAGCTTCCCAAGTGTGCGGATTTCTCAAAAAATCTTTATCCACCTTGTCAAAAGGCAAGGCAATACAAGACAAATCATAGACTAGATTTAGGATAATCAAATGGACTGGTGCCATTGGTAAAAATGGCAAAAAGATTCCAGAGACCAATAGGGATAAGATATTTCCAAAATTAGAACTCACTGTCATCTTGATATATTTAGTCATATTGGCATAGACCTTACGACCTTCAACAAGTCCTTTTTCCAGCACCATGAGATCCTTATCAAGTAGGATAACATCAGCTGTTTCTTTGGCAATATCTACTGCTGTATCAACAGAAATCCCCACATCTGCAACTTTCATAGAAGGAGCATCATTGATCCCATCTCCCATATAGCCTACAGCATGACCATTAGCCTTAAATTGTAAAATGATTCGTGCTTTTTGGTCAGGAGAAAGTTTGGCAAAGACTGTTACCTCCTCCACGGCTTGAGCCAATTCTTGATCACTCATCTGATCAATTTCAGATCCTAACAGCATCTGATTGATATCCAAACCAACCTTTTCACAGACTGCTTGGGTAACTTTTTCGTTGTCTCCCGTCAAAATCTTTGTTTGAACCCCATGCTCTAACAGAGCCTTAATTGCTGGTGCTGCAGATGGTTTAGGAGGATCTAGGAAGGCTAAATAACCAGTTAGAATCATATCCCCTTCGTCATCAACTGTATAGGCATGACCTTCCCTCAAACCTGACTTATAGGCCACTCCCAAGACACGCAAACCTTGTTGATTTAGTTGTCTGACTTCTGCTAAAATTTCTTCTCTAATAACATCTGTCAAGGGAGTAATCACTCCATGGTATTCCGCATGACTGGAAATCGTCAACATTTCCTCTAGGGCACCCTTGGTTACCAAACTAACAACTTCGTGTTCATCCTTAACGATAACACTCATCCGTCTACGTTCAAAATCAAAGGGAAGCTCATCTATTTTTTGAAAAGTTTGAGCCAGATTTTGTAAGAGGGTGTGTTCTTTGGCTTCCTTTTCAGTCCGTTTGATGATGGCTCTGTCCATCAAATTTTTCAAGCCCGTTTGAAAATAAGAATTGAGATAAGCTCGTCTCAAGACGGTCAAATCCAAGCGTCCGTGGATGTCCAAGGGATATTCAAGGACAATTTCGTCTTGGGTTAGAGTTCCTGTCTTATCTGTACACAAAATATCAATCGCCCCTAAGTCCTGTATGGCATTGAGTTTCTTGATAACCACTTTTTCCTTGGCCATAATGATGGAGCCTTTTGCTAGACTGGCCGTGATAATCATAGGAAGCATCTCAGGTGTCAATCCAACACCAACACTCAAAGCAAATACGCCAGCTTCTAACCAATCTCCATCTGTTAAACCATTGGACAAGAAAACGATGGGCACCATGACCAGCATCAAACGAATTAAGAGCCACGAAATACTATTCATCTCCCGTTCAAACGAAGTAGGCTCGTCATAGGTGTTCAAAGTCTGCTCAATGGCTCCCATCATGGTATCATCACCAACTGCTAAAACCACGGCCTTGGCACTACCAGACAAGACATTGGTTCCCATAAAGGCGAGCGCTTCTGCTTCTAGCAGACTATCAGATTGTTGAACTGTTGCCTTGGTCAAGGCCAATTTTTCAACCGATTCACTTTCACCTGTCAAGCCAGACTGTTGTACAAAGAAATCGCGCGACTCAAATAAAAGAAGATCTGCTGGAATCATGTCTCCAGCGCTTAATTTAACCACGTCACCCACTACCAAATCATCGATAGGTACTTCTTGGATTTCTCCTTGACGAATGACAGTCGCTGTGTTGACAATCATTTTT
Organism: Streptococcus mitis; assembly: GCF_001074635.1. Lineage (GTDB taxonomy): Bacteria > Bacillota > Bacilli > Lactobacillales > Streptococcaceae > Streptococcus > Streptococcus mitis_E. Next base: position 25,212 of record NZ_JUQO01000226.1, read on the forward strand.
GATAGATTAGTCGCAGCCTTATCACTACGGAGTTCTTGGACAAAGCGTATGCCACCAGAAATGAGGACTAGGACAACGATGATAATAGAAGTCGTCGGATCCTCTTGACCTGGTTTTGCCAACCAGACATTGGTCACCAAGGAAATCACGGCGATGACCAGCAAGATGATTGTAAAAGGATTGATAATGGATTCGTAAATCTTTTTGAGGATACTGTCTTCTTGACCCTTTGTGATGGTATTTTCGCCATATAGGTCACGATTTTTCTCCACCTGCTCCTCAGTCAAGCCTGTTAGGCTTGTCTTATAAAAAGATAGAGTTTCGTTTAAAGATGTATGAATAGCTGTTGCTAATCTTTCTTTTGTAGTTTTCATTGGTTTCTCCTATCTGTATGAATGATGTGTTTCATACACAGAGACCAATCACTTTATAAGGGCAGAACGACACAAATCAGTGATTGGCTGTGTATGTGCGGTTCCGGATGATCGTCAATTTGCATCGTTTAGCTCCTTTCTTTGATTTAAACAGTAGAAAATCCCACCATAAAATGGCAGGATTAAAAAACTAATTATCTGTTTTTCGTTCAAGCTTTAACTCCATAGGGCAATGTAATGAGCTTAGTCTTGGCCTTCGCGACCAGGACTGTTGACCAACGAGTAGTGTCTCCACTGCTTTGCGGTAGTCATCCGTATCCCTATGGTAGCCTCACCTACCGTTTTCGTCTTTCAGTATAAACCTTTAAAATTTAAAAGTCAATCATTTGAGTTGTTTAACTCTTAAATAACTATCAACTCTTTTGGAGCTAAGGTCAACAATTCACAACCTGTCTCTGTAATCAGGATATCATCCTCGATACGAACGCCATATTTGCCTTCGATATAGATACCTGGTTCATCGGTCAAGGCCATACCCGCCTTAATAGTTTCTGTAGAAGTCTGGCTAAAGTAAGGTTCTTCATGGATGTCCAGTCCAATACCGTGACCAATACCGTGTGTAAAGTAGTCGCCATAGCCTGCTTCGATGATAATATCACGAGGAATTTTATCAAAGTCTCGGAAACCTAATCCTGCCTTAGCCTGGTCAATCAAGGCTTGGTTGGCTTTCAAAACCGTATTGTAAATCTCTGCTTGCTCGTCGCTAACATGCCCTAGATAGATAGTCCGTGTCATATCACTGACATAGTGGTCATAAAGGCAACCGAAGTCCATTGTAATGGCTTCTCCTAGCTCCACTGGTTTGTGCATAGGATGGGCATGGGGTTTAGAAGAATTGATACCGCTAGCTAGAATCGTATCAAAAGATAAGCCAGATGCTCCCAACTCACGCATGCGGAAGTCAAGGAAGTTGGCAATCTCAATTTCAGTCTTTCCTGGCTTAATAAAGTCAAGCGCATCGCGGAAAGCTTGGTCTGAGATAGAACAAGCCTTGCGAATAGCTGCAATCTCCGCTTCATCCTTAATCATTCGAAGACCTTCGACAAACTGAGTTTGTGGAAGCAAGTCAATTCCTTCAAAGGCTGCCTGCATACGGTGATAATAAGAGACCGAAATCTCATCCTCAAAACCGATTCGAGACAAGCCCATGTCCTTGACAATTCCTTCAATGACAGCCAATTCATCGCGATCTGCTACGATTTCAAAGCCACTGGTTTCTTGCTTGGCTGCAATGATATAGCGAGAGTCTGTCACCAAGACCTGACGGTCACGACTGATAAAGACTGTTCCGTTTGAGCCCCAAAAACCAGTCAGGTAATAGACGTTTTTAAGGTTGTTGATGATGATACCATCTAGTTCTTTTTCTTGCATTTTAGCTAGAAATGCTTGTACGCGTTTATTCATGATGTAATTTTCCTTTCAAATACTGTCCTGTGTAGCTGGCTTCATTGGCCGCTACTTCTTCTGGAGTTCCTGTTGCGATGATGGTTCCACCGCCGACACCGCCCTCAGGTCCCAAGTCAATAATATGGTCTGCCGTCTTGATAACATCCAGATTGTGCTCAATGACAAGAACTGTATTGCCATCATCGACAAAGCGAGCCAAGACTTTAAGCAAGCGAGCGATATCCTCGGTATGAAGACCTGTCGTCGGCTCATCCAGAATGTAGAAAGATTTTCCTGTCGATCGTTTGTGGAGTTCACTAGCCAACTTCATACGCTGGGCTTCTCCTCCAGAAAGGGTGGTAGCTGGCTGTCCTAGCGTAACATAGCCTAATCCCACATCCTTGATAGTCTGAAGTTTACGTTGAATCTTTGGAATGTGTTGGAAGAATTCCACCGCATCGTTGACAGTCATGTCCAAGACCTGCGAGATATTCTTTTCCTTGTAGTGGACTTCTAGGGTTTCACTGTTGTAGCGGGTCCCGTGGCAGACTTCACAAGCCACGTAAACATCTGGCAAGAAGTGCATCTCAATCTTGATAATCCCGTCACCTGAGCAGGCTTCACAACGACCGCCCTTGACATTGAAACTGAAACGTCCCTTCTTGTAGCCTCGAATCTTGGCTTCATTTGTCTGGGCAAATAGGTCACGTATATCGTCAAAAACTCCTGTATAGGTAGCTGGGTTAGACCTTGGTGTTCGTCCGATAGGGCTCTGGTCAATATCAATCAAACGATCAACATGCTCAATCCCTGTAATCGTTTTAAACTTACCAGGCTTATCTGAATTACGGTTGAGCTTCTGAGCAATAGCTTTTTTGAGAATGCTATTGATTAGGGTCGATTTCCCTGAACCTGATACCCCTGTCACTGCGATAAATTTTCCTAGTGGGAAGCGAGCTGTGACATTTTGCAGGTTGTTCTCACGCGCTCCTGTCACCTCGATAAAACGACCATTTCCGACACGTCGCTCTTCTGGCACTGGAATGGCACGTTTGCCTGACAAGTACTGGCCTGTGATAGACTTACTGTTGCGAGCCACCTGCTTGGGCGTACCTGCGGCAACAATCTCCCCACCAAAAACACCGGCACCGGGACCAACATCAATCAGATAATCAGCCTCACGCATGGTATCTTCGTCATGTTCCACCACGATAAGAGTATTGCCCAAGTCACGCATCTTTTTGAGACTGGCAATCAGACGGTCATTATCCCTCTGGTGAAGACCGATTGACGGCTCATCCAAAATATAGAGGACACCTGATAGGTTAGAACCAATCTGAGTTGCCAAGCGAATACGCTGACTCTCACCACCCGAAAGGGTTCCTGCTGAACGTGACAGAGTCAGATAATTAAGACCCACGTTATTGAGGAAGGTCAAGCGGTCCTTGATTTCCTTGAGAATGGGACGAGCAATAATAGATTCATTTTCAGACAGAGTCAACTTGCTTACCAAGTCCAAGTGGTCCGCGATAGACAGGTCTGAAATTTCTCCGATATGTGGTCCTTGCTCACCACCAACACGGACAGACAAGGCCTGGTCATTGAGACGATAGCCGTGACAGGTTCCGCAGGTCAGCTCATTCATGTAGAGACGCATCTGGGTGCGAGTATAATCGCTATTAGTTTCATGGTAACGACGTTTGATATTATTGACAACTCCTTCAAACGGAATGTCAATATCGCGTACACCACCAAATTCATTCTCATAGTGGAAATGGAATTCCTTGCCATCTGAGCCGTAGAGAATCAAGTTCTTATCTTCTTCTGACAAGTTCTCAAAAGGCTTATCCATATCCACTCCAAAAGCTGTCATAGCCTGCTCTAGCATGTTTGGATAGTAGTTGGATGAGATAGGATTCCAAGGAGCCAAGGCTCCCTCACGTAAGGTTTTGCTGGCATCTGGCACTACCAAATCAGTATCCACCTCCAGCTTAATACCCAAACCATCACACTCACTACAAGAACCAAAAGGAGCATTGAAGGAGAAGAGGCGAGGCTCTAACTCTGGCACGGTAAAACCACAAACTGGGCAGGCATAATGCTCAGAGAAGAGCAACTCAGAATCGTCCATAGTATCGATAATGACATAACCTTCTGCAATACGAAGGGCAGCCTCAATGGAATCAAAGAGACGGCTACGGATACCCTCCTTGATAACGATACGGTCAACCACGACATCAATATTGTGTTGCTTGCTCTTGGATAACTCTGGCACTTCGGTCACATCATAGACTTCCCCGTCCACACGGACGCGAACATAACCGTCTTTCTGAACTTTCTCGATAACGCTCTTATGCTGTCCTTTTTTCTTACGGATAACTGGTGCTAAGATTTGCAGACGCTGGCGTTCTGGCAACTCCAAAACCTTATCCACAATTTGCTCCACAGAAGAGGCCTTGATAGCTCCATGCCCGTTGATACAGTAAGGCGTCCCCACACGCGCGTAGAGGAGACGCAGATAGTCATTGATTTCAGTCGTGGTTCCCACGGTCGAGCGAGGATTTTTACTAGTCGTTTTCTGGTCGATGGAAATAGCTGGGCTGAGGCCATCAATGGCATCTACATCAGGCTTCTCCATATTTCCCAAGAATTGACGAGCGTAGGCTGACAAACTCTCCACATAGCGGCGTTGTCCCTCCGCATAGAGGGTATCGAAGGCCAGACTGGATTTCCCTGAACCTGACAAACCAGTCACGACAACCAGCTTGTCTCGCGGAATCTCCACATCAATATTTTTTAAATTATGGGCACGCGCCCCATGAATGACAATTTTATCTTGCATCTTTGTTCTTTCTAGTCCATTATTGCTTACCATTATACCAAAAAAAGTGAGATTCTATTACCCAAAAGGCCGATTTTGTAGTATAATAGTACGGTGTGAAAAAATCTGAAAAATGAGAAAGGATAAGGGATATGAAACAAGTTTTTCTCTCTACAACAACTGAATTTAAAGAGATCGATACGCTTGAACCGGGTACTTGGATCAATCTCGTCAATCCGACTCAAAATGAATCACTCGAAATCGCTAACGCCTTCGATATCGATATCGCCGACCTCCGAGCACCGCTCGATGCGGAAGAAATGTCTCGTATTACCATTGAAGACGAGTATACCCTGATTATCGTTGACGTGCCGGTCACAGAAGAAAGAAATAACCGCACCTATTACGTTACCATCCCGCTTGGTATTATCATCACCGAGGAAACCATTATCACTACGTGTTTGGAACCATTACCGGTCCTCGATGTCTTTATCAACCGTCGATTGCGTAATTTCTACACCTTCATGCGTTCGCGTTTTATCTTTCAGATTCTCTATCGCAATGCAGAGCTTTACCTAACAGCCCTTCGTTCGATTGACCGTAAGAGTGAACAAATCGAAAGTCAACTGCATCAATCAACTCGTAATGAAGAATTGATTGAACTGATGGAATTGGAAAAAACCATCGTCTATTTCAAGGCCTCCCTCAAAACAAATGAGCGTGTGATTAAGAAATTGACCAGCTCAACCAGCAATATCAAGAAATACCTTGAGGACGAAGACCTGCTTGAAGACACCCTGATTGAAACCCAACAGGCCATCGAGATGGCAGACATTTATGGAAACGTCTTGCATTCTATGACAGAGACCTTCGCCTCTATCATTTCTAACAACCAGAACAACATCATGAAAACCTTGGCCCTTGTGACCATCGTCATGTCCATCCCAACCATGGTCTTTTCTGCCTACGGGATGAACTTTAAGGATAATGAAATCCCCCTAAACGGCGAGCCAAATGCCTTCTGGTTAATCGTCTTTATCGCCTTTGCTATGAGTGTCTCGCTCACTCTCTATCTCATCCATAAAAAATGGTTCTAAGAGGAGTTCCTATGTCTCAGATTGATCTACAAAAATTAACTAAGAAAAACCAAGAATTTGTCCACATCGCTACCCAACAATTCATCAAAGATGGAAAAACAGATGCTGAAATCAAGGCTATTTTTGAGGAAGTTATTCCCCAAATCATTGAAGAGCAATCTAAAGGTACGACTGCTCGTTCCCTCTATGGCGCGCCAACTCATTGGGCTCATAGTTTCACTGTCAAGGAACAATATGAAAAGGAACATCCAAAAGAAAATGATGATCCAAAACTCATGATTATGGACTCAGCTCTTTTCATCACTAGCCTCTTTGCCCTCGTCAGCGCCCTCACAACTTTCTTTGCAGCAGATCAGGCTTTCGGCTATGGACTTGTCACTCTCCTGCTAGTTGGACTTGTTGGTGGATTTGCCTTCTACTTGATGTACTACTTTGTTTACCAATACTATGGACCAGATATGGACCGCAGTCAACGTCCTCCTTTCTGGAAATCTGTACTAGTTATCCTAGCTTCTATGTTCCTTTGGTTGCTTGTCTTCTTTGCAACAAGCTTCCTACCAGCTAGCCTTAACCCAGTACTTGCTCCATTGCCACTGGCTATTATCGGAGCAGCCCTCCTAGCCCTTCGCTTCTATCTCAAAAAACGCTTGAACATCCGCAGCGCAAGTGCAGGGCCAACACGTTATTAAGAGAATTATAAAAGCAACTGCAGGTACGGTTGCTTTTTTACTACTTTCCTGATTTAAAAGTATTCCTCTGACATCCCACATAGCTTTCTCTTATCTTTTGTGATAAAATAGGCCCATACTCAATGAAAATCAAAGAGCAAACTAGGAAGCTAGCCGCAGGTTGCTCAAA
>NZ_JUQO01000227.1 GCF_001074635.1 Streptococcus mitis
AGAGCGCACGCCTGATAAGCGTGAGGTCGGTGGTTCGAGTCCACTCGTGCCCATTAATAGGAGAATTACTCAAGAGGCTGAAGAGGACGGTTTGCTAAATCGTTAGGTCGGGTAACTGGCGCAAGGGTTCGAATCCCTTATTCTCCGTTTGAATGAGAGTTTATAACTCTCTTTTTTCTTGCTTCTTTGTCAACTGTAGTGGGTTGATGAAAAGCGGCTAATCTCGAGAAAGGACAAATTTTGTCCTTTCTTTTTTGATGTTCAATGTGATAAAAATCCGTTTTTTGAAGTTTAATAATATAAAAAACTTCAGATGTGTAGAACTTAATTGAATTACTCATCTGGAGTTATTTTATAATTGTATTATTTTACTACCAACTCTTGAGTGAAATTTCTCCGCTATTAAGCCAGATTTCTTTTCCGTTATCACATTGAACTAAAAGTTTGCCATTTTCAGAGATATCGTTAGCAAGTCCCTTGTAGTCTTTTTTATCCAGTGTGAAAGTAACTTCTTTTCCAAGAACGAATGACTGTTTTTTATATAGGTATAATAACTCATCTACTGGTGTTTCGAAGAAAACACGCCAGATTTCTATGATTAATTCATTCCTTGTTATTGGAGCTGGAGTTTTGAATAAACTAGCAGCTTTTTCTTTTAATTCTTGAGGGAAGTCTTTGATAGCAAAGTTGATTCCTACTCCAATAATGATATCTGTGACTAAGCCAGTTTCTACAGACGTCATTGCCTCAGTGAGGATTCCTCCAATTTTATGATTTTTGAGGTAGATATCATTGACCCATTTTATGTCGACATCTATTAATGTTAGGTTCTTAATGGCTTTGTAGATAGCTCCTGCTACAAGTAGTGTGTAGGATGGTAATTGGTCATAGGGGAGATTTGGTTTGAGATGGAGTGTCATATAAATGCCACCTTGTGGGGAGTAGAAAGAACGTTGAAAACGGCCTCGGCCAGCTGTTTGATAGGAAGCTAGATAGAGGGTGTTTGCTTCATTTCCTAAATCAATTGCTTCTTTTGCATCCAGTTGTGTTGATCTTGTTTCGGGTTTAAAACTGATTTTAATTGGAAGATTTTGTTCTAGAAGTTCTGGAAGAATAAGGTCTCCATTCACCAGTTTATAGCCTTTGTTTTTGATACTATCAATTTCAATGCCTTCGTGTTCTAAACGCTTGATGGCTTTCCAAATTGATGTTCGGGTCAGTGATAGTTCTTCTGCAATCTTTTCTCCGCTGATATAGTCGGTTTCTTTAGCTAGAATTTGGTAGACGGCTTGGTAGGATTTCATAGTGTTTCCTTTCTCACTAGTTAGTGTTGAGAATATTCTTTTCTTGTTTGACTTGGAGTCTGATTAAAGTATTGTTTATAAGCTTTAGAAAAATGTAGTGGATCTGAAAAGCCTACCGAGTATGCAATTACCTTGATTGACTCTTGGGTATTTTCGAGAAGTTGTTTAGCTCGATACATTCGAACGTATAGTAGGTATTCTTTTGGGGATAAGGTGTTAAATTCTTTGAATACGCTTGATAAGTAGCTTCTGTGAACGGATAGTTCTTTTGCTAAATCTTGAATTGTAAGTGATTGAGGATAGTGGCTATCAATTAATCTTTTGCATTCAAGATAGAGTTGGTAGGTTGATGAAATATTCTTTTTTTTCTGATTGGGAGCAATAGTTCCCAGATGAAACATCAGTTCATGGAGTTGTCCCATGATATGGAGTTGAGCTAATTCATTGGATTTTGTAATCTGAGCGAAGCGAACAATGTCTGAGATGAGTTTTGCAGTAGTCTGGGTATGACAAGTTTCAGATTGGATGAGATAGGATTGGTCAGAAATTTGAGAAAGAGCAAAATAATCAGGAGCTTTCCCTCCAGTGATTCCTAACCAGTAGTAGGCCCAAGGTTCTTTACTATCTGCTTGATAAAAGGTTAGTTCCTCTGGTTTTAATAGAAAGAAATCTCCTTCTTTTAAATCAACAATTTTACCCTTGTAATGAAATTTTCCTTGTCCTTTAGTAATGTAATGTAGAACGTATGTATCACGAATGGCTGGACCAAAAGAGTAATTAGGTGTGCATTCCTCATATCCATAAAAGCTTAGGGAAAGGTCAATTGTTCCAGTCTGGTATTCTGAAAAAACTAGCATGTGCTACCTCCTACCTAACATTTTACCATATTCTTGAGACATTTTTCTATTTTAGAAAGCGGTTTCAGATGATAAAATATAGTCAATAAAGTGATGAGGTGAAGTAAATGGGAGTTAGGATAGAGAATAATCTATTTTATGTTGAGAGTAAAAATCTAAGTTTGATTATTGAAAATCGAAATGGTTACTTACTTTTGAAACATTTAGGAAAGACTATTAAGAACTATAAAGGTTCCAATAGTGTTTATGAACGAGACCATGCCTTTTCAGGAAATCCAACAGCTACTAATCGAACCTTTAGTTTAGATACTCAACGTCAAATTTTTGGACAACATGGCTTAGGAGATTTTAGGAAACCAACTATACAGATTCAGCATAGTGTAACTGAAGTAACAGACTTTCGATTTGTCGAAGCAAAAATTTTAAAAGGTCAGAATGGTCCACAGGGCTTACCTTCTCCACATAGCATGGATAATACAGAGACTCTTGTCTTAATGTTAGAAGATTCTAAGGCTCAACTTAGTCTGAATTTGTATTATACTGCTTTTGATAATAATGCGACAATTGCTAGCTACAGTAAATTGGGAAATAATAGTAACCAGGAAGTTGTCATTCATAAAGACTTTTCTTTTATGGCTGATTTTCCAGCGGCAGCTTACGAGATCGTAACTCTGCAGGGTGCTTATGCTCGTGAAAAGACCGTTCGACGTCAACAGGTAGAACAAGGAATCTTTTCGATTAGTTCGAACCGTGGGGCTTCTGGGCATGCTCAAACACCAGCTCTTCTCTTATGTGATCAAGGAGTCGCAGAGGATGCTGGGAATGTGTTTGCTATTCAACTAATGTATAGTGGAAACTTTGAAGCTTTTGTTCAAAAGAATCAATTGAATGAAGTTCGGCTGGCTATTGGGATTAATTCGGAAAACTTTTCTTGGAAGTTAGACCCTGAGGAATACTTTGAAACACCGGTAGCTTTAGTGACCTATTCAGATAAGGGATTAACTGGTGTTAGTCATGAAAGTCAGAATTTTGTACTGAAGCACATTATGCCAAGTAAATTTTCTACAAAAGAACGCCCAATTCTAATTAATAACTGGGAAGCTACTTACTTTGATTTTCAGAGAGAAAAACTGTTAGAGTTAGCAGATGAAGCTAAGAAAGTTGGCATTGAACTTTTTGTATTAGATGATGGTTGGTTTGGCAATCGCTTTGATGATAATCGTGCTTTAGGTGATTGGATTGTTAATGAGAAAAAACTGGGTGGAAGTCTTGAAAGTCTGATTTCAGCTATCCACGAAAGAGGTTTGCAGTTTGGGCTTTGGTTAGAACCTGAAATGATTTCTGTAGATAGCGATTTGTATCGTAAACATCCTGACTGGGCGATTCAGGTTTCAGGATATGAGCATACCTATTCTAGAAATCAATTAGTACTTAATCTTGCCAATCCTCAGGTAGTAGAATACTTGAAAAATGTCTTAGATCAACTCCTATCTTATCATGAGATTGACTACATCAAATGGGATATGAACCGCAATATGACTAAGCTAGGGAATGGATCAAACTATCTAGAGACACAGATGCAATCTCATCAGTACATGCTGGGGCTTTACGAACTCGTTTCTTATCTGACAGAGAAGCACAGCCATATTCTCTTTGAGTCCTGCTCTGGTGGCGGTGGACGAAATGATCTTGGTATGATGCGTTATTTCCCACAAGTCTGGGCTAGTGATAATACTGATGCTATTGCACGTTTACCAATTCAATACGGTTCATCCTATCTCTATCCAACCATTTCTATGGGGGCTCATGTGTCAGCAGTACCGAATCATCAGATGGGGCGAACGACACCATTAGAAACACGTGGTCATGTAGCAATGATGGGAAATTTGGGCTATGAGCTTGATTTGACAAGTTTATCAGATGAAGAGAAAGCTACGATTGCTAATCAGGTGAACTTGTATAAAGAATTACGACCAGTAGTTCAGTTAGGACAACAGTATAGACTAATTAATCCTGATACTGCATCCAATGAAGCAGCTGTACAATTTAATTACAAAAATCAAACGATTGTAACCTACGTTCGCGTTTTATCAGTTGTAGAGACCATGGAAACAACTTTAAAGTTAAAAGATTTGGATGAAGAGGGACTATATGAATTACAGGAAAATGGCGAAGTTTACTCAGGTGCAGAACTAATGTATGCGGGTTTAACTGTTATTTTATCCCAAGGAGATTTTTTGAGTAGACAGTATATTTTTAGAAGACTATAATAAAGGTGTATAAATTTATAAAGGAGGCTTTCCAATGAAATGGTATAAGAAAGCAGGTTTTCTTTTAGTCGCTGGGGCTAGTTTACTAGGACTAGCAGCTTGTGGTCAGAATAATCAATCGACTGATGGAAAGGTAACGATTGAATTTTTTAACCAGAAGACCGAAATGGCGGATACTTTGCAAAAAATTGTAGATAATTTTGAAAAGGATCATCCTACTATTGATGTAAAACTGACGACTGTTCCGGCAGCTGGAATTGTTCTGAAGACTCGGGTTTTATCAGGAGATGTTCCAGATATTGTTAATATCTATCCTCAAAATATGGATTTTCAGGAGTGGGCAAAAGCAGGTTACTTTGCAGATATGACAGGGAAATCTTATCTTGAGAACATTAAGAATGACTATGCAGAAAAGTATGCAATCAATAACAAGATTTATAGTGTGCCTTTAACTGCTAACCTTTATGGAATCTATTACAATAAAACAAAGTTTAAAGAATTAGGACTTGAGGAACCGAAGACTTTTAAAGAGTTTCAAGAGATTGTTAAAAAGGTAAAAGATAGTGGGAATTCTCCGTTTGCAGTTGCAGGCAATGAAGGATGGACATTAAACGGTTATCACCAACTTTCTCTCATTACCATTACAGGCAGTGGAGACGCAGCTAATAACTATCTTCGCTTTTCAAAACCTAACTCTATTTCTGCAGATGATGCTATTTCAAAAGCAGATGCAGAACGACTAGATTTGTTGGCGGATAATGCTCAAGATGGATGGCGTGGTGCCTCTTATAATGATGCGGTGGTAGCATTCTCGAATGAAAAAGCCTTGATGATGCCACAAGGATCATGGGCATTAGCGGCAATTAATCAACAGGATCCAAAATTTGATGTGGGGATGTTTGCCTTCCCAGGAGAAGAAGTAGGAAAAGAAGTCACTGTTGGTGCAGGGGATATGGCATTATCAACTTCAGCTACTACCAAACATCCTAAAGAAACCGAAGAATTTATCAGCTATATGACTAGTTCAAAAGCTATGCAAGCATATTATGATGTGGATGGATCACCAGTTGCGGTGAAAGGTGTACAGGAAAAAGAAGATTCAGCACTTGCAGAGATTTCTAAACTAGCATTTACGGATAAACATTATGTTTGGTTGGGCCAACACTGGAATTCTGAAGAAGATTTTTTCAATCTAAGTGCAGGTTACTTGATGGATAAAAATCTGAAAAATATGGCAAACAATCTCAATGCTTTCTTTAATCCAATGAAGGCAGATTTGGACTAGAATAGGAGTTAAGATGATATGGCTATTCGAAAATTTTTAAATAAATACTGGGGTTGGACTTTTTTGATCATCCCGCTTGCATTACAAGCTATCTTCTTTTACTTTCCGATGGTACAAGGTGCTTTCTATAGTTTGACTAACTGGACTGGATTGACCTATAATTATAAATTTGTTGGTCTGAATAACTACAAATTGCTGATGATTGATGGGAAATTCTTCACAGCCATTGCTTTTACTTTGATTTTAACCCTGGCATTGATTATTGGAGAGATTACAATTGGGATGGTTGTCGCTCGAGCCTTAAATTCTAAGATGAAAGGGCAAACCTTCTTTAGAGCATGGTTCTTTTTCCCAGCGGTTTTGTCTGGTTTGACAGTTTCCTTGATTTTTAAACAATTCTTCAACTATGGTCTTCCAACGATTGGAAAAATTTTAGGGATTAGTTTTTTACAAGAAAGTCTATTAGGAACACCAATCGGAGCGGTAGTGGCAACTATTTTTGTTCTTCTATGGCAAGGAGTAGCAATGCCGATTATTCTCTTTCTTGCTGGTCTTCAGAGTATTCCAAGTGATATTTTGGAGGCGGCATCAATTGATGGTGCAACAAGTAAACAAACTTTTTGGAAAATTGAATTACCATATTTGTTGCCAACGATTTCTATGGTTTTTATCCTAGCTCTTAAGTCCGGTCTGACTGCCTTTGACCAAATTTTTGCTTTGACGAGTGGTGGTCCAAATAATGCTACAACGTCTCTTGGTCTTTTAGTCTACAACTATGCCTTCAAGAGTAATCAATATGGATATGCGAATGCAATTGCCTTGATTTTATTCTTAATTATTGGAATTGTTTCTCTGGTCCAAATCAAACTATCAAAGAAATTTGAAATCTAATTGGGGAGTCCTACACATGAAAAAAGAAGAAAAATTGAATCAGTTTTGGAAGTATGTCCTCTTGATAGTAGGTGGTATTCTCATACTTGTTCCTTTGTTGGTAACGGTTTTTAGTTCCTTCAAGACAACCAAGGATATCATGAATCATTTCTTTAGTTTGCCCAATCCTTTTACATTAAGTAATTATGAACGATTGATTTCGGATGGGATTGGAGGCTATTTCTGGAATTCAGCTGTTATTACGGTGTTATCATTGATTGTAGTAGCCTTCTTTATACCAGCTGCAGCTTATTCCATTGCTCGAAATATGTCCAAGAAAAAAGCCTTTGCAATTATGTATTCGCTCTTGATCTTAGGGATATTTGTTCCATTTCAGGTGATTATGATTCCTATCACAGTTATGATGAGCAAACTCGGCCTGGCAAATATGTGGGGGTTGGTACTACTTTATCTAACTTATGCAATTCCACAGACTCTCTTCTTGTATGTTGGTTATATTAAAATCAGTGTACCAGATAGTTTAGATGAAGCTGCAGAAATTGATGGGGCTGATCGATTGACAACTTACCGTCGAATTATCTTTCCAATGCTGAAGCCCATGCATGCTACAACCTTGATTATCAATGCATTATGGTTCTGGAATGACTTTATGTTGCCATTGTTAATTTTGAATAAGGATTCCAAGCTGTGGACTTTGCCTCTCTTCCAGTACAACTACCAAGGTCAGTATTTTAATGACTATGGGCCAAGTTTTGCATCCTATATTGTGGGAATTGTAACAATTACTGTCGTCTACCTCATCTTCCAAAAACATATTATTTCAGGAATGAGCAATGGAGCAGTGAAGTAAGAAGAACTCATGGAATCTATAGTTTCTGACACAGAGGAAGGGTTCAACTTGTTGATAATTCTATGTAGAAAACAAGAAAGTAGTACTTAGTTTATCACAGTCTATATTAGTATGAGTTTGATGATAAACAGAGATTTAATACTCAATGAAAATCAAAGAGCAAACTAGGAAGCTAGCCGCAGGTTGC
>NZ_JUQO01000228.1 GCF_001074635.1 Streptococcus mitis
ACCTCAAAACAGTGTTTTGAGCTGACTTCGTCAGTTTCATCTACAACCTCAAAACACTGTTTTGAGCAACCTGCGGCTAGTTTCCTAGTTTGCTCTTTGATTTTCATTGAATATTATTTTGCATTTCTCTTTAAAGAAAAGTGGTCTGGGACGGGATCTTTACCTGTTTTCGACCAAGGATGGCAACGTAAAATCCGTGCCAAACCCATCAAGACACCCTTGAAGCCATGTTTTTCAATAGCCTCAATCATATAATTTGAACAGGTAGGCTCAAAGCGACAAGAGGGGGGAAAGGCTGGTGAGATAAAACGTTGGTAAAAGCGCACAGGCGCTATTAAAATTCGCTTCATTATTTCTTGGTTACAGCCATGGTGTGTAGTTGGCTGATTTCTTTTTTATTAAGACGACGGGATTCTCCTGGACGGAGTCCTGTCAAGTCTAGATGTCCAAAACGGGTACGTGACAACTTGTCCACTTGAAGACCGACAGCTTCAAACATCTTTTTAACCTGGTGGTTACGCCCTTCATGGATAGTCAACTGCACCACAGAGCGGTTTTTAACTGGATCCACTTTGAGAATTTCATAAACAGCCGGCTTGGTTTTCTTGCCATCAATCTCAAGTCCACGGGTCAAGGGGCGGAGATTGTCCTTATTGGCCACACCTTTAACACGCGCGACATAGACCTTGTCAATCTCATTACGAGGGTGAATCATTTCATCCGTAAAATCCCCATCATTGGTCAAAATCAAGACTCCTGATGTATCCCAGTCCAAACGACCTACAGGGTAGATGCGCTCCTTCACGTTGGGCAAGAGGTCGACAACCGTCTTGCGGCCCTTGTCATCTGTCACACTGGAAATGACACCGCGTGGTTTGTTAAGCAGATAGTAGACCTTTTCTTCGTTGTAGATAGGTTGACCTTCAACTTCGACCTTGTCGCCTGACTTGATGGTGGTTGCTAGTTCACGCACCACTTGGCCATTGACCGTCACCAAGCCTTGCTTGATCAGCTCTTCTGCTTTTCTCCTACTGGCCACACCTGCGTGGGCAATATACTTATTGATTCTCATCTTCTTCTATCCTTTCACCAAATAATTGGCTTTCTTGGGCTTGAATCTCAAGCTCATCAATCACTGGTAATTCTTCCAAATGATTTATCCCCATGTAATCTAGGAAATAATCTGTAGTCACATAGAGGTTGGGGCGACCCAACACTTCTTTTTTCCCGTCTTCTCGTATCAAGTCAAAGGCCTGCAACTTTGCCAAGGCCCCACTCGAGTTGACACCACGGATGGCATCAATTTCGATCCGTGTGATGGGCTGTTTGTAGGCAATGATGGACAAGGTCTCAAGGGCAGCCCGAGATAAACTCTGGTTGATAGGTGCCTTAGAGTATTCCTTCAAAATCTCTGCAAATTGAGGCTTGGTCACCAATCTATAAGCGCCCCCTGTCTCAATCAGGGCCAAACTGGAATTTGGGTCCTTTTCATACTTCTGGGCTAATTTTTCTAAACTCTGTTGGATGCCTGTCGGTGGCAGAGAGAGGAGTTCAGCTAACTGGCGGACCCTAATCCCATCTTCACCCGCTACAAACAAGAGCGCTTCTATTTTTGCTAAAGTACTCATCTTTCCTCTCTATCAAGTCTAGCTTTGGGCCACTTGACTTTCTTCCTTCTTTTCCATGAGATAAATATCTCCGAAACTCTCCTCTTGCACAAGAATCAGCTCCTGGGTTTTGATTAACTCTAGGGTTGCCAAAAAGAGGGTGATGACCTCTTGGACATTCTGGGCTTCCTTAAACAAATCCTGCAAGCGTAATTGATCTCGTCCAGTCAAGGATTCTTTCACGATGACCATCATGTCCTCAATCTTATACTCATCCCGCAAGATAGTCGTGTGATTCTGTGCAAACTCCTCTTTTTTCTTGGCTAGGATATTTGAAAACGCCAAAAAGAGGTCAATGGTCGTCTTGTCATGTACAAGTTCCGCATCTTCGTAAATCAACTCTGTCGGCGCTTTAGAATAGTGCTGGGCCCGTTCTTGGTGCTTGGCTTCCAAGTGCTCACCCAAGAGCTTGAACTTGCGGTATTCTTCGATTTGAGAAAGAAGATCCTGCTCCATGTCATCCCCCAAATCTGTCACTTCTGCTACCTTTGGCAGTAGCTTGCGACTCTTGATCAGCATGAGCTGACTGGCCATGACCATGTACTCACCCGTCACTTCCAGACGCATGGCCTGCAGGGTTGAGACATAGGCTAGATACTGTTCGATGACTTCCGTAATAGGCACATCGTAGATATCCATCTGGTACTTAGAAACCAGGTGCAAGAGCAAGTCCAGAGGCCCTTCAAAATCTTTTAGTTTAATATCCATTATCTATATTTTTCTAAGGTCAGGACTGTTTTTAATCCTAATTTTTTTGCAATTTCATACAAATCGACCTTGTTTTCAATTTGTCGTAGAATGAACTGTTCCCGCAAAGCTTGAGCGGATAAGGTTGGAAAACCTTTCTCCTTGACAAAGGCTTCTAACTGACGAAAGGCCCACTGACGAGAATAGGCTTTCCCTCCCCTTTCAAAGAGGTAGGTCTGGGCCATCAAGGGTTCCAATTCTGACAGCAAGGTCGTAGGAATGGTGACAATCCTCTGTTGGGAAGCCTTCTTGATTCGCAACACCTGAAAATCCAAATTGATATCCGCAACCTTGAGAGCTAAAATCTCACTTGGCAAGAGCCCTATTTCCAAGATAAGAAGCGCCAGTAAGCGTCCCTCCGGATAATCACTTTCTTGCCAAAAAGAGTCTAGATCTAACAGTTCTGGCTTCTCGGTCTTCTTTTCAACCTGTTTAGCTAATTCCAAACGGTAAAAGCCATCTACCTCTCCGTTTTGATAGAGAAAGTAGAGAAATTGATTACAGGCCGAAATCTTTCGTTTCTGGGCGCTGATTTTTAGATTGGCTAGCTGGGCTTGGTAAATCTTGAGACCGGTCTCAGAAATCCGCTCGCCTACAATGTCTAAAAATTGCTCCAGATCATACTTATAGGACTGTTTGGAATTGGCAGACAAGCCCTGCTTTTCCTCTAAAAAGGCTGAAATCCTGTCTCTCATTTGCATCGAATCTCATATTCCTTACTAAAATCATGCAAGAGGGCATTGACTGCCTTGAGGATAGACTTGCGCGTGATAATCCCTTGGAAAATTCCTGACGCATCCACAACCGGCAAGAAGGACTCATCTACCAGCTTGTGCAAAACCTCCGTAATAGTAAAATCAGGCGAGACGACCGCTACGTCGGTTCTCGTCATATGAACGATATCCGTATCTGCCATGATTTCTTGACTCAAGTCATGCTCCATCTGATAAGCCATAATATCTCTGAGCCCAATCGTCCCAACAAACTGCTTTTCATCTGTCACAACAGGAACACGGGTATAGGTCATCTGACTGAGCAAGAGGGTTGCATGATCCGCATTGTGAGTATCAATCAACACGGCTAGATTTTCAGCAGGGGTCAAAAAAGTTTCCTCCTGCCCCAACAAGAAAGTCTCAAACTCCTTGGCAATCATCGGCTAAACTCCTTGGACAAGCCCGGATACACCTCATGGTCTCGTGTCAAAAAGTCCACTTTAAAATAACTGTCATCAATCTCCACACGAGCATAAAGACATTCTCTGATGGTCCCACGTGGTTGACTGATGGAACCTGGATTTAGAAAGAGGGTCTTGCCTTCCATCCAAGCATTTGGCACATGCAAGTGACCATAGAGACAGATATCGGCCTCTTCTTCCTGAGCCCAGTAGTCCAACTTTTGAAAATTGAAATTAATGTCAAACAAGTGACCATGGGTTTGGATAATCTTGGTCGAACCAAGCTCGGTCACCAAGCGTTCTGGGTAGCCGGCGTAGAAGTCCATGTTCCCTTTAACAACACGGATGCCTTCCCAAAGGGGAGAATCAGGACGCAGTTCAGAATCGCCGTTATGAAAAACGGCGTCAACTTTACCCACATAGCGATCACGGATTTCTTCCACGATCAAGCTATCTCCATGGGAATCGCTCATTACAATGATGGTTTGCTTTGCCATGATGGAAATACCTCCAAAAGTTTCTTAACTGCTAAGGCACGGTGAGATTGACTATTTTTTTCTTCAAGGGTTAATTCGGCTGATGATTTACCTGTCTCTCCCACGAGGAAGAGGGGGTCGTAGCCAAAGCCATTTTTACCCTTGGGTTCAAAGTTAATGTAGCCTGGCCAGTCAGCTTCAACAACCAAGCTTTCCTTGTTTGGACTGGCTACGACTAGGGTTGTATGGAATTGAGCCGAGCGGTCCTTGAGTTCAAAGACCATGGCCAATTCGTGCAAGAGTTTAGCATTGTTTTCACGATCAGTTGCTCCTACTCCTGCGAAACGAGCTGACCAGACGCCTGGCAAGCCACCTAGGACATCGACTTTCAGTCCAGAATCATCTGCCAAAACCATCTTGCCCGTTAATTGAGAAATAGTTTCTGCCTTGAGACGGGCATTTTCTTCAAAGGTCATGCCTGTTTCAGCTACTTCAGGCAAGTCAGGATAGTCATTAAGATTTTCCACATCGTAGCCTAGCTTGTCAAAGATAGCTCGGAATTCCTTGGTCTTGCCCTCGTTACGAGTCGCAATCAATAAGGTTTCTCTGACCTTGTTTGTCTCAAAGAATGCTTCTACATCAACACCTTCTTTAGGCAATTCTACATGCAGGAGTTGCCCATTTTCAACTAAGAGAAAAGCCCCCTGACGTTGGATGACTTCCACATTTCGTCCCATTTCTTGGTTGAGGATATCTACCACAAAGGAAAATAAACGGTAGAGAGAACCATAGCGTAAAACAGTAACAGAAACAGGAAAACCTCGATCCTCATCTCGAAATCTTTGGGCAAACTCCAATAGAGGAAAATCCAAGTCATCATCCGTCAACGTCCGGACGCCACCAAAAATACCATAGGACCCGACATACCAGTCCTGGTCATCCTTATATTCATAAATTTTATTTGTCATAATTCTACATGCTCCACATGAATCTCTTTTTCCAGCCATTCTTCACCAATTTGTGCAAAACTTTGGCTGCTGGCTGTTGTGTAAAAACGGTGATGGAGTGGTCCAGCATCGCGACCACGATTGATTTCAAAATAATTAAGTAAGACTGAGATATCCCGTACGCACTCTGCCCCACTATCGATAAGTTGAACCTTGGGCCCCATGACATTTTGAATAATGGGTCTTAGAAGTGGATAATGGGTACAACCCAAAATCAGGCTATCCACCTTTCCAACCAAGGGACGCAGGGTTTCATAAACCACTTTTTTGGTAACACTGGTTGACAGGGCACCAGACTCCACCAAGGGAGCAAACTTGGGACAGGCCAAACTCTCCACCTGTAAGTCTGGATCCAGATCATGGATTTTCTGACGATAGATGTCTGATTGGACCGTCATAGGCGTTCCAATCACTCCGATTTTCCCACCTTGGCTGGACTTGATAGCTGCCGAAGCTCCTGGCAAAATCACACCCAATACGGGAATGTCTAGTTGAGCCTTGATTTCTTCCCAGACGACGGCAGTCGCAGTGTTACAAGCAATGACAATCATTTTGACATCCTTGGTCAAGAGAAAGTTGACCAACTGCCAAGTATATTCACGAATTTGCTCAGCAGGACGGGGACCATAGGGCGCCCGCGCCGAATCTCCAATATAGACGATTTCTTCATGGGGAAGCTGGCGCATGAGCTCGCGCACAACAGTCAAGCCCCCGACACCCGAATCCAAAAAACCAATTGGTCGATTATCCATACAGTCTTCTTTCTAGTCTTCTTTCTGATTGATAGTTCATTATGATTACTTGTCTTTAAGAACTAAAGGACAACCTCATCAACAA
Organism: Streptococcus mitis; assembly: GCF_001074635.1. Classification (GTDB taxonomy): domain Bacteria; phylum Bacillota; class Bacilli; order Lactobacillales; family Streptococcaceae; genus Streptococcus; species Streptococcus mitis_E. The sequence continues at coordinate 5,909 of NZ_JUQO01000228.1, forward strand.
CTATCTCTCTTAATCATAATCAAATATCAATAGAATGCAAGGAAAAAGTCTCATCCCTAAACCATAGCCAACATAGTGAGAAGTCTGGAACTTTCATCCCAGACTTTTCCTTATTTATTTTTTCTTTTTATTGTTGGCAAGGGCTGCTTTTTGTTGGCGGATGATTTGGTGGTAAACTTGTTGTACCTTGGCTTCACTTGGTTTTTGACCATTTGCACTCAAAAGAGTACGAACTGCTTCAGCATTCAAACGTGGGTTGTCAGCGAATTCTTTTTCAATTTGCTTACGAACCAAGTACATTCCTCCAAGTGCTCCTCCTAGAAAAGCTAGCACAATCAATACAATTGCTAATAGTAAATCCATCATTTTTCTCCTGTTTCTTTTTGAGTCTCTTCCATTATACCATAAACTAGCCACCCTGACCAGTTTGTTCTACACTTTCAGGGATGGAATAGACAGCAAAAAGAACCCTGCTTTTCTGCAAAAGAGAGCTCCTTGCTAAGTTTAATTTACATATATAGCCAGTGTAAGAAATAAAAGACTGAAACACTAGATTTCAGCCTTTTTCTTTATCCTAAAACCAATTCATCACTGACTAGACTTTGGCCACTATTTTTCTGGAAAAGATGCATAAGGTCTTCAACTGTCAGATGCTTTTTCTCTTCTCCTTTGACATCCACCACTATCTTGCCTTGATAAAGCATAACGAGACGATTGCCGTACTCAATCGCATGGTTCATATCATGTGTAATCATCAGAGTAGTCAACTGATGGTGGTCCACAATCTTTTGCGTCAAGTCCATCACCATTTGACTGGTTTTCGGGTCAAGTGCCGCAGTGTGTTCATCCAACAACAAGAGCTTAGGTTTCACCAAGGCTGCCATGACTAGGGTCAGGGCCTGTCTTTGTCCTCCTGAAAGGTATTGAGTATCTACTTTTAAGCGGTTTTCAAGGCCAATATTCAACTCCTTCAAGGCCTCTTGGAACTGGATTCTATCCTTCTCCTTCACGCCCCAACCAAGCCCTCTCTTCTGCCCGCGTCTCAAGGCAATAGCCATATTCTCCTCAATCGTCAAACGAGAAGCTGTTCCCATCTTAGGATCTTGAAAAACACGGGCGATATCCTTGGATCTCTTTCTTACACTCAGATTTTTAATGGATTTGCCTGCCAATAAAAGGTCCCCTTCGTCCACCGATAGATTGCCAGCCAAGATATTCATCAAAGTGGATTTTCCTGCTCCATTTCCACCAATCACAGAGATAAAATCTCCCTCTTCAACCTCTAAATCTAATCCTTTGAGGACATGGTTCTCATTGACCGTCCCTGCTTCAAATGTTTTGTGAATATTTTCAAGGGTTAACAAACTTGCCATAACTTTCTCCTCCTATTCATTTCTCAATTTCAGACCACGAATCTTTAATCTCTTTTGCAATTCTGGTGCAAATAAAACTAAGGCTAACAAGATTGCATTAAAGAGACGAACTAGATTTTGATCTAGATTTGGAATTTCATAGATATTTAAAATAATCAAACGATATACAATAGCACCGATTCCGATGGATAACAAGCGGCCTCCAATGGTCAAGTCGTGAATCAAGACTTCCGCAATAATCACTGCACTCAAACCAACAACAATGGTTCCTGTCCCAGAAGTCACATCCGAAAATCCATCATTTTGGGCAAACAAGGAACCACATAGAGCAATCAAACCGTTTGAAATCATGTAACCAACAATCTTCATGGTGTCTACATTGACCCCATTGGCCTCACTCATCGGAATATTGTCCCCAGTCGAACGCAAGACCAAACCAATCTCCGTTTTCATCAAGAGGGTCAAGACCAAACAAACAAGTAAGAGGCAGGCTAAACTGAGTGAGAAAACAGCTTCTTCAGTTGTCAGCCCTGAGCTCGCCAACTGTTTAAAGACAGTTGAAGAATCTCCCAAGGAAAGATTGGGTACACTGCCCATGATTTTAATATTGATTGAATAAAGACCTGTCAAGGTCACAATCCCTGTCAAGAGAGCTGGAATTTTCATCTTGGTGTGGAGCATTCCTGATACAAGACCAGCTACCATACCTGCCAGCAAAGCAAGTAAGGTCGCAATCCAAGGATTGGCCCCTGCCTGTATCTGCGATACAACGACAGCTGCCCCCAAAGGAAAGGCTCCTTCAGCAGTCATATCCGCAATATCCAAAATACGGAAAGTCAAGTAGACCCCAATGGCCATAATCGACCACAACAAACCTTCTGATAAACTAGATAATACAAAACTCATCTTAAACCTCCTATTCCTTGCTCTCTAACTTACTAATATCAATTCCTAGTGCATCTGCCATTTCTTGATTGGTATGCAATTCCAGTTTTTCAGGCAACTCAACTGCCATATTTTCTGGCTTCTCACCTTTTAAAACACGAATCAACATACGGGCTGTCTGTCTTCCCAATTCTTCATAATTGGTTCCGTAGTTATACAAACCACCAACAGCAATCATTTCTGTTGAACCACCAAATACTGGAACCTTGTGTTTAATAGAAACCTGCTTGACTGTTTCCATGGTTGACGAAATGATATTGTCCGTTGGTACAAAAACCATATCCACTTCTGCCATCAAACTCTCTGCTGCCGCCTTGACGTTGTTACTGTCCAAGATTGTTTTTTCAACAACGGTAAAGCCTTTTTCTTCTAGAAGACGCTTAGCTTCATCCTTTTGGACAACTGAGTTTGGCTCGCTCTGAGTATAGAGAATTCCAATTGTTTTAGCCTTTGGCAACACTTTCTTTATCAAATTGATTTGGGTTGAAATGGCATCTGATGACTGGTCGCTTGTCCCAGTTACATTGCCCCCAGGATGTTCTCTTGACTCAACCAACTTGGCACTGACAGGATCTGTTACAGCTGAAAAGATAACCGGTGTCGTTTGTGTTGTATTAGCCAAGCTCTGAGCAGAAGGCGTTGCGATGGCTAGAACGACATCGCTAGATTCTGCTAGTTGCTGGGAAATGGTTTTTAGATTTCTTTGTTCTCCCTGTGCATTTTGCAAATCAATCTCAATATTTTTCCCTTCAATATAGCCTTGTTTGGCCAGCTCATCCACAAAACCTTCTCTAGTAGCGTCTAGGGACTGGTGGGTAATAAACTGCGAAATACCAATACGAAAAACATCTTTTTTCTTATCTGCCTTCAACTGATGCAAACTGATCAGAGAGGTCAAGAGGATCCCCACTACCAAGAGGGGTGCTAGTAATTTTCGAACAACTTTCATAATGAAACTCCTTCTCAGAAAAGATAATACTCAATGAAAATCAAAGAGCAAACTAGGAAACTAGCCGCAGGCTGTACT
>NZ_JUQO01000229.1 GCF_001074635.1 Streptococcus mitis
GTGATAGCTGTGATAGCTGTGATAGCTGTGATAGCTGTGATGTTATTAGCAAATGGTAATCATCATGGTAGTTTTTATAGTTTGACTCCTGATAAGTGTCCAGCTATAGAAATTGCTTTTTTTATATTAAATTATCCCGAGGAGGAACGATGGAAAACAAATCGAATTCAAATAAGGTAAATCGACAGCGACGTGAAAAGGTACTGCGCTTTTCGATTCGTAAATATAGCTTTGGTGCTGCTTCAGTAGCTGTTGCGGCATTGATGTTTTTGTCTGGGCATCAGGCTGTTCGAGTTGAGGCTGCTCAAGTTTCAGATACGACTGAAGCACCGGTTATACCAGATAAAGAAGAGGCTCATACTGCTACAATAGTAGATTTGCCTAAAACAGAAGATTCTCTAACTACAGGTAAAGAAGAAAAATCACCAAACACTGCTGAGAATCCAGCTGAGACTTTATCTGAGAAACTACCTGAAACTTCAACTGAGAATGCATCTGAAAACGAGACCACTGCCCTTGATAAAGAAGTAGTTGAAAAACAAACATTAGATAAGACTAAATTACAAGCTAATATTACAAAAGTTCAAGAACTCTTGGATAAGGTCAACAAGGAAAAAGCTCCAGCTTCAACCCTTGCTGCAATCCAGGCAGATTTAGAAACAGCTAATAGTGTGCTTAATAACAATAGTCTTGAATTAACACAAGCTGAAATTGATGCAATCGCTAAAAAACTTAATGAGAAGATTTTTGTCTTATCTTCGATGCCTAAGATTAATGCGCCTAAGAAGGTTTTAAAAGAAGGTGAAAATACGATTGCTAATACTGGATCTCGTGATTCACGTAATGGCGAAACCATGGAAGAAGGATCTGATCTTCGCTCAGCACCCATTGATAAGACGACTAAACAAGGGAGTCTAGGGATAGTTGTAGCAAATTCTGGATTTGTTACAGGATATGCAACACCATCTTCGACAATTGAAATTAAGAAAAATGGGAAAACGATACTGACTTCTAAATTAGATGATACAGGAGCCTTTAAATTAAATGCCCCAGGTATTGAAGTTGGAGATAGAGTTGACTTAGTAGTGAATGGACAAAGTGTTTCTAATACTACTGTAAAGAAAACAGATACAGTATCATTCAATGATAGTTTAGCTGGTATTGCTCAAGTTGACGGATATACAGCGGCAGAAGCTGATGTGGAAGTATCAATTGGTGGAAGAAAATACACAACTAGATCACAATCAAATGGATACTTCACTGTCAATGTTGATACAAACTTAATGAAAAAAGGTGCCGTTATTACAACTGTCGTTAAAAAGAATGGAAAAGAAGTAGGTTCTGGAACAAGTACAGTTCGTGAAACAAGAAAGACAGACTTCGGTGTTGGTTGGATTAAAAACCCAATGCTTAACTATTCAGAGCGTGATGTATTCTCGCCAGATACCAAGCAATATGCCTTCGTAAGTAAAGGAACTGCTGACCAAGCGTATGACAATATTCGTGTGTATCGTGAAGAACGTATCGAAAAAGATGGGAATAAATATTATTACTGGATCTTAGATTCAGGTCCAGCGGAAAATGCTCAGGCAGGATTATCTAAGAAAATTTCACTTACGATTCCTCGTACTGTAGGAGATCCGTATGACTTCACTTATACAAAATATCAAGGCGGAAAACAAAACTTCCATAAGGAATATCCAAATGCGACAGCGTGGGAACATGAAAACTCTAATTATCGTGCTTATGTTAAAAATGGAGAACGTCGTTCAGGAGCTTCTTACACGGAGAATTTAGGCTCTTGGATGGATTATGCTCATCCAGATAATACTTGGTGGAGAAATATTTATCGAGACTCTAGACAAGATGGTACCGATCGTAATAAAGATGCCGCTTCTCGTGTAAAAGATATGTATGGTATTACAACGGGTGGTCTGATTTACAACCTTGGTAGAGGTGTTATTGAAGACAAAATGAACGTAGTTGCTGGACAACGTACAATTATCACTTTCAAAACAAAAATTCTTGAAGGGGATGAACTAGACCAAAGCATTATGTCGGATTGGAATAATAAAGATAAAAAAAATCCGATGCTTGCTGATATTAAAAAGCGTTTAGCAAACGATCCATACCTAGCATATGGTGGATATACAGACCTTGGTTATGTTCGATATAGAGAGGGTCAAAATGCCATTATCGGTACTTTACCACTGAAACCAGAAGAAGCTGCTAAATATGACTTAAAACCAAAAGCTAAGGAACAACGTACTAAAGTAGGCGTTATTCCAGATGCTTACAATAGTATTGCGAATCCAAATGAATTACCTGCGGGTACAACTTATCGTTGGTTTAAAGATCCAGATGTATCAAGACCTACAGCGCCAAATGCACCTGTGTATGGTAAAGTGGAAGTCATTATTCCAGAACGTGGAACATTTATTGTTGATGCACCCGTTCATGTTGTAGATGACAAGGCTGCAAAACCAATTGCGACGGCTAAGGATAATGGGGATGTAACTGCAAAACCACAAGATTCTACAAAAGTAGATAAAATCAAAGTAAGCTTTACAGGTGAAGATAACAAGCAAAAAACAGCTGAAGGAAATAAAGGAACAAATGGTAAATGGACTGTCAATAATCCAGATGTGCGAATTGATGCAAATAATGGTGAAATTACAATCCCAGCCAATAAAGTAAAAGACTTAACAGAAGTAACTGCTATTACGAAAAATGGAAATGGTGCGGATTCAGATCCTGCAAAAGCAATTGCAAAAGATGTTCAAAAACCACAAGCTACACTAAATGGTGTTCCTTTAACAGAAACAGCTAATTCACCAATCTTTACAGTCTATCGTGGTGCTGAATTTAACCCTGAATTGAAAGTATGGGATAACTCAGGTACCATCTCAAAAGTAACAGTTGGAAATCTTCCGTATGGAGTAAGACCTTCTAGTTTTACAGCTCAAACGGGTAAAGATGGAAGTTCAGAAGATAAGAAGTATACAACTCGCTTATCTTCAGGAAGTGTGGTAGATACTCAAACATTAGGAGAACATATCGGAACTCTTCATGTAGAGGGAAGCAGTGCAGCTGATAGCCGTGACTTGAAATTCAAGTACCGTGTTGTGGATATTACAACTAAAAATCTTGAAAATGGTATCGCAAAAGTTCCAGTAGGCTCAACTCTAAATGTAGAAAATAGCCGTACAAATGTTGATGCTCATAATTACCTTAAAGTAGTAGATAGCAACGATCAAAGAGACCGTGGAAACAGTTATTTACCTCAAGGTATGGTATGGACATGGAAATCTGGAGATAACTTAGATTCAGGTACTACATTAGATAATTCAGGTAAATATACAAGAAATGCAGTAGCAAAATTCCCAACTGGTGCCAATTCTTATACAGATACGAATAGTACAACTAGAACAACATTTGCCCCAGCTGAAATTAAGCGTCAAGTAGTTCTTGCGGTAACACCGACAGCACCTAGCGTAGTGGCTAATAAAGATGGTAGCGTGGAAATTACACCACCAAAACGTCCAAATAGCAACAACCCACAAGATATCGATACGATTACATTGACTTATACTCCAACAGGAAAAACAACTCCTGAAACTGTAAAAGTTACAAAAACAGGGAATAACTGGACTGTAAATGGTAAACCAACGGATAAAGTATCTGTGACACCTCAAGGAGTAGTAAAAATCGCTGACCTTGAAGTAGCAGATGGTAAAGAAGTAACTGCAAAAGTGTCTAAGACTGTCGATAACAATGTAGTTCTTGAGAGTCCAGTAGCTAAACAAAATGCAAAAGATGCTCAAAAACCAACATTAACAATTACACCGTCAAGTCAAACAGTCGTTGAAGGTGGAAAAGTAGAATTTACAGTAACAGCAAAAGATAATACTTCTGTTACATTGGATGCTTCTGATTTCTTAACGAAATACCTTGGTCGTGTGAATGCAGGTAAAGCAACTACTACACCAGTAAAAACAACTGAAACAGAAAAAGTTGTTCGTATTTCAATTACGACTTCAGCTGAAGATATCGGTAAACAAAATACGATTACATTTAACGCTGCAGATAATGATGGAAACAATGCAGATCCAGTAAACTTCAACTTTACGGTAACAGCACGTGATACAGTTGGACCAACAATCACAGCAAATGGAGCAACGGTAACGAAAAATGAGCCAATTGCACCTATTTCAGTAACAGCTGTGGATAATCCAGGCGGAGTAGGATTACGTGATAAGAATCCAATCGAAGTAACTGGATTACCAACAGGATTAACGTATGCGAATAATCGAATCACTGGAACGCCAACAGCAGGAAAAGGGGATTACCCTGTAACGATTACAGCGTATGACAAGAATGGAAACCATACTACATCTAATATTACGATTAAAGTTCAAGAACAAGCGGATAAATACAATCCAACTGGAGAAACATTAACAGTAAATCAAGGACAAGCCATTTCAGATGATGCAGTAAAAGCTAAAGTGAAAAACTTTGTCCCAGGTACACTAACTGTTCAAAGTAAACCAACTTCAACAGCAACAGCAGGTTCAGCAGGAAATGCAGTTGTTAAAGTGACTTACCCAGACGGTTCACATGACACAGTAACTGTTCCAGTAACTGTAAGAGACGTGACAGGACCAACGATTACAGCAGAAGAAACAACTGTAACGAAAAATGAAGAAATCACACCAATTCCAATTACAGCTGAAGATAACGCAGGCGGAGTTGGAATGCGTGAAACAAATCCAATTACAGTAAGTAATTTACCATCAGGATTAACATATTCAAATGGAAACATTACAGGTAAAACTTCAGCGAGAAAAGGGTTCTATACATTAACAATTACAGCGTATGACAAGAACAATACACCTTCAACGAAAAAAGTTAAAATTAATGTCCAAGAACAAGCTGACAAGTACACTCCAACAGCAACGGAATTAACAGTCAACCAAAATGAAGACATTACAATTGAAAAATTAACTCCTAAAGTAAACAATCCTGGAAAAGGAACACTTTCACTTGTAAGCAAACCATCAACAGCAACAGCAGGAAAAGCAGGAAATGCAGTTGTGAAAGTAACTTACTCAGATGGATCACATGACTTAGTAACTGTTCCAATTACAGTAAAAGACGTAACAGGTCCAACTATTACAGCCAATAATGCTACAGTTACAAATCGTGAAGACATTACGCCAATTTCTGTAACGGCTAAGGATAATACGGGCGGAGTTGGAATGCGTAAAACAAATCCAATCGTAGTAACAGACTTACCAGAAGGATTAACATATGCGGATGGGAAAATTACTGGTAAACCAACTGGAACAGCAGGTGAAAGTACAGTAACCATTACGGCATATGATAAAAACGATAATCCGTCAACAACTACGATTACGATTACCGTACAAAGCCAAGCGGATGCTCATAATCCAAGAGGAGAAAGATTAACGGTTGATCAAAATCATGTGATTGAAGATTCAGAAGTGATCGCTAAGGTGAAAGATTACGCACCAGCAACTCAATTGACAGTTAAGAGCAAACCAACAACAGCAGTTGTAGGAAACCCAGAAGATGCGGTAGTCACTGTAACGTATCCAGATGGATCATTTGAAGATGTAAATGTACCGGTAACAGTACGTGATACGTCAGTAGCTGATACTACAGGTCCGACAATTACAGCCAATGGCGCAACTGTAACGAAAAATGAACCAATTGATCCAATTTCAGTAACTGCTGAAGATAACCCAGGCGGGGTTGGAATGCGTGATAACGATCCAATCGTAGTAGAAGGTTTACCGAACGGATTAACATTCAAAGATGGAAAAATCACAGGAACACCAACAGCTCCAGCAGGCAATTACCCTGTAACAATAAAAGCATATGATAAAATCGGTAATGAAAGTGAAGCCCCAATTAAAATTACGATTATTGTTCAAGAGCAAAAAGATAAGTACACTCCAACAGCTGAAGGCTTAACAGTAAACCAAGGTCATGAAATTACAGATGACGAAGTGAAAGCTAAAGTAAAAGATTTCGCACCAGGTTCACTAACAGTTACAAGTAAACCATCAACAGCAACAACAGGCAATATACCTAATGCAGTAGTAACAGTTACGTACCCAGATGGATCAAGTGAAACAGTAGATGTACCAGTCACTGTAAAAGACGTAACAGGCCCAACAATCACAGCTGATGGAGCAACAGTAACTAGAAATGAACCAATTACACCAATTCCGGTAAACGTAGCGGATAATGAAGGTGGACGAGGATTACGTGAAGAAAATCCAGTAGAAGTAACAGGCTTACCAGATGGCTTAACTTATGCAAATGGAGAAATTACAGGAACACCAGCTAAAACAGCTGAAAAAGGGGATTATACTGTAACGATCAAAGCAACCGATAAAGATGGTAACTCTACAGAAAAACAAATTACAATCACAGTTCAAACTCAAGCGGATAAATATACTCCAACAGGAGACGGTCTGAAAGTTGATCAAGGTCATACGATTACAGATGATGAAGTAACAGGTAAAGTGAAAGATAACGGTCCAGGAGAGCTGACTGTTACAAGCACACCATCAACATCAACATTTGGTGATGCAGGAAATGCGATTGTAAAAGTAACGTACCCAGATGGTTCAACTGATGAAGTGAAAGTACCAGTAACTGTATCAGACGTAACAGGACCAAAAGTTACAGCTGATGGAGCAACAGTAACGAAAAATGAACCAATTACACCAATCAAAGTCACTGTAAAAGACAATGAAGGTGGACGTGGATTACGTGAAGAAAATCCAGTAGAAGTAACAGGATTACCAGATGGCTTAACTTATTCAAATGGAGAAATTACAGGAACCCCAACAGCACCTAAAGGTGATTACCCTGTAACGATTAAAGCGTATGATAAGGATGGTAATGAAACAACTGAAATAATCACAATCAAGGTCCAAGAACAAGCGGATAAATATACTCCAACAGGAGACGGTTTAACGGTTGATCAAAATCATGTGATTGAAGATTCAGAAGTCATTGCTAAAGTAAAAGGTAATGGCCCAGGAACCGTTACAGTTGTAAGTAAACCATCAACAGCTACAAAAGGTAAAGTTGGAGATGCGGTTGCTAAAGTAACATATCCAGATGGATCAAGTGAAGAAGTACCAGTACCAGTAACTGTAAACGATGTAACAGGCCCAACAATTACAGCTGAAGGTGCAACCGTAACGAAAAACGAGCCAATCACTCCAATTCCAGTAACCGTAACGGATAACGAAGGTGGATCAGGCTTAAGAGAAGAAAATCCAGTAGAAGTAACAGATTTACCAGAAGGATTAACTTATGCAAATGGAGAAATTACAGGAACACCAACAGGAAATAAAGGCGACTATACTGTAACCATCAAAGCGCATGATAAGGACGGCAATGTAACGACACAAACGATTACGATTACAGTCCAAGAACAAGCGGATAAATACAATCCTAAGTATGATGATGGAACTGGAATTCCAGGAGCTAAGGTTGAAGTACCAGTAAAAGAAGAAGCTGGTAAGACAATTCCAGAAGGAACTAAGTTTGAAAGTTTAACACCAGGAATCACAGTAGATGATAAAGGAAAAGTTACTGTCACAATTCCAGAAGACAAGGAACCAGGAGACGAAATCCCAGGTACGATTAAAGTAACGTATCCAGATGGATCAAAAGAAGAGGTACCAGTTAAAGTAACAGTAACAACTCCAGATAGAGATATCTACACTCCTAAATATGATGATGGAGAAGGTAAACCAGGTGGCACAGTCGAATTACCATTAAAAGAAAAAGATGGTAAGACAATTCCAGAAGGAACTAAGTTCGAAAGTTTAACGCCAGGAATCACAGTAGATGATAAAGGTAAAGTAACTGTCACAATCCCTGAAAACAAAAATCCAGGAGATGAATTCCCAGGTACAATCAAAGTAACGTATCCAGATGGATCAAAAGAAGAAGTACCTGTAAGAGTTACGGTAACTAATAAGGACAAAGATAAATACACACCAGAGTACGATAAAGGAAATGGTAAACCAGGTGGCACTGTCGAGTTACCATTGAAAGAAAAAGCTGGCAAAGAAATTCCAGAAGGAACTAAATTCCAAAGTGATA
>NZ_JUQO01000230.1 GCF_001074635.1 Streptococcus mitis
TAGGAACATGGGTATTCGAAGCTAATAAATACGGTGTAACGTACAAATTTGAAAGTGGAACACCAGGTAAGACATTGCTAGAAGCGATAGAAGGGTATAAACCAACAGACCAAAATCGTTATGCAAATAAAGCAAATGTAGATGCGACTCAACCGACAAAAACAGAGTACGTAGATGCGGAAAACGATGGTAAATGGGTTTTCAAGAG
>NZ_JUQO01000231.1 GCF_001074635.1 Streptococcus mitis
AAGCCAAGACACTCCATCTGCTGCCATAGCTTCTAAATCTTTACGTATCGCTTTTTTAATCAATTTCAGACGAGGATCCTTGTCTGAAAATAAACCCAAATCAAAAGCAGAATAGCCTAAAACCAAAGCTGTAGTCATTTTTAACCCTTTCTGTGCAAATTTATGATATAATAGAGTGATGTTATTGTACCAATAAGGAGAATTATGGTCAACTATCCTCATAAAATTTCATCACAAAAAAGACAATCATCTCTTTCTCAACCCAAAAATTTCGCAAATCGAGGAATGTCTTTTGAAAAGATGATCAATGCTACCAACGACTACTATTTGTCTCAGGGCTTGGCTGTTATACACAAGAAACCTACTCCTATTCAAATCGTACGTGTGGACTATCCACAACGAAGTCGTGCCAAGATTGTTGAAGCCTATTTTCGACAAGCTTCAACGACAGACTATTCTGGCGTTTATAAGGGATATTACATCGACTTTGAAGCCAAGGAAACAAAACAAAAACGTGCGATTCCGATGAAAAATTTCCATCCACATCAGATTCAGCATATGGAACAAGTCCTTGCCCAACAAGGAATCTGCTTTGTCCTTCTTCACTTTTCTTCTCAGCAAGAAACCTACTTATTGCCGGCATTCGATTTGATTCGCTTCTATCATCAAGATAAGGGACAAAAATCAATGCCACTTGGATATATTCGAGAATATGGATATGAAATCAAGGCTGGTGCCTTCCCTCAAATTCCCTATCTCAATGTTATCAAAGAACATTTATTAGGTGGTAAAACAAGATGAACAAACAAACTATCCTGCGAATAGCTAAGTATGTGAGTATCTGCTTCTTAACTTTATTTATCACAGCAGTTATGCTGGGAGGAGGCATATTTCTCTATTACGTCAGCAAAGCCCCAGCCCTATCTGAGAGCAAATTAGTCGCAACCACGTCTAGTAAGATTTTCGATAGTAAAAACGAACTGATTGCCGATCTGGGCTCTGAACGCCGAGTAAACGCTCAGACCAACGAAATTCCTACTGATTTAGTTAAGGCTATCGTATCGATTGAAGACCATCGTTTTTTCGATCATCGCGGTGTCGATACCATCCGAATTATAGGAGCTTTTTTACGTAACTTACAAAACAACTCCCTCCAGGGAGGATCAACCCTTACCCAACAATTAATTAAGTTGACCTATTTCTCAACTTCCACTTCTGATCAGACTATTTCACGTAAAGCCCAGGAAGCTTGGTTGGCTGTTCAATTAGAGCAAAAAACCACAAAACAAGAAATTCTGACCTACTACGTGAATAAAGTTTACATGTCTAACGGAAACTATGGAATGCAGACGGCTGCCCAAAACTATTACGGCAAAGATTTGCGAGAACTATCACTACCTCAACTTGCCCTACTAGCAGGAATGCCACAGGCTCCGAATCAATACGATCCCTATTCTCATCCAGAAGCTGCCCTTGACCGTCGTAACTTGGTACTTTCAGAGATGAAAGGTCAAGGCTACATTTCTGCCGAACAGTATGAGAAGGCTATCAATACTCCTATTACCGATGGACTCCAAAGTTTGAAATCAGTCAATAGCTACCCAGCATATATGGACAATTATCTCAAAGAGGTTATCGACCAAGTAGAACGAGAAACTGGCTATAACCTTCTAACTACTGGGATGGATGTTTACACAAATGTAGACCAAGAGTCTCAAAAACGTCTGTGGGATATCTACAACTCCGAGCAATACGTCTCTTACCCTGACGATGATTTGCAAGTCGCATCTACGGTCGTAGATGTTTCCAATGGTAAAGTCATCGCCCAACTTGGAGCTCGTCACCAAGCAAGTAACGTTTCATTTGGTACCAACCAAGCTGTGGAAACCAATCGTGACTGGGGTTCAACAATGAAACCAATCACCGATTATGCACCTGCCATAGAATACGGTGTATATGATTCCACTGCAACTATGGTTAATGATATTCCTTATAACTATCCGGGAACAAGCACACCTGTCTACAACTGGGATCGAGCATATTTTGGTAATATTACTCTGCAATATGCCCTTCAACAATCTCGTAACGTACCTGCCGTTGAAACACTAAACAAGGTTGGTTTAGATAGAGCCAAAAACTTCCTAAATGGTTTAGGAATTGACTATCCAAGTATTCACTACTCAAATGCTATTTCAAGTAATACTACCGAATCTAGTAAACAGTACGGGGCAAGTAGTGAAAAAATGGCTACCGCCTATGCCGCATTCGCAAATGGTGGTATTTATCACAAACCAATGTACATCAATAAAGTTGTCTTTAGCGATGGTAGCGAAAAAGAATTTTCTGACCCTGGCACAAGAGCCATGAAAGAAACGACTGCTTACATGATGACAGAGATGATGAAAACGGTCTTGACTTACGGAACTGGTCGTGGTGCCTACCTGCCTTGGCTTCCTCAAGCCGGTAAAACAGGTACCTCTAACTATACAGATGAAGAAATCGAAAACCATATCAAGACGACTCAGTTTGTAGCACCTGATGAAATGTTTGTAGGTTATACACGTAAATATTCAATGGCTGTATGGACAGGCTACACAAATCGTCTCACACCAATTGTAGGGGATGGTCTCACAGTTGCTGCCAAAGTCTATCGTGCTATGATGACTTCTCTCTCTCAAAACGACCATCCTGGAGATTGGTCAATGCCTGAGGGAGTATACAGAAGTGGTGAGTTTGTCTTTTTGAACGGTGCCAAGAATACTTGGACTACACCTTCTACACAACAAACACAGTCAGTAGAGACCCCCTCTACAACATCTGAAAATTCAACTACACAAGCAAACACCACAGTAGGACAACAATCCAACAGTGCTCCAGTAACTGATCCAAATCAAGGACAGCCTGGCCAACAAATCCAACAACCACAGGCCCCTCAATTTCAACAACCACAACAGTAAACACGAAAAATCCTGAGAGTTAGAAATTCTCAGGATTTTTTTACTACAAGATAGCTAATACTCAATGAAAATCAAAGAGCAAACTAGGAAGCTAGCCGCAGGTTGCT
>NZ_JUQO01000232.1 GCF_001074635.1 Streptococcus mitis
GTCTGAATGGCAAATCCATTCTTTACCGGTCGAGACATACCATTTCCCGAGACTTTTCAGCTCCTCATTAGTCAAACAAGGTATTTGAGAACATTTATCAAAATTGATAATATAAACTTTTTCATAAATAGATTGGATAAAATCTTTGAACATCTTTTTGCCTCACTAGAATTCTATATCTAATGACTCATTCTACTACTCAATTACTTGAGTTTCCGCTACTTTCTTATACCAGTGAGCTGATTTCTTAGGATAACGTTCTTGAGTTTCAAAGTCTACATAGAAGAGACCGTAACGTTTCTCATATCCATTTGACCATGAGAAGACATCCATTAATGACCAAATGAAGTAACCTTTTACATTAGCACCATCTGCAATCGCATCAGACAAGACTTCCAAGTGTTGTTTGACATAATCAATACGACCATCGTCGTAAACAGTGTTATCAACGAACTCATCTTTATAACCAAGTCCATTTTCTGTGATGTAGATTTTCTTATAGTTCGGATAATCTTTCTTCACGCGCATGATTTGGTCATACAAACCTTGAGGGTAGATAATCCAATCCCAATCTGTACGTGGCACATAGTCAGGAGCTACACGACGACCAACACCTTTGATTTGGTATTTAGAGCTTCCTTTCTCACCCTTACCATTATGGATGATTTCTGTTTCGCCATCAAAGGCTTCCATCCAGTCACTCATATAGTAATTAATTCCAAGGAAGTCATTCAAGTCTTTTGCAGCTTCTAATACTTCGAAATCTTCTTCACGAAGATCCAAGCTACCACCATCAACTGATAAAATATGGCTAACACCTTCCATCGTTTCATCGGAATAGTGTCCAAGATAAGTTGCATCCAAGATAAATTTATTGTGAATAATATCTTCCAACTCAGCTGCACGAACATCTGCTGGATTTTTAGGATCTAAAGGATACTTGGTTGGCAGTGCGTGAACAACACCAATTTCACCTTTATAACCTTTATCTTTATATAGCTTGACTGCACGCGCATGAGACACCATCATATTGTGATGCGATTGGAAAACTTTGGCAAGGTCGTACTGAATACCTGGAGGAAATTTACCAACCAAATATTGACCATCACCAATTGGCCCAATTTCATTAAAGGTTGTCCAAAAGTTAACTTCTGGGAATTCTTCAAAACAGAAGGCAGCGTAATCTACAAAGTGTTCGATATTTTCACGATTTAAGAAGTCTCCATTTGAGTGGAGAGCTTCTGGCGTGTCAAAGTGATGAAGAGTTACAAAGGGCTCAACGTGACGTTTGTGACACTCTGCAAATAGATTATGATAATACTCAACACCCTTTTGATTTACTTGACCGTAGCCTGTTGGGAAAATACGTGACCAGGCAATAGAAATTCGAATACCATTGACACCATACTCTTCTGCTAGCTTGAGGTCAACTGGATATCGATTGTAAAAATCACTGGCTGGTTCTGCAGTGTACCAGTAGTTATCTTCAAGATATTTATCCCAAGCTACTGGTCCTTTTCCATCAGTATGCGTAGCGCCTTCTGCTTGATAGGCAGCTGTTGCGCCACCGAAAATAAAGTCTTTTGGTAATGTTTTTGTCATTTTTTTCACCTATTTCTTGATTTAAATAAAGTAAAAGTGAGAGGAGAGGAGACAGTGAGCCATCCTTCTCCATCTCACTTCTTGTACCAAGTCACCAAATTGTGACATGAGGAGGTAAAAACGATGTCTTTTTACCGACGAATTAACAAGGCGATTAGGAAATTCGCCATAGCGATTTCC
>NZ_JUQO01000233.1 GCF_001074635.1 Streptococcus mitis
AGAACGAGTCTGATACGTAGATTTAGACTCTAAATAGGCGTCTCTAAGTTCAGTTGTATAAAATGACAATAACTCTCCTGTGTTGATATCTTTTACAATACGATTAGATACAATTTCATAATTTGTACCAGGATAGACATCAGCAAAAACCGTAGATGTTGTGACTAAGAATAATAGACTTGATAGTAGAGAGAAAAACAATAGTTTCAGTTTAATCATAACAAATTTCCTTTCTTCATGAGTAAAAGATTATTTTTTCAATCCTTTGAAAGTCATAATGCAACCCGAAATAATACTGAGAGTTCCTACAGGTCTCCAATATAGTTGCCAAAAGAATAAATTTAT
>NZ_JUQO01000234.1 GCF_001074635.1 Streptococcus mitis
TGTTTCTACAGGTTGTCCATCTACTACGAATTTCGCTGGATTCGTTGCGCTAATGGTTAGCGGAACTGTTTTTTCTACTGGGTTTTCTTCAGTACCTACATTTGCTTTCCCTGCTGTGAATACTGGTGTTCCTTCTTGTGTTGCACCTTGAATTCCTTCAGACTTAGCGTTTTCTGATGTTGGCGTTACCGGAATAATCGTTGGTGTATAAGTACCAGTTAATGTTTTCTTCGTAATATTACCATCTTTATCATGAGATAGTTCAACTTCAGCTGAAACGGTTACTGGCGCTGGAACTCCTTTGAAGTCTTTATTCGGAGTGAATGTTACTTCTCCAGTTTCTGGTACAATTGTATATGTACCAATTACTTTATTCGTTCCTTGTTCTAATGCATTAACTGTCGTTGCCTCTGTAACTGTATTTGAAGTTGGATCAACAAGTTTTGCTGGATATTTCGCTGATGGTTTAACCGGATTTTTTGCTGTTTCTACATTAAATGTCGGTTGACCTTTTTGTGGTAATCCTTGTAGATTTTTACTTTCAGCATTATTTGCACTAGTAGTAACCTCTCCCGGAACTCTAACTTCTGGAATATACATTCCGTCCATTGAGTCTAAAACACTATTGATATTTGTAATACTTGGATCATTTGTTGGGTTAAAGACACCCCAATCAGTCGTTGTTTTATTCGTATCTTGACGACGGATAGAGACACCGTGTGCTTTACCGATGAATCCATCAGCTGGTGTAAATTCTACTTTTACATCTTTTCCATTATCTGAAACAGCAAATTTATAAGTACCTTCGCCTTCAACTGTATAAGTACCATCACTTGCTAATGTCACTTCTTGACCAGTTTTATTATCAATATATGTCGGTTGAACAGTTGTATCAATCTCTGCATTAGGATGATCTTCCAGATATACATTTTTACCTTGTGCTGTAAAGTGAATCTCTTCACGTTGAGTTTCTTTTATGTTCCCAACAGTTGTTTTCTTCTCACCTTTTGGTGGATGTGTAATTTTTGCAATAAAGTCTTCTACTTCCCCAGAAAATGCAGTTCCTGTAGGATTTTCAATTTCTGATTCTTCAGTTGCAATACGAACTCTTGCTCCTGCCTCTAGTAGCGTTTCTACATCAGCTGATCTCTTGTTTTTAAAGTTTAATTTTACAGTACCATCTGTTGTAATAGTAGCTATTTCAGAAGCTTCATCTGCATCAAATTGACCATTTTTATTAAAGTCAATCCAAGAACGAATGTAAGCTTTCTCTGCACCACCTGTATGTGCTTGAACAGTTAATGTATAGTTCCCAGATTTAGAAATATTAGCTTTAATAATATTTCCTTCACTTCCTTTAAGGTTTTCAGGAAGTAATTGATTTACGCTTTCGTCAGCATCGCTATCATTATCATCACCATACCAATCTTTAGTAGTGCCTGTATCCATATCTGGTCGTGTACTTCCTAAATATGGTTGTTTTACTTCACCACCCGTTACACCATTTACAGTATTAATCGTATGAGATGCTTTTCCATAACTTTCAGGAGCGTCTCCTTCATCAATTGGAATCACACCCATCATAGCAGTTTGTATCCCTCCTGATAAAATATACAATCCAACTTCAGTTGCATCTTTCGTCATCAATACTGGAAGACTATAACCACCAGAAGAAGTAACAGGACCAAATACTCCTGTTCCTAGACCTCCCATTTCTTGATCCGGGTTAGTCATATATTTTGGAGCAAATTTTGTTCCATCAGCTAATGTTAGAAGACCTCCTCTCATTGCACCTAATAACTGATTTGCATTATTTTGACCTCCTGATTGCGGATAATCTTCATGTCTTAAATTATAATTATTGATTGGTTTATAAGGTGTAGGTGTAAATGTTCCTCCTACAAACCTTTCTTTTTTCAATTCAAGTACTCGTTCCCAAGGGCTACCATTTGTTGTTAAAATAATATTTTCTCCATGGTTCGCACTCTCGGAATCATTCATAATAACTGCTGGACGTACGTTTTTCCCCTTATAAGTTGCGCTAATTTCAAATTGAACCCCAATATTTGACCAATCACCTGCTCCAATTGATGTCTTCTTATTTCCTGTATCAATTCCATTATTTCGAACTTCAGACCATGTACCATCTTGTTGGTCAGCTGTTACTCTAGAAGGCCCACTGCCTTCGCCAAAATGTTGGTTTGTAGCATTTGGATTGAAAGTTGCTTTTTCTTCTTCTGAAGCATTAGCTGCTTCCATACGTTTTCTATAAATTTCTGTTGCTTGGAAAGGTTTTAACGATTTCACTTTGATATTAATGACGTAACCTGGTATAACTTCTTTACTATATTTTGAACCTTCTTTTAAGTAAATCTTTCCACCTTCGTTATCTATGTTTTCCCAGTGAGCAACATCACCAAAATCTAACCATGTAACTTGTTTAGTGAATGCTTCTGCATCTTCTCTCTTTGTATATTCACCTCTTGCTACAGCTGGTGTACTTGTCGCATCTACTACATCTGCGCCAACACCTGTACCAGCTGCTCCACCTTCTCTGAAACCAGTTCCTTCTTGCATCTTTTTACCATTACGGCTATCAGTATTTTTATTTTCTTTTACTATTTCTTCAGCTTTAATTGATTTTAAGATAGAAGTTAATGAGCTAATTTCTTTAGCTTTAGCATCTACTTCTTTTTGAGTAGTACTCAAAGCTTCTAGATATTGTCTAGCGTCAGCAACAAGTTTTTCAGCATTTTGGATTTGAGAAGCTTGTTTTTTATTTCCTCGGATACGTTCAATTTGAGCTTCTAAATCTGCTAATTTTGCTTGCAAGAGAGATAAATCGACAGATGGTTTTGTCTCAGTTGCTGCTGCAGTGTTAGTATGTGCTGAAACTGCTGAAGCTTGTTCAGCTTCTTTTTCATTTTCTTTTACAGGTGTTACTGGCTCAGCTGACTTTTCTAGCCCTGCATTTGATTTTGGTTTCTCAGCCAACTCTGCTTTTGTTTCACTATCTGCTTTTGGCTCAGAGACAGTTCCTGCTTGCGTATTTTCTTGAGCTTGGTTTAGTCCCGTATCATCATCCTTCTTTACTACCGCTTCAGTGGTTTCAGTAGCAGAGGCTGCTTCTACCGTATCTACATTGTAACCAAACAAAAATCCTGCCCCGATTAAGACACTCGCAGCACCAACTTTTAATTTTTTAATCGAATATTTTTCGTATCTATTTCCACAAAAATAACGATGATCTTTTTGTTGTCTCGACAATTTAAACATAACTTACCGCCTTATATATATATATATATGCACACTTGGGTACAAATATACTCTTATAAGAGTATATCATATTTCAAAGTAATTTTTATGATATTTGCTTATAAATTTCATTTAAAAAATATACCCTTCTAAAACATTTTTTCGTCCAAGTATAAATTTATATAAATATCTCCATTATCCTACCTCCAACTTTCTTTTTCAGTCCTTTTATGGTAGAATGAAGAGTAATAATATTTATTAAAGAGGTAAAAACATGATTGAAGCAAGCAAATTGAAAGCTGGTATGACATTTGAAACTGCAGACGGAAAATTGATCCGCGTTTTGGAAGCTAGCCACCACAAACCAGGTAAAGGGAACACGATCATGCGTATGAAATTACGTGATGTCCGTACTGGTTCTACATTTGATACAAGCTACCGTCCAGAAGAAAAATTCGAACAAGCTATTATCGAGACTGTCCCAGCTCAATACTTGTACAAAATGGATGAAACTGCCTACTTCATGAACACTGAAACTTACGACCAATACGAAATCCCAGTCGTAAACGTTGAAAATGAATTGCTTTACATCCTTGAAAACTCTGATGTGAAAATCCAATTCTACGGAACTGAAGTAATCGGTGTAACTGTACCAACTACTGTTGAATTGACAGTCGCTGAAACACAACCATCTATCAAAGGTGCTACTGTTACAGGTTCTGGTAAACCAGCAACTATGGAAACTGGACTTGTTGTCAACGTTCCTGACTTCATCGAAGCTGGACAAAAATTGATCATCAACACTGCAGAAGGAACTTACGTTTCTCGTGCCTAATCTCTAGAAAGAGGTCATTCTATGGGAATTGAAGAACAATTTGGCGAAATCGTTATCGCTCCACGTGTACTTGAAAAAATCATTGCCATCGCAACTGCAAAAGTTGATGGTGTCCACTCATTTTCAAATAAATCCGTATCTGATACCCTATCAAAACTCTCTCTTGGTCGTGGCGTCTACTTAAAAGAAAGCAACGAAGAACTAACTGCTGACATCTACCTCTACCTTGAGTATGGTGTGAAAGTACCAAAAGTTGCTCTTGCTATTCAAAAAGCGGTCAAAGATGCCGTCCGTGATATGGCTGATGTGGAACTTTCTGCTGTCAATATCCATGTTACAGGAATTGTTCCAGACAAAACACCTAAACCAGAGTTGAAAGATCTATTTAACGAGGACTTCCTCAATGACTAGTCCATTATTAGAATCTAGACGCGAACTTCGTAAATGCGCTTTTCAAGCTCTCATGAGCCTTGAATTCGGCACAGATATGGAAACAGCTTGTCACTTTGCCTACACGCATGACCGTGAAGATGCAGATGTGCAAATCCCTGCCTTTCTTCTAAACTTGGTTTCTGGTGTTCAAGCTCAAAAAGACGAGTTGGATAAACAAATCAACCAGCACCTCAAGTCAGGCTGGACAGTTGAACGATTGACCTTGGTCGAAAAAAACTTACTACGCTTGGGTATCTTTGAAATTATATCATTTGATACACCTCAGCTGGTAGCAGTCAATGAAGCCATTGAACTTGCTAAGAATTTTTCAGATCAAAAATCAGCCCGCTTTATCAACGGACTGCTTAGTCAATTTGTAACTGAAGAAAATGAATAATCGAAAAGGTGTTTGGTCTTCCAAGCACCTTTTACTTCGTCCTTGATACAGAGTAAGAACCACATAAAAACTAGAACTGACTGCCAGTTCTAGTTTTTGCGTATTCTAAAGAATTATACTCAATGAAAATCAAAGAGCAAACTAGGAAGCTAGCCGTAGGCTGCTCAAA
>NZ_JUQO01000235.1 GCF_001074635.1 Streptococcus mitis
ACGCCTGACGGTTTTCAAGACCGTTCCCTTCAGCCGGACTTGGGTAATCCTCCATGCTATTCAAATGGACCTTGTAGGACTTGAACCTACGACCACTCGGTTATGAGCCGAGAGCTCTAACCAGCTGAGCTAAAGGTCCAACAAGATCATTATAGCGGCGAAGGGGATCGAACCCCCGACCTCCCGGGTATGAACCGGACGCTCTAGCCAGCTGAGCTACACCGCCATATATCGGGAAGACAGGATTCGAACCTGCGACACCTTGGTCCCAAACCAAGTACTCT
>NZ_JUQO01000236.1 GCF_001074635.1 Streptococcus mitis
CAAAGAGCAAACTAGGAAGCTAGCCGCAAGCTGTACTTGAGTACGGTAAGGCGAAGCTGACGTAGTTTGAATTGGATTTTCGAAGAGTATTAAAAAATCCCTATCTGACTGGACACACACTCCGTCCATCAGATAGAGACTCTTACTATTTTTAGATTTTAACTTTTCTAACTTTAGAATACATATAAACTTTAGGGAAGACGACTATTCGAAAGCTAGAATACCTCAAAACTTTCTCAGATAAGCTATTCGAATCTTAGAATGCTTGTAAATTTATGGAATTAAGGCTATTCTAAACCCAGAATACATGTAAACTTTAGGATAGAGACCTGTTCTAAGTCTCGAAGACCTATCTCCCAACCCTCAATGGCTCAATGACTTCTTCGACAAGCTGGGTATAGGCTTCCTTGATTTGTTTTTTATAGAGGAGGGGATTGAGGGCATCTGCCACTTCTATCTTATAGTCCTGATAGCGCTGGCTCTTGGTCAGCTGGCTCTCTCCTAGTTGTTTTTTGGCTCCCTTGCGGTAGTGTTCGACATAGTAACGGAGTTCATCCTCTCCGACATACCAACGTTTGCTAAAGACTCGGATATGTTGCTGGATAACCGCCTCGATCATCTGATCCAAGATATTGGCAATAGACTGACCACGATAGTTTTCTGGATTTGCTTGGACTTCTCTCCATAGTTCAGTGATAATCTGAGCAAGATTTGGATTGGTCTTCTCAAGGCTCTCAATATAGTTATCCACGGCTTCCTTATCTTGAGCGCTTAGGTTCTTTTCTTGACTTTGACCTTGCTCGATCAGGCTTTGGATTAAGGTTAGGATATAGGCATAGTTGATCTCATCCACTTGGATAGACTCTAGTTCATAGTGAATATCAAGGGGCTCTCCATCGTCATCATCCTCTATTCGGCTTTTTAATTCTGCAAGGACATTGCGATAAAGACCCAGATACCTTTCCAACTTTTCTCCATCAAGTCCTGTCTGACTGTAAACTTCTTCCTCATCATACTCTTTATACACTAGGATAGAGGCTAGGTATTTATCAAAGGCTTGATAGGTTTTAGCTAGTTTCCTCAACTCAGGCGTAGAGACTTGCTCGAAATCTAGACCATTCACATAGTCATCAGTAGCAAGATTTTTGAAATCACTGCAACTCCTCAAAAAGTTTCTCTTCTCCTCTTCCCAGCTTGGAGCTAGGATCTCGTTTTCTCCACCATTTGAGTAGAGTTTGAGGGCATTATCCACTGCTTCCTTAAAGGCTAGAGGCTTTTGGAAGGTGATGATATGACCATAGGTCTTACTGCTGTCAAAGATCCGGTTGGTTCGGCTAAAAGACTGAATCAAGTCCTGCGGTTGCATAGGCTTGCGGTCGATAAAAAGAGTTGACAGACAAGGGGCATCAAATCCCGTTAGGAGACGATTGACCACGATGACTAAATCCAACTGTTCATTGCGATAGAGGTATTTGTCCTGCTTTCGAGCTAGACGGTTATTGACATCCGTATTAAAGCCACGAAGATCCGCCATGGTAAAGTGGGTATCAAACTCTTGGTTGTAGTCTTCTAAAACCTGCTTCATGTGGTCTTGGTTGGCTCTTGAGTCTTCTTCATTTTCTGTGACCGAGTAGGTGATAGTCGCTTTTGGAAAGTCTGGAAGGACCTGCTTGACCCTTTCCGACACCTTAACTCTCGTCTCCCCAGCTTTGACTCGTTTGAGCAGGTCATAGTAGGCTTGGGCTTGAGGGATGGATTTGACGGTCAGGATGGCATTGTAGGTCTTACCTACTCCCTTTTGGAAGCCTAACTGTTGACGGGATTTATTGATAATGGCATCCAAGACTTCCAGCATATGCTCCTCATTCTCATAGACAGTATCTGGTATGTCATTTTCAGATTTATCCGTGATGAGGGTATTGCGATAATCTACCTTAAAGCCTAAAACAGCACCATCATGGATGGCTTCCTTGACTGTATACTCATGGAGACGGTCACCGTATTGCTGTTGGGTGGTCTGAGCTAGGTCACCGACCTGCTGGCGTTTATTCTCCTTAAAGATAGGTGTGCCTGTAAAACCATACCAGAGAGACTGTGGAAAAAAAGCCTTAATGTCTTTTTGTGTTTGAGGTGTTACGGCACGGTGGCATTCATCCACGACAAAGGCCACTCGGAGACCCTTGATTTTGTCCGCATCTCTTTGGTAAAGACCTTGATCAAACTTACGCATCATGGTGATGATTTTCTGGATGGTCGTTACCACCACACGCTTATCATTACTTCCTAGTCGCTTGACCAAATCATGAGTATTATCCGTCTCATCGATATCAATGACATCATTGGTCGCATAAGAGAGAAATGACGAAGTGGTCTGTTGGTCCAAGTCCCTGCGGTCAACGACAAAAATCGTCTTTTGAATAGATGGAATCTGGAGGAGATTCCGAGCTACCTTATAAGAAGTCAGGGTCTTACCTGAACCTGTCGTGTGCCAGACATATCCTGATGCTTGCTGGCGAGAAGCTTCTTGCACTGCTTCGATGGCGTGGATCTGGTAGGGACGTAAGAGGATAAGAGCCTTCTTACTATCATCAAGGACAGAATACTGCATAACCATCTGGTGGGCACGAGGGATGGAAAGGACTTCATGGGCAAAGCTGGTCAAGCTCGTTATGGGGTGGTTGTCCTTATCCACCCACTTGGTTAGAAATTGCTTGTTGAGTTTATTTTCTCTGGCTGCAGCGATATAGCGTGTGTCTACCTTATTGGTCACAACAAACATCTGTAAACTAGAGTAGATGCCACGGAACTTGCCTTCCCTATCATACTTCTTAATTTGATGAAAGGCATCTAGAAAAGCAACTCTGGGACTTTTAAGCTCGATCTGAATCATTGGAAGGCCATTGATCAAGAGGGTCACATCTAGCCTGCGGTCTTGATCCTGAGGATTTATCTTATCTCTCTCGACTTGGTTGACAACCTCATAACTAGACTTACCAGCTGCGATATTGTCTCGCCAAATGACAGATAAACGGATAGTCCCCAAACTAGCATCTTCTCTCTGAACCTCAACCTTGGCAATGCCATTTTCGCCGACCAACCACTTGGCCGCATCATAGTAGCTAACAAAGTTCAGTTGATTCTTTATCTGGCGTTTTTCCTGTTCTGTCAGGGGATGATCTGCCAATAGAGCAACATTGTTCTGGGCTAGCTTTTCAAAGAAGTTTTCCCATAATTGCTCTTCTGTTTTAAGGTCATCTCTGTAAGTCCATTGACTTTCCCCAGTCACCAGTTGGTTGATCAGTTGTTTTTCTATCTCCAGTTCTGGTTTTACCTGTATCATACTCTCTCCTTTGCTACATGTCTGCTCCCTTTATTATAGCATGTTTAGGCTCAAAATCCATCACTCTTCCCTCAGCAAAAAGACTCATTCCCCCTTTCTCCTCCAAAATATGGTATAGTAGAGTTATACTATCTATGAGGAGTTCACATGTCACATGATAAACAAATGAAAGCTGTTTCTCCCCTTCTGCAGCAAGTTATCAACATCTCATCGATTGTCGGTGGGGTTGGGAGTTTGATTTTCTGTATTTGGGCTTATCAGGCTGGGGTTTTACAGTCTAAGGAAACCCTCTCTGCCTTTATACAGCAGGCAGGTATATGGGGGCCACCTCTCTTTATCTTTTTACAGATTTTACAGACGGTCGTCCCTATCATTCCTGGAGCCTTGACCTCGGTGGCTGGGGTCTTTATCTACGGTCACATCATCGGGACAATCTACAACTATATCGGTATCGTGATTGGCTGTGCCATTATCTTTTATCTGGTGCGCCTCTACGGGGCTGCCTTTGTCCAGTCCGTCGTCAGCAAGCGCACCTATGACAAGTATATCGGTTGGTTGGATAAAGGCAATCGTTTTGACCGTTTCTTTATCTTTATGATGATTTGGCCCATTAGTCCAGCTGACTTTCTCTGTATGCTGGCTGCCCTGACCAAGATGAGTTTCAAGCGCTATATGACCATCATCATTCTGACCAAGCCCTTTACCCTCGTGGTTTATACCTACGGTCTGACCTATATTATTGACTTCTTCTGGCAAATGCTTTAACATGTAAAAAATCCGTTTGGTTTCCCAAGCGGATTTTGTGCTTTATTTTGAAACTTCTTTTGCAAGAACAAAGTTTCCAAGAGTAGCAGAACCATTTCCTGCGACTGCTGGAGTGACGATGTAGTCACGCACATCTGGTACTGGTAGGTAGCCATTAAGAAGAGATGTAAATTTCTCACGGACACGGTCCAGCATGTGTTGTTGAGCCATGACCCCTCCACCGAAGACAATCACGTCTGGGCGGAAAGTCACTGTCGCATTAACCGCAGCTTGAGCGATATAGTAGGCTTGAACATCCCAAACAGGGTTGTTGAGTTCAATGTTTTCCCCACGAACACCTGTACGAGCTTCCAAACTTGGACCAGCTGCATAGCCTTCCAAACATCCCTTATGGAAAGGACAAACGCCCTTAAACTCTTTTTCAATATCCATTGGGTGTCTAGCCACATAGTAGTGACCCATCTCAGGGTGACCCACACCACCGATAAACTCGCCACGTTGGATGACACCTGCACCGATACCTGTACCGATTGTATAGTAAACCAAGTTTTCGATACGACCACCAGCATTATTACGGGCAACCACTTCACCGTAGGCAGAGCTGTTTACGTCTGTTGTGAAGTACATTGGCACGTTGAGGGCACGACGAAGGGCTCCAAGCAAGTCCACATTTGCCCAGTTTGGTTTTGGAGTCGTTGTGATAAAGCCATAGGTTTTTGAGTTTTTATCAATATCAATCGGACCAAATGAACCAACTGCAAGACCAGCAAGGTTATCGAATTTTGAGAAGAACTCAATGGTTTTATCGATTGTTTCGATTGGAGTTGTTGTTGGGAATTGTGTTTTTTCTACAACATTAAAGTTTTCATCACCGACAGCACAGACAAACTTTGTACCGCCCGCTTCCAAGCTTCCATATAATTTTGTCATGATAAACCTCTTGTTTTTATTTTCTTTATTATAGCATATTTCGAAAGTCTAAATTTCTCTATTTTTTAGATTTTCCTCTGTAAATCTTACCATTCAAGCAAAAACGAACAAACATGTCATTTGTTCGTTTTCATTTTGAGAGGATTGATTAGATTTTCACTTCGATCACAGCATCCCCCTTCGCAACTGAACCTGTTGCGACTGGAGCTACTGAAGCGTAGTCAGCTGTGTTTGTAACGATAACCATTGTTGTATCATCAAGTCCCGCTGCAGCGATTTTGTTTGAGTCAAAGGTTCCAAGAACATCGCCAGCTTTAACCTTATCACCTTGAGCAACTTTTGCTTCAAAACCTTCACCATTCATAGATACAGTGTCAATACCAACGTGAATCAAAACTTCAGCACCATCAGTTGTTTTCAAACCAAAAGCGTGTCCTGTTGGAAAGGCAATCGAAACTTCAGCATCAGCTGGTGCATATACCACACCTTGACTTGGTTTCACAGCGATACCTTGTCCCATAGCTCCACTTGAGAAGACTGGGTCATTGACATCAGCAAGAGCTACAACATCACCAACGATAGGAGTTACAAGTGTTTCATTTTGAAGAGCTGCTGGAATGTTACCAGTTGTTTCTTCTTGGACCAAACGTTCTGTCTCTACTTCAGTAGCAACTTCTTTTTCATCCTCATAACCAAACATGTAAGTAAGAGCAAAACCAAGTGCAAATGATACAGCTACCATAAGAAGGTATAGTGGAAGTTGTCCATTACCTGCATAAAGCATTGTACCAGGGATGATAGTGATACCACTACCAGTACCAGCAAGTCCAAGGATTGAAGCCAATCCACCACCGATTGCACCAGCAATCAATGAAAGGAAGAATGGTTTACGGAAACGCAAGTTCACCCCGAAGATAGCAGGCTCTGTAATACCGAGGAAGGCAGAAAGAGCAGCTGGGAAAGCAAGTGTTTTCAGTTTTGGATTTTTAGTTTTAACACCAACCGCAACAGTCGCAGCACCTTGAGCTGTCATAGCCGCAGTGATGATAGCGTTGAATGGGTTAGCATGGTCAGCAGCAAGCAATTGCACTTCAAGCAAGTTGAAGATGTGGTGCACACCTGACACGACGATCAATTGGTGAACCCCACCAATCAAGAAACCACCAAGACCAAGTGGCAAGCCAAGAATTGCTTTTGTACCAATAAGGATATAGTTTTCAACAATGTGGAAGACTGGTCCGATGACAAAGAGTCCAAGGATAGACATGACCAAAAGTGTCACAAATGGTGTTACCAAGAGGTCAATGACATCTGGAACGACCTTGCGGACAGCTTTTTCAAATTTTGCTCCGACAACCCCGATGATGAAGGCTGGAAGAACGGAACCTTGCAAACCAACAACAGGGATGAAACCAAAGAAGTTCATAGCCGTTACTTCACCACCTGAAGCGACTACCCAAGCGTTTGGAAGTGAGCCAGAAACAAGCATCATACCAAGAACGATACCAACGGCAGGATTTCCACCGAATACACGGAAGGTTGACCACACAACCAAACCTGGCAAGATGATGAAGGCTGTATCTGTCAAGATTTGTGTGTAAGTTGCAAAGTCTCCTGGAAGTGGCATTTCAAGAGCATTGAAAAGACCACGCACACCCATGAAGAGACCTGTCGCTACGATAACTGGGATGATTGGAACGAAAACGTCACCGAAAGTACGGATAGCACGTTGGAACCAGTTCCCTTGTTTAGCAGCTTCTGCTTTCATGTCATCTTTAGATGATGTTGGTAAACCAAGTGCAACAACTTCATCGTACATTTTGTTTACTGTACCAGTACCAAAGATGATTTGGTATTGACCTGAGTTAAAGAAAGCACCTTGAACTTTTTCCAAGTTCTCAATCACTTCTTTATTGATTTTTCCTTCATCTTTGACCATGACACGAAGACGAGTCGCACAGTGAGCTACACTGTTGACATTTTCACGTCCACCCAAGGCATCGATGACTTTTTTTGCAATTTCCTGATTGTTCATTTGCAAAAATCTCCTTATATAAAATTTTGTTATTGTTTGAAAGCGATTTTATTCGCCCTACGACTATTATTTTATCATGTTTTAGAAATATGTCAAGCGTTTTGCAGAAAAATATTCTATCCACTTAGTGGACACACTTCAAATTGATTGCTTTCGACTGTTTTATCAGGCATTTCTTGAAAAAATAAGTTTGAAATCTTAGTTTAAAAAGGTTTTATTTCATTATCTTTCATATTATCGTGAAAATATGATTGATTTCCTGTATTTATTTTATGACAAACGTTTGACAGTTTTTTCTCTTTTTTAACATAAAAGGCTTGCTTTTTTTTCCGAAAACGGTTACTATTAAAAGTGATAAGATTTTTGGAGGAATGAAAGAATGGAATGGACTACTGAGCGTCGTTACAGACTTTATCAAGATTGGACACAAGAAGAAATTAAGAATATTAAAGAAAATATGGCACAATCTCCATGGCATACTCATTACCATGTTGAGCCAAAAACAGGACTCCTCAACGACCCAAATGGCTTTTCTTACTTTGATGGGAAGTGGATCGTTTTTTATCAGAACTTTCCATTTGGTGCAGCCCACGGTTTGAAATCTTGGGTGCAATTGGAAAGCGAGGACTTGGTTCACTTCACAGAAACTGGTGTCAAAGTTTTGCCTGATACTCCATTAGATAGCCACGGCGCCTACTCGGGTTCTGCTATGCAATTTGGCGATAATTTGTTCCTATTCTATACGGGAAATGTCCGAGATGAAAACTGGATCCGTCACCCATACCAGATTGGGGCTTTGATGAACAAGGATGGCAATATTACGAAGATTGACAAGATTTTAATTGACCAACCAGCAGATTCTACAGACCACTTCCGCGATCCGCAAATTTTTAATTTTAAAGGTCAATATTATGCCATCGTCGGTGGACAGGACTTGGAGAAAAAAGGCTTCGTCCGTCTCTACAAAGCTATTGACAATGACTACACAAACTGGCAAGCAGTTGGCGACCTTGACTTTGCTAACGATCGCACTGCCTATATGATGGAATGCCCAAATCTGGTCTTTGTAGGAGAGCAACCTGTCCTTCTTTACTGCCCACAAGGATTGGATAAGAAGGTTCTAGACTACGATAATATCTATCCAAATATGTATAAAATCGGAGCTTCCTTTGACCCTGAAAATGCTAAAATGGTAGATGTGTCTCAACTTCAAAACATGGATTATGGTTTTGAAGCCTATGCAACCCAAGCCTTCAACGCTCCTGATGGACGTGCTCTAGCAGTTAGCTGGCTTGGATTACCAGATGTTTCTTACCCATCTGACCGTTTTGACCACCAAGGAACCTTCTCTTTGGTTAAAGAACTGACTATCAAAGATGGCAAACTCTACCAATACCCAGTCGCAGCTATCAAGGAGCTTCGTGCGTCTGAAGAAGCCTTCTCAAACCGTGTCCAAACTAATAACACTTACGAGCTTGAACTCAACTTGGAAGCCAATAGCCAAAGCGAGATTGTCTTACTTGCTGATAAAGAAGGCAAGGGACTTTCAATCAACCTTGACCTTGTAAACGGTCAAGTGACAGTGGATCGTAGCCAGGCTGGTGAACAGTACGCTCAAGAATTTGGGACAACTCGTTCTTGCCCTATCGATAATCAGGCTACTACTGCTACGATTTTCATCGATAACTCTGTCTTTGAAATTTTCATCAATAAAGGAGAAAAAGTATTTTCTGGTCGTGTCTTCCCACATGCAGACCAAAATGGTATCCTCATCAAATCTGGAAACCCAACTGGAACTTACTATGAATTAGATTATGGTCGCAAAACTAACTGATGTCGCCAAACTTGCAGGCGTCAGCCCTACTACCGTTTCTCGGGTTATCAATAAAAAAGGCTATTTATCAGAGAAAACCATTCAAAAAGTAAATGAAGCCATGCGAGAATTGGGCTATAAACCCAACAATCTGGCTCGTAGTCTGCAAGGAAAGTCAGCTAAGTTAATCGGCTTGATTTTCCCAAATATTTCCAATGTTTTCTATGCAGAATTGATTGATAAATTTGAACACCAACTCTTCAAAAATGGTTATAAGACCATCATCTGCAACAGTGAGCACGATTCTGAAAAGGAACGCGAATACATCGAAATGTTGGAAGCCAATCAGGTAGACGGCATCATTTCGGGTAGTCACAACCTAGGAATTGAAGACTACAATCGTGTGACGGCGCCGATTATTTCCTTTGACCGAAACTTGTCTCCAGACATTCCAGTCGTTTCCTCTGACAACTATGCTGGTGGGGTTCTTGCTGCCCAGACTTTGGTTAAGACAGGCGCCCAATCTATCATCATGATTACAGGGAATGACAATTCCAATTCACCAACTGGACTGCGCCACGCTGGTTTTGCTTCTGTACTCCCTAAAGCTCCTATTATCAATGTTTCCAGTGACTTTTCTCCTGTCAGAAAAGAAATGGAAATCAAGAATATCTTGACCCGTCAAAAACCAGATGCCATTTTTGCTTCAGATGACTTAACAGCTATTCTGGTCATTAAAATCGCTCAAGAACTGGGCATCTCTGTCCCTGAAGAGCTCAAGGTCATCGGCTATGATGGGACTTATTTTATCGAAAATTACTACCCTCAACTGGCTACTATCAAGCAACCCTTGAAAGAGATTGCCCAACTCACTGTTGATCTTCTCTTGCAGAAGATAGAAGGCAAGGAAGTTGCGACAACTGGTTACTTTTTACCAGTTACACTATTACCTGGAAAAAGTATTTAATACTCAATGAAAATCAAAGAGCAAACTAGGAAGCTAGCCGCAGGCTGTACT
>NZ_JUQO01000237.1 GCF_001074635.1 Streptococcus mitis
AAACTCCAACCACGGTTTACGAACCTCGTCTTTGCTGGTTTCTCTGTATTTTTTGAGTTCCAAGAATGCCATCTTGACTAGATGGTGTTCCTGTCCATTGTTTTTGATAGTTAAGACCTCACCTGTCGTGTCCTCGCGCATACTAAAGCTGTGGAAAGCCAAGTCATCTTGGAAATAATTGCTATCTACGATTGCAATGGCGTAGACAGGAGCGATATGCTTGTAACTCTGGTGGGTATCACCTTCTCGTTGGCGAATTTTTTCAAGATTTTGATTGACCTGACTACACAGATAAGCCCACAGGCGATTGATGAAAAAATTCTGATGATGAACTTGAATTTCAATG
>NZ_JUQO01000238.1 GCF_001074635.1 Streptococcus mitis
AAGACTTCCATGAGATAGCCTCAGATCCTGAAAATTTACAATTTATTTTCCCAACTCAGGTAAGTCTAGAAGAGAGTCAATATGCGTTGGCCAATTACTTTATGAAGTCCCCTTTGGGAGTGTGGGCAATTTGTGACCAGAAAAATCAACAAATGATTGGTTCTATTAAATTTGAGAAGTTAGATGAAATCAAAAAAGAAGCGGAGCTTGGCTATTTTTTGAGAAAAGATGCTTGGTCGCAAGGATTTATGACAGAGGTTGTTAGAAAAATTTGTCAGCTTTCTTTTGAGGAATTTGGCTTAAAACAATTATCTATCATTACCCACCTTGAAAATGAAGCTAGCCAAAGAGTTGCTCTTAAGTCTGGATTTAGTTTGTTTCGTCAGTTTAAGGGAAGTGATCGTTACACAAGAAAAATGCGAGATTATCTTGAATTTCGGTATGTAAAAGGAGAATTCAATGAGTAAGCATCAGGAAATTCTAAGCTATTTGGAGGAATTACCAGTAGGTAAAAGGGTCAGTGTTCGTAGCATTTCAAACCATCTGGGAGTCAGTGATGGAACTGCCTATCGGGCCATTAAAGAAGCTGAAAACCGTGGAATTGTAGAGACTCGTCCTAGAAGTGGTACTATCCGTGTTAAATCCCAGAAAGTTGCGATTGAAAGATTAACTTTTGCTGAAATTGCAGAAGTGACTTCTTCTGAGGTTTTGGCTGGACAAGAAGGTTTAGAGAGAGAATTCAGTAAGTTTTCAATTGGTGCCATGACTGAACAAAATATCTTGTCTTACCTTCACGATGGGGGGCTCTTGATTGTCGGAGACCGTACCCGTATCCAACTGTTAGCGCTTGAAAATGAAAATGCTGTTCTTGTGACAGGAGGATTTCAGGTTCATGATGATGTGCTTAAACTGGCCAATCAAAAAGGAATTCCTGTTTTAAGAAGCAAACATGACACTTTCACTGTCGCGACCATGATCAATAAAGCCCTGTCAAATGTACAAATCAAGACTGATATTCTGACAGTTGAGAAACTTTATCGTCCGAGTCATGAATATGGTTTTCTGAGAGAAACCGACACAGTCAAAGATTATTTGGACTTAGTTCGTAAGAATCGTAGTAGCCGTTTCCCAGTTATCAATCAACACCAGATTGTTGTTGGAGTTGTAACCATGAGAGACGCTGGTGATAAGTCACCAAGTACCACAATTGACAAGGTCATGTCTCGTAGTCTGTTTTTGGTTGGATTATCGACAAATATTGCCAATGTAAGTCAACGGATGATTGCTGAAGACTTTGAAATGGTACCGGTTGTTCGGAATAATCAAACCTTGCTTGGAGTTGTAACCAGACGAGATGTAATGGAAAAGATGAGCCGTTCACAAGTTTCTGCTCTACCTACTTTTTCTGAGCAGATTGGTCAAAAACTTTCTTATCACCATGATGAAGTAGTGATTACAGTGGAACCCTTTATGCTTGAGAAAAACGGTGTTTTGGCTAATGGTGTATTGGCAGAAATTCTGACCCACATGACTCAAGATTTAGTTGTTAATAGTGGGCGCAATCTCATCATCGAGCAGATGCTAATCTACTTTTTGCAGGCTGTTCAGATAGATGATATACTACGCATTCAAGCACGCATTATTCATCATACTAGACGATCAGCTATTATTGATTACGATATTTATCATGGTCATCAGATTGTTTCAAAAGCAAATGTAACCGTTAAAATTAATTAGAAACTAGGAGAAAAAATGATAACATTAAAATCAGCTCGTGAAATCGAAGCTATGGATAAAGCCGGTGATTTCCTCGCAAGTATCCATATTGGCTTGCGTGATTTGATTAAGCCAGGCGTAGATATGTGGGAAGTTGAAGAATACGTTCGCCGTCGTTGCAAGGAAGAAAATTTTCTTCCACTTCAGATTGGGGTTGACGGTGCAATGATGGACTATCCTTATGCTACCTGTTGCTCTCTTAATGATGAAGTGGCTCATGCTTTCCCTCGTCACTATATCTTGAAAGATGGTGATTTGCTCAAAGTTGATATGGTTTTGGGAGGTCCTATTGCTAAATCTGACTTGAATGTCTCAAAATTAAACTTCAACAATGTTGAGCAAATGAAGAAATACACTCAGAGCTATTCTGGTGGTCTTGCAGACTCATGTTGGGCTTATGCTGTTGGTACACCGTCCGAAGAAGTGAAAAACTTGATGGATGTAACTAAAGAAGCTATGTACAAGGGGATTGAGCAGGCTGTTGTTGGAAATCGTATCGGTGATATCGGTGCGGCGATTCAAGAATACGCTGAAAGTCGTGGTTACGGTGTAGTGCGTGATTTGGTTGGTCATGGTGTTGGTCCAACTATGCATGAAGAACCAATGGTTCCCAACTACGGTATTGCAGGTCGTGGACTTCGTCTTCGTGAAGGTATGGTATTGACCATTGAACCAATGATCAATACAGGTGACTGGGAAATCGACACAGATATGAAGACTGGTTGGGCGCATAAGACCATTGACGGTGGATTGTCATGTCAGTATGAACACCAATTTGTCATTACGAAAGATGGACCTGTTATCTTGACTAGTCAAGGTGAAGAAGGGACTTATTAATAGAAAGCGGAAATACTGCTGGAAATTCATTTTGTTAGAAAACCCATTAAATCTTTTCATAAAAAACGCATTGTATCAAGCTTTTAAAGTACCTGGTATAATGCGTTTTTCTGATTTTAAAAACATAATTCTTCTAAAATAGTACACTTCAGGTGAAAAAAACGACATTTCAGATTTTCTGTTCCAGAAATAGCTATCGCTATGATATAATTATTTTATGATTATTACTATTCCTATAAAAAACCAAAAAGATATTGGCACACCATCTGATTCAGTCGTTGTTCTCGGCTATTTTGATGGTATACACAAGGGGCATCAAGAATTATTTCGTGTTGCCAATAAGGCTGCGAGAAAAGATTTATTACCTATCGTCGTTATGACCTTTAATGAATCTCCAAAGATCGCTTTAGAACCTTATCATCCTGATCTGTTTTTACATATTTTGAACCCTGCTGAACGTGAAAGAAAATTAAAACGAGAAGGTGTAGAAGAATTATATCTCCTTGATTTTAGTAGTCAATTCGCTAGTCTCACGGCAGAAGAATTTTTTGCAACTTATATCAAGGCTATGAATGCCAAAATTATTGTTGCAGGTTTTGATTATACATTTGGTTCTGACCAAAAAACGGCAGAAGACTTAAAGGATTACTTTGATGGAGAAGTCATTATCGTTCCACCTGTAGAAGATGAGAAAGGAAAGATTAGTTCAACTCGTATCCGTCAAGCTATTTTAGATGGAAATGTGAAAGAAGCAGGAGAACTTTTGGGGGCATCGCTTCCATCAAGAGGTATGGTGGTTCATGGCAATGCTCGTGGTCGTACGATTGGTTATCCAACAGCTAATTTGGTGCTTTTAGATCGTACTTATATGCCAGCAGATGGCGTTTATGTCGTTGATGTTGAGATTCAAAGACAGAAGTATCGTGCTATGGCTAGTGTCGGGAAAAATGTGACCTTTGATGGAGAAGAAGCACGTTTTGAAGTCAATATTTTTGATTTTAATCAAGATATTTATGGGGAAACCGTCATGGTTTATTGGCTTGATCGCATTCGAGATATGACCAAATTTGACTCAGTTGACCAATTAGTGGATCAGTTAAAGGCTGACGAAGAAGTAGCTCGGAATTGGTCTTAAGAGTTTGGATAATTAAAAAAGAGGTTGTTTGTAACCCAAAAGATAGATGAATAAGTCTAACTTTTGAGGTCACTACACTACCTCTTTTTATTCTTTTTCAAAGGTGAATCCTTCTCCAAGGATTTCATGGGCTTCTGTAATGGTTATAAAGGCTTGAGGATCGATTCGATGAATCATTTCCTTCATTTTCACAATCTCATTTCTACCGACAATACAGTAAATGATTTTCAAATTTTCTTTACTATAGTAGCCTTGACCAGAAATAAAAGTAACGCCTCTTCCTAGGTCATCATTAATCGCTTTAGCAAGTTGGTCAGGACGTTTTGTGATAATCATAAAGCCTTTACCAGCATAGCCTCCTTCGCCAATCAAATCAATGACACGAGAAACGATAAAATCAAATAAGAGCGTGTAGGAAACCAATCTCAAATCCTTGAAGATTAGGAGAATAAGCATGAGAATACAAAAATCTAGGATAAAGAGCAGTTTTCCCATGGATATATGAGTGTATTTATTGAGAATACGAGCTAGAATATCAGTACCACCAGTTGTACCTCCAGCATTAAAGATAATTCCAAGACCAATTCCCAATAGAATTCCCGCTATGAGTGCAGTAATCAGTAAATCACCTTGAAGGTCAATATGAAGGGGAATACGTTCAAAAAAGGCCAACCAGGCGGATAAGGCTAAAGTTCCTAGTAAACTAGAATAGAGGGACTTTGCTCCAAAGATTTTCCAAGCTAGTATGAAAAGGGGAATGTTAATCAGCAAGTTCATGAGCGAAACAGGGATTTTAAAAAGATAAAAGGTGATGAGGGTAATACCTGTCGCCCCTCCTTCAAAGAGATGATGAGGAACTACAAAATAAGTCAGCCCAAAAGCATAAATAGCAGCACCTAGTAAAATGGTAAAAATGGGGTAAATTTTTTTAATCATAGGACACCTCTTTTCTTATAAGTTGATTATATCAAATTTTTACGGAAAATTTGATTGACTCCATTAGGATTTTTAATCTTTTTTTGATATAATTAGAAGTAAGAAAACCAATCTGAATCCTAAAATAGAAAGATTGATACTATGACAAAAATTAAGATTGTAACCGATTCATCTGTTACTATTGAACCAGAACTCGTAAAACAATTAGATATTACAATTGTTCCATTATCTGTAATGATTGATAATGTTGTTTATTCTGATGCTGATTTAAAAGAAGAAGGTAAATTTCTTCAGTTGATGCAAGCAAGTAAGAATCTTCCTAAGACAAGTCAACCACCTGTAGGTGTCTTCGCTGAAGTTTTTGAAGACCTATGCAAAGATGGTAGCCAGATTCTTGCTATTCATATGTCCCATGCTCTTTCGGGGACTGTAGAAGCAGCACGCCAAGGTGCCAGCCTATCTACTGCCGACGTGACGGTGATCGATAGTTCCTTTACTGACCAAGCCTTGAAATTCCAAGTTGTTGAGGCTGCGAAATTAGCACAAGAAGGCAAAGATATGGCGGAAATTTTATCTCACGTTGAAGAGATAAAAAACCATACAGAGCTCTATATTGGTGTTTCAACTTTGGAAAATCTTGTTAAAGGTGGACGAATTGGCCGTGTAACTGGATTGTTGAGTTCTCTTCTTAATATCCGTGTTGTCATGCAGATGAAGGACCATGAATTGCAGCCAATGGTTAAAGGTCGTGGTGCTAAAACTTTTAAAAAATGGTTGGATGAGTTGAGAACATCGCTCTCTGAACGTTCTGTAGCAGAGATTGGAATTTCATATTCTGGTAGTGTTGATTGGGCAAAAGAGATGAAAGAAAGCTTACAAGCTTATGTTGAACAGCCAATTTCTGTTTTGGAAACGGGTTCCATTATTCAAACGCACACAGGTGAGAATGCTTGGGCTATTTTGGTACGTTACCACTCCTAAAAAAATAAAGAAAATGGGAAGAAATAGCGTTTTTAACTTGACCTAAAAGGGATTTTAGGATATGATTATATTTGTTAATTAGAAATTAAATTGGAGGAATCATTAACATGGCAAACAAACAAGATTTGATCGCTAAAGTAGCAGAAGCTACAGAATTGACTAAGAAAGACTCAGCGGCAGCAGTTGAAGCTGTATTCGCAGCAGTAGCTGACTACCTTGCAGCTGGTGAAAAAGTTCAATTGATCGGTTTTGGTAACTTTGAAGTTCGTGAGCGTGCTGCACGTAAAGGTCGCAACCCACAAACTGGTAAAGAAATCACAATTGCAGCTTCTAAAGTTCCAGCATTCAAAGCTGGTAAAGCTCTTAAAGACGCTGTTAAATAATCAGCCTTTAAAAAACCTATTGTATCAAGCTTTCTAGCTTGGTCAGTAGGCTTTTTTGTTTGCTTTGGGGCATTTTGGGGGCAGAATCTGAATGAACTAATACCGGAACAAATCTTTCAAATACTGGCTAATTCAATTTGCGTAGCAGAAATCATACAAATGAAATTGATTATAGTAAAATAGGATTAGAAATCTTAAGAAAGTTGGTTCTTTATTGGAAACGATAGTATTTTCAATCTCCGTTTTTTTAGCAGGAATCTTGTCCTTCTTTTCCCCCTGTATTTTTCCTCTTCTGCCAGTTTATACTGGAATTTTACTGGATGATCAGGAAAGCGCAAAAAATTTTTCCTTGTTTGGGAGAAAAGTTGCTTGGTCAGGTTTGATTCGAACGCTTTGCTTTATCGCAGGTATTTCTCTTATTTTTTTTATTCTAGGATTTGGTGCTGGTTACTTTGGTAATATTCTCTATGCTAATTGGTTTCGCTATACCATGGGTACGATTATCATTATTTTGGGCCTTCACCAGATGGAAATTTTTCATTTTAAGAAATTAGAGGTTCAAAAAAGCTTTACTTTTAAGAAATCAGAAGCCAATCGTTATTGGTCGGCCTTTTTACTCGGTATTACTTTTAGCTTTGGTTGGACGCCTTGTATTGGTCCTGTTTTGAGTTCTGTTTTAGCACTTGCTGCTTCTGGAGGCAATGGCGCCTGGCAAGGAGCTATCTATACCTTGATTTATACTCTAGGGATGGCTATTCCTTTCTTGGTCTTGGCTCTAGCTTCAGGTATAGTAATGCCTTATTTTAGTAAAATAAAGCGTCATATGATGCTACTAAAGAAAATTGGTGGTTTCCTCATTATTTTAATGGGAATTTTGTTACTGTTAGGACAAGTAAATGTCCTAGCTGGAATTTTTGAATAAAGGAGAACAAATGAAAAAAATAATATTTGCTGGCTTAAGCCTCTTGTCATTAGTCGTATTGATAGCCTGTGGTGAGGAAGAGACTAAAAAGACTCAAGCTCCACAACAATCCCCAAAACAACAGCAACAAACGCCTGTACAACAAATTGCTGTTGGGAAAGATGCTCCAGATTTTACCTTGCAATCTATGGACGGTAAAGAAGTTAAGTTATCTGATTATAAGGGTAAAAAAGTCTATTTGAAGTTTTGGGCTTCCTGGTGTGGTCCATGTAAGAAAAGTATGCCTGAGTTGATGGAATTAGCTGCAAAACCAGATCGCGATTTTGAAATTCTTAGTGTCATTGCACCGGGTATTCAAGGCGAAAAAACTGTTGAGCAATTCCCACAATGGTTCCAAGATCAAGGTTATAAGGATATCCCAGTTCTTTATGATACCAAAGCAACCACCTTTCAAGCTTATCAAATTCGAAGCATTCCTACAGAATATTTAATTGATAGCCAAGGAAAGATTGGAAAGATTCAATTTGGTGTTATCAGTAATGCGGATGCAGAAGCAGCATTTAAAGAAATGAACTAGCATAGATAAAGAGAATCTGATTACAAGAGAGTAGTCAGATTTTTTTAGGAAAATGTTTTATAAATATTCACAAATCTCCTATATTTATGGTAAAATAGAATCATCATTTTATTTTGGAGTCAAAGATGAATATATTTAGAACAAAGAACGTTAGTTTAGATAAAACAGAGATGCACAGGCATTTGAAGTTATGGGATTTGATTTTGTTAGGTATCGGGGCTATGGTAGGGATAGGTGTCTTTACAATCACAGGTACTGCAGCCGCAACTCTAGCTGGTCCAGCCCTAGTGATTTCAATCGTCATTTCTGCCTTGTGTGTGGGATTATCAGCCCTCTTTTTTGCAGAATTTGCTTCACGAGTACCTGCTACAGGTGGTGCCTACAGTTATCTCTATGCTATTTTAGGAGAATTTCCAGCCTGGTTGGCTGGCTGGTTAACCATGATGGAGTTCATGACAGCCATATCAGGCGTAGCTTCGGGTTGGGCAGCTTATTTTAAAGGATTGCTTTCTCAATACGGGATAGCCCTTCCTCAGGCTTTAAATGGCACCTTCAATCCTCAAGCTGGCACATTTGTTGATTTATTACCTATTCTTGTCTTGGTCTTGGTGACCTCACTTGTTTTACTTAATGCCAAGGCTGCCTTACGCTTTAATTCTATTTTAGTGATTTTGAAATTTTCCGCTTTAGCTCTCTTTATTTTGGTGGGAATTTGGCATATCAAGCTTGATAATTGGAGCAATTTTGCTCCTTATGGTTTTGGACAAATCTATGGTGCTAGTACTGGTATTATGGCTGGTGCGTCCTTGATGTTCTTCGGTTTTTTGGGATTTGAATCCATCTCTATGGCCGTAGATGAGGTCAAGACTCCTCAAAAAAATATTCCTAGAGGGATTGTCTTATCGCTTTCTATCGTAACCATTCTTTATGCCTTGGTGACGCTTGTCTTAACTGGTGTGGTCCATTATAGCCATCTAAATGTCGACGATGCCGTTGCCTTTGCCCTTCGTAGCGTTGGGATCAGTTGGGCAGCCAACTATGTGTCATTAGTTGCTATCTTGACCTTGATTACGGTTTGTATCTCGATGACCTATGCCCTATCGCGTATGATTTACAGTTTAGCGCGTGACGGCTTGATGCCTGCCGCCTTTAAAGAACTAACGAAGACTAGCAAGGTACCAAAGAATGCTACTATCTTGACGGGTCTAGCCTCAGCGGTAGCTGCAGGAATATTCCCACTAGCCAGTATCGCAGCCTTCTTAAACATTTGTACCCTGGCCTACTTGATTATGCTTGCTTACGGCTTGATTCGCTTACGGAAAGAAAAAGGAATGCCCAAAGCGGGCGAATTTAAAACACCATTGGTACCCTTATTACCGATTTTATCAATCATCATTTGTTTATCCTTTATGTTGCAGTATAATATGGAAACCTGGATTGCTTTCCTAGTTGCGTTGTTAGTAGGAAGTATTATTTACTTCACTTATGGCTATAAGCATTCTACCATAGAAGAATAATACTCTTCGAAAATCTCTTCAAACCACGTCAGCCTCGCCTTACCGTATATATGTGACTGACTTCGTCAGTCTTATCTACAACCTCAAAACAGTGTTTTGAGCTGACTTCGTCAGTTTCATCTACAAC
>NZ_JUQO01000239.1 GCF_001074635.1 Streptococcus mitis
AGTACAGCCTGCGGCTAGCTTCCTAGTTTGCTCTTTGATTTTCATTGAGTATTAGGTGTAGTAACTTTTTACATTCAATCAAATCTGTAAACAAAGGGCTAGGAAAATTCCTGCCCTTTTTATCCGATTAAATTTGTCACCCAGATTTGTTTGAGCCAACTGGTTGTTACTGGTATGCTCTGGATGATGTGTTTTGCGACGATACTCTTTTCAAGAGGATTTTGTATAGCCGCCATGGGAATGGTCGCTAAAATAGTCAAGGCCATTTGCAAGACAAATAAGGTCACCAACATGGACAAGATACCTGCTGAAACTTGGAACAACTTGCCACCCAGTTTTTTACTAGGAAGTAAGTGTAACAAGAGACCAAGTAAACGACCGATGCTATAGACAATCCCAAATACAAGCAAGTAGCCGATACCTGCGTAAAAGACCTTATCCAACTGAAAGAGTTGATCCGATGGGAAGAAGAAAGTCCCCTGACCTTCCTGCGGATTTGCATAAGGGAGTAGTAAATGGAATTGCTCTCCAAGCCCCTTGTAAAACTGGCCAGCCATAAAAGCCGATGCCAGGGCTGAAATCAGGTAATAAACCTGTAAGAGCAAGCCTCTCCGATAGCCGATATAAAATCCCCAAGCCAAGACCAATAGAAGAAGGAGTGAAATCATAAGGAATCCTCAATCTTGCTCTGTTCTTGCTTACAAGTCACAAGCTTGTGACGGAGTTCTTCTAATTCTTGCTCCTTATCGTCAAATTCAATCTCACGGCTGAGTTGAGTTGACAAACAGTTGACTGCCAACAAAAGAGCGATGGTTTCATCATCTGCACTAGGCATTTGTTCTTTAATTGCTTGGTATTTTTCTGTCGCAACCTTAGCGATTTCCTCCATAAAGAGATTATCATGCTCGCTTGTCAAGGTTAATGATTTTTTCCCGAATGTAAATTTGAATCGATTTAGATTTGCCATAAAATTCACCTCACGATATTATACCAAAATTCGCTAATTTTGTCAGTTTTTACAAATTTGCCTGCTTTTGTGGTACAATAGAAACTATGGCAAGTATAACACTCACACCAAGTGAAAAGGAGATTCAGGCTTTTCTTGAACACTATCAAACCAGTCTGGCTCCCAGTAAGAATCCCTATATCCGCTACTTTTTGAGACTACCTCAAGCAACGGTTTCTATCTATACTTCTGGAAAGGTCTTGCTTCAGGGCGAAGGGGCTGAGAAATACACTCGTTTCTTTGGCTATCAAGCTGTAGAGCAAACCAGCGGACAAAATCTCCCTTTAATTGGGACAGATGAGGTGGGAAATGGTTCCTACTTTGGTGGGCTTGCAGTTGTGGCTTCCTTTGTCACACCTGACCAGCACGACTTTTTACGAAAACTCGGTGTGGGAGATTCTAAAACTCTGACCGACCAAAAGATTCGTCAGATTGCCCCTATGCTCAAGGAAAAGATCCAGCATCAAGCACTGCTTCTCTCACCAAGCAAGTACAACGAGGTCATCGGAGACCGCTACAATGCTGTTTCTGTTAAGGTAGCCCTCCATAACCAGGCTATCTATCTCCTTCTTCAAAAAGGCATTCAGCCTGAGAAAATTGTGATTGATGCCTTTACCAGTGCTAAAAATTATGACAAGTACTTGGCACAAGAGGCCAATCGTTTCAGCAATCCGATCAGCTTAGAAGAAAAGGCTGAGGGCAAATACTTGGCTGTCGCAGTCTCTTCTATAATCGCGCGTGATCTCTTTCTGGAAAATCTTGAAAATCTAGGACGAGAACTGGGCTATCAA
Source organism: Streptococcus mitis (assembly GCF_001074635.1). GTDB lineage: Bacteria > Bacillota > Bacilli > Lactobacillales > Streptococcaceae > Streptococcus > Streptococcus mitis_E. Next base: position 1,798 of record NZ_JUQO01000239.1, read on the forward strand.
CTTCCAAGTGGAGCTGGAACGGCTTCTGATAAGGTAGCTAGCCAGATTTTACAAGCCTATGGTATGCAGGGACTCAATTTCTGCGCCAAATTGCACTTTAAAAATACTGAAAAAGCGAAAAAACGCTTAGAAAGGTAAATTATGAATTCATTTAAAAATTTCCTAAAAGAGTGGGGATTGTTCCTCCTGATTCTGTCATTACTAGCTTTAAGTCGTATCTTTTTTTGGAGTAATGTCCGCGTAGAAGGGCATTCCATGGATCCTACCCTAGCGGATGGCGAAATCCTCTTTGTTGTCAAACACCTCCCTATTGACCGTTTTGATATCGTGGTTGCCCATGAGGAAGATGGCAATAAGGACATCGTCAAGCGCGTGATTGGAATGCCTGGCGACACTATCCGTTACGAAAACGATAAACTTTACATCAATGACAAAGAGACAGATGAACCTTATCTAGCTGACTATATCAAACGTTTCAAAGATGACAAACTCCAAAGCACCTACTCAGGCAAGGGCTTTGAAGGAAATAAAGGAACTTTCTTTAGAAGTATTGCTGAAAAAGCCCAAGCCTTCACAGTTGATGTCAACTACAATACCAACTTTAGCTTTACTGTCCCAGAAGGAGAATACCTTCTCCTCGGAGACGACCGCTTGGTTTCGAGCGACAGCCGTCACGTAGGTACATTTAAAGCAAAAGATATCACAGGGGAAGCTAAATTCCGCTTCTGGCCAATCACCCGTATCGGAACATTTTAAGAAATCGAAGAGGCCGAGAATCAGCAATCTCAGCCTCTTCTTCTATCGTGAGAAGATGATTATTCACTACCCAGTCTAACTAGGATAGAAACAACCCCAGTTCTCACCTATTTATGCAAAGGAATCTTATGGAAGTTTATTTTTCAGGAACCATTGAACGGATTATTTTTGAAAATCCCAGCAATTTTTATCGTATCCTCCTCCTAGAAATCGAAGATACAGACGCAGAAGATTTTGATGATTTTGAAATTATTGTCACCGGTACCATGGCTGACGTGATTGAGGGAGAAGACTATACATTTTGGGGGCAAATTGTCCAGCACTCCAAGTATGGGGAGCAACTGCAAATCAGCCGGTATGAACGCGCAAAACCAACTAGTAAGGGCTTGGTCAAGTACTTTTCAAGTAGTCATTTCAAGGGAATTGGTCTCAAGACGGCTCAGAAAATCGTCGACACCTATGGCGACAATACCATTGACGAAATTCTGCAACACCCAGAAAAGTTAGAAGGCATCGCAGGACTATCTGCCAAAAATCGCGAGGCTTTCGTCTCCACTCTTCGTCTCAACTACGGAACGGAGATGGTTTTAGCCAAACTAGCCAACTACGGCATTCCCAATAAACTAGCCTTTCAAATTCAAGACTTTTACAAGGAAGAAACCCTTGATGTGGTTGAAAATTATCCCTATCAGCTGGTCGAGGATATCAAGGGTTTGGGCTTTACTATTGCTGACCAATTAGCGGAAGAACTAGGCATCGAAAGTCAGGCTCCTGAACGCTTCCGCGCCGGTCTAGTTCACAGTCTTTTTCAAGCCTGTATGGAAACAGGGGATACCTATGTTGAAGCACGGGATTTGCTAGAACAAACCCTTACTCTCCTTGAGTCTTCCCGCCCCGTAGAACTGGATCCCAGCCAAGTTGCCCAAGAACTCTCCTACCTGATCGAAGAAGACAAGGTTCAGCAGATTGATACCAAGATTTTTGACAACAGCCTCTTTTTCGCTGAGGAAGGTATCCGCAGTCACTTGGTCCGTATCCTTGAAAAAGGAAAACAGAAGAGCCAGGATTTAGAAACCATTCAAAAACATATCACTACTGTCGAGGAAGAGCTTGGAATTGAGTATGATATCATTCAAAAACAAGCTATCTGTGATGCTATCCAGAACAAGGTCTTTATTCTGACAGGTGGACCTGGTACTGGTAAGACAACTGTTATCAATGGGATCATCGCTGTTTATGCCCTTTTAGAAGGACTTGACCTCAGGAAAAAAAGCAACCTGCCCATTCTTCTTGCTGCTCCAACTGGACGAGCAGCTCGGCGCATGAATGAATTGACAGGCTTGCCTAGCGCGACCATACACCGACATTTAGGAATGACAGGTGACGATGATACCAGTCATCTGGAAGATTATCTGGATGCTGACTTTATCATCGTAGATGAATTTTCCATGGTGGATACTTGGTTGGCCAATCAACTCTTCTCCAACATCTCTTCTAACAGTAAAATCCTCATCGTGGGTGACAGCGACCAGCTACCGTCTGTCAGCCCTGGACAGGTTCTAGCGGATCTGCTTCATATTCCCTTGATTCCTCAGACTCGCTTGGAAAAAATTTATCGGCAAAGCGAAGAATCAACCATCGTCACCCTAGCTAGTCAAATTCGACAGGGCATCTTGCCAGCTGATTTCACCCAGAAAAAAGCTGACCGTTCCTACTTTGAAATTGCTAGTGGCCATATTCCTGCTACCATTGAAAAGATCTTAGGCGCAGCCCTCAGAAGTGGCATCCCTCCCCGTGATATCCAAGTTCTAGCTCCCATGTACCGAGGGACAGCAGGGATTGATGCCATCAACCAGCTCATGCAAGACCTCCTGAACCCACCACAAAAAGATCAACTCAGTTTTGAAGCTCCCCAGTGCCACTATCGTAAGGGAGACAAGGTCATTCATTTGGTCAACGATGCTGAAATCAATGTCTTTAATGGAGATTTGGGAGCTATCACAGACCTGATTCCTGGTAAATATACCGAGTCTAAACAAGACGAGATTGTCATTGATTTTGATGGCAACGAGGTCTCTTATCCACGTAACGAATGGTACAAGATTCGCCTGGCCTATGCCATGAGCATCCATAAGTCCCAGGGCAGTGAGTTCCCTGTTGTCATCCTACCTATCACCAGTGCTAGCAGGCGTATGCTGGAGCGAAATCTCATCTATACAGCCATTACACGCGCCAAAAGCAAGCTTATCTTACTAGGCGAATTACAAGCCTTTGACTATGCTACCCAACATATCGGAACTGCCCGAAAAACCTATCTGATTGAACGCTTCAGTGATTTATTGGAGAATGTTGAAGAAAAGCAACAAACTGTCTCAGAAACTGCCACATCAAGTGCATCTGAACAATCCTACATCCTGACAGAAGAAAACTGGGACAGCATCCCCGCCATGATTGGGATTACAGAAGCAGATCTCAAAGAGATTTTTGGAAAATAGTGCATCAGAAAACCCACCTAATCAGGTGGGTTTTTTGTTTATTAAGATTATTTAACTGTTGCTGTGCTTGTAATCAATTCAACAGCTTTTTTGATTGTGATATCGTGTTTCAACATATCAGCTGAAAGCAAGCTTTGTACTTGTGCAACTTCCATGTTGTAGTCTGCTGCCAATTGCTCAACTTCTTTTTTGATTTCTTCTTCTGAAGCATCAAATCCTTCAGCTTTGGCAACTGCTTCGATAACAAGGTTAGTCTTAGTACGTGACTCAGCTTCTGCTTGGTATTGGTTGTGAAGGTCTTCTTGAGTAGTTCCAGTGATTTGGAAGTACATGTCAGGGTTGATACCTTGACGTTGCAAGTTTCCAAGGAATTCGTTTACTGAGCGGTGAACTTCTTCGTGAATCATTTCTTCTGGAAGTTCTACGATTTCAGCGTTTTCTACAGCTTTATCAATTGCTGCACCTTCAACTGCATCTTTGTAAGCTTCTTCTTTAGCAGCAGCCAATTCATTACGGTATTTTTCTTTCAATTCAGCAAGTGTTTCAACTTCTTCATCGATGTCTTTTGCAAGCTCATCGTCAAGAGCTGGAACTTCTTTAGCTTTTACTTCGTGGATAGTTGTCACGAATTTAGCTTCTTTACCTGCAAGGTCTTCTGCTTGGTAGTCTTCTGGGAATGTTACGATAACGTCAACAGTTTCACCAGCTGAGTGACCTACCAATTGGTCTTCGAAACCAGGGATGAATTGACCTGAACCAAGTCCAAGTGAGAAGTTTTCACCTTTTCCACCATCAAATTCAACACCGTCGATAGAACCAACGAAGTCGATGACAACAGTGTCGCCGTTTTCAGCAGCAGCTTCTTTGATAACCAATTCAGCCAAGTTGTTGCGTTCGCGTTCGATACGCTCTTCAACGTCAGCGTCAGTTACTTCTTTTTCTACATCTACTGATACTTCAAGGTTTTTGTAGTCACCCAATTTTACTTCAGGTTTTGTAACGACTTCAGCAGTGATAACCCAGTCTTGACCTTTTTCCATTGAAGTCACGTCAATTTTTGGTTGCGCAACGACTTCAAGACCAGCTTCTTTTACAGCTGCTTCATAAGCGTTTGGCAAAAGAGCGTTCATAACGTCTTGGTAAAGTGACTCTTCACCAAATTTTTTGTCGAAGATAGGACGTGGAAGGTGACCTTTACGGAAACCTGGAACATTAAGAGATTTCTTCACTGAGTTGAAGACACGGTCCAATTCTGGTTTGATTTGGTCTTGAGAGATAGTGAAAGTCAAGACACCACGGTTTGTTTCTTTGTTTTCAAATGATACAGACATTCTGTCATTTCTCCTTAAAATTTTTTAAATACAGTCTATTATAACATAAATGGGCGACTTTTTTCAAGTAACGAATGCGCTTTTCAATGATAGGGGAGGTACGGTTTCTTCTTAGTTTTCTTTAGGTTTCGAATATAATCTTATAAAAGATGCTTAATGATGGCTGATTACAGTAAAAAACGAATCGCCCACACATCCCTCATTAGGCGATTCGTTTTGTATTATTTAACCACAAGAACCTTGTAATATTCATACTTATTTGGCTGTGTAATCTTAATTTTTTGACCATAGAAACCATCGATTTCTTTGTCAAAATAATCTGAAAATCTTGATGGCAAGCGTTTCATCTTAAGAACCTCACCAGATTGGTCTGCATATACAAGGAAATGATAGTGGGTTGTAGACATACCGTCATCAATCAATACAAAGTAACCTGTTTTAAGCTTACCATTAGCTCCATCTAAATAGTATAATTTATTGTTATTGATGGTGAAGTCAGTAGATGGAAGTCTAAGTCGTACACCTGGGTCTTCTAGATAAAGATCATTACCAACTTTTTTGATTTCTGATCTAGTTGTCATCTCTGGAAGTGGTAATACTCTACGACCATCTGCTCCAAAGTAATATCGACCTGGTAGATTTTGGAAATTACGAATAACAGCCTTAGGATCAATTTCTTGTCCTTCTTCTTTATTATCCACTAAAGCCAACATCGTATTGGAAACTTGATCCCCATATTTGTCGGAAAACTTCTTGAACTCAGGTTTGATATACCAAGTGTTTTTATCCACGATAACATCAGTAAAGTTATTTCCGTCAAATTTTGCTGTAATCAGATATTCATATCCATCACCTAAACGAACAATGTCACCATTTTTATAAGGGCTATTTTGTAAAGTGAACATATGGCCATCCTTGCTGAGAATATAGCCTGTACCATCACTAGAATTTACAACTCTATCAGAGGCCATTGCACCTGATTGTTCAAAATAATACCAATTACCATCTATGAACACCCAACCTGTCATCATAGAACCACTAAAATGAAGATAGTACCAAGTAGATCCTTCTTTGTACCAACCTGTGCGCATAGCACCACTATCTGCTAGTGAGTACCATGTGTTACCTTCCTTGTACCATCCAGTACGCATAGCCCCGCTATCTGCTAGTGAGTACCAGGTATTGCTGTCTTTGAGCCAGCCCGTCTGCATTTTACCAGAACCATCGAAGTGATACCAAGAACCAGCGTTTTGTACCCATTTATTTTTAGCGAGACTGCCATCTTGAGAAAGATTCCAGTCAGAACCATTTTTAACCCAAGTATCTGCAGCCTGTGCTTGATTGATAGACAAAAGTAGACCAGCACCTGCAAGTAAACCAAGTGTAAGTAGTTTAGATTTTTTCATAGCCATTTCCTCCTGTTCTATAGTGAAATGAACATGACTTCCTAGTAAACGAAACTGTTCGCTTTTTTCTTTTTGCTATGTCAGATAGTTTATTTCACAACAGAAACATTTCCTGTCTTACTATCGATTTTAACAGTTTGACCGTAGAAACCGTCAATTTCTTTATTAAGATAATCTGAAATTCCTGTTGGCAATCGTTTCATTTTAAGAATTTCACCAGATTGGTCTGCATAAACAAGAATATGATAGTGATGATAGCTTGGTCTATCATCAATCAATGCAAAATAACCTGTTTTGAGTTTGTCATTAGCACCATCTAAGTAATATAGTTTATTATTATTGATTGTGAAGCTGGTAGCTCCAAGAAAAAGTCGTGCACCTGGATTTTCTAGATAGACATCATTTCCAACTTTTTTAATCTCTGAATAGGTAGTCATTTCTGGTAAATTTGTTACTCGACGACCATCTGCCCCAAAGTAATACCTGTTTGGTAAGTTTTGGAAATTCTTTATAACAGCTTTAGGATCAATTTCCTGTCCTTGATCTTTATTATCTGTTAAAGCCAACATCGTATTTGACACGTGATCCCCATATTTATTAGAAAACTTTTTAAACTCTGGTTTGATGTACCAGGCATTCTTTTCAACAATGACTCCATCTTTTCTATGAATAAGATGATAATCATATCCATCAGACAAAGTAACAATATTTGTGATAATTGTATCATCCGCTTGAGATTGTTCAACCTGACTTGGGAGTTTGGTTAACAGATATCCATCCTTACCAATTACATAACTTTCCCCATCACTGGCTGGAACAGCTCTGTCTGCGACCATTGCACCTGATTTTTCAAAGTAAGACCATTGACCATTTGCAGTTGCCCATCCTGTTGCCATAGCTCCACTGTCTTTGAGATAGTACCATGTAGACCCTTCTTTGTACCAGCCAGTACGCATGGCACCACTATCTGCTAGGGAGTACCATGTATTTCCTTCCTTGTACCAGCCAGTACGCATAGCGCCACTATCTGCTAGGGAATACCAAGTGTTACCGTCTTTGAGCCAGCCTGTCTGCATTTTCCCAGAACCGTCAAAGTGGTACCAATAACCAGCATTTTGTACCCATTTATTTTTAGCAAGACTGCCATCTTGAGAAAGATTCCAGTCAGCACCATTTTTTACCCAAGTATCTGCAGCCTGTGCTTGGTTGATAGATAAAAGTAGACCAGCACCTACAAGCAAACCAAGTGTGAGTAATTTAGATTTTTTCATAGCCATTTCCTCCACGAATTGAAACTGAGAGATAGAGTTAGTTTAACCATCTTTTTTATAACACTCTTAAAGAGATGAAATAAAGTCCTTATTCCCAATATCTTCTACTGACTGAATATGGCATAGCAGATGAGTTAGCATATGACGCCATTTGTTTTTCATCAGGTTCATTCACAATTCGGCCATTTCCGACATAAATACCTACATGATCGTTTGTTTTATTATAACTATAAAACATTAAATCACCAATTTCTTCACTACCATGAGATACATAACTTCCATCTACAGCTTGCTCGTAAGAAGTTCTCCTAATATAAATATCAAAGCAGGCATGAATTGCTTGAGTGAATCCAGAACAATCAGCACCGATACTCTTATTTAATGTAGCTGCTCCATATTGATAAGGTAATGAACCTATAAAGGTTTCTGCATATTCAGCAATTGCCTGACCCTTATTTTCTACGCAAACACCGTTAGATCTGAAGAAATAAGGTTTCCCATTAACTCTATTGTAATCAGTTAGCATGGAACCGTCATTTGAAAGATAGTACCAATTACCATCTGGGTTAATCCACTCATTTGATTTCATCCAACCTTGATCATCAAAATAATACCATTTCTCATCTAACAATTCCCAATGTTTAGCATACCCACCTGAAGTATATTTGAACCACCAGCGGCCATCTGTTTGCATCCAGGTTCCTTTACCATCTCTATTTTGATTAAATGCTATTTTTTCTTGATTGCCTTCTACTTGAGTTAATTCTCTAGGAGAAAATCCTACCAACTTAACTTGTTCTGCATCTTCAACCTTAATTTTACCTTCTTTAACAAGTTGATCAATTGCTTCTTTTTCGCTTGTATACTGTGAAGTTGTTTGTGATGTAGTCACTTTAGTGGTAGACGTTGTAGTTTCTGCATTAACTACATAAGTAGTTGATAACAAAGCTCCTGAAGTAAGTAATAAAGCTGCATAAGTAATATATTTTTTCATGACAAAAATCCTTTCTTCAAAATTCCTTAACGCTCTAGTGACCTTATTTTAATAGTTTACGGGGACATGATTTTAACCTCCTTTTGAGTTTATATCAATCTTTTTATAGTCAATATATTATTTTATCTGTTTATAACTCTATTCTACTCCCCTATAAAATGAATGTCAACAAATAACATAAAAATATTGTGAAAAAATTATTTTATCACGCTAGAGGTACTTACTCGCTTCTTTGATACTAAATCAAATCATTTCTCCAATATTATTTTTACATAACTATTAAAAGTCTTCATGCCCCACCAAGTGGTGCTGAAAGGCATAGACTGCAGCCTGGGTACGATCGCTGACTTCAAGTTTGGCGAGAATGTTGGACACGTGGGTCTTGACCGTCTTGAGAGAGATAAAAAGTTCGTCTGCGATACGCTGATTTTCGTAGCCCTTGGCGATGAGTTGGAGAACATCTCGCTCACGCGCAGTCAAGTCCTCATGTAGTTCTATGTGATTGCGGTGGTACTCGACCTTCTTGCTGACCTCTTGCTCAATGGCCAACTCGCCAGCAGCCACCTTACGGACGGCATGGAGTAGTTCGTCGGCACTAGAAGTCTTGAGCATATAGCCACGAGCACCTGCATCTAAGACGGGCATGATTTTTTCATTGTCCAAGTACGAAGTCACAATCAAAATCTTGGCTTCAGGCCATTCTTTAAGGATGGCCAAGGTCGCGTCAATCCCATTTATCTCAGGCATAACAATATCCATGACAATGACATCTGGACGCAATTCCAAGGCCAAGTCAATACCTTGAGACCCGTTTGCCGCCTCGCCCACAACTTCTACATCGTCTTGGAGGTCAAAGTAGCTTTTCAAGCCCAATCGGACCATTTCGTGGTCATCTACTAGTAAAATTTTCATCTTTACTCCTTTATCATTCCTTATCAATCAGGGGAATACGGATATCAACTGCCAACCCTTGCTTGGGTGCTGTCAATAACTGAACCGTCCCTGCCATATCTTCAACCCGCTCCTTGATATTGCGTAGTCCATAACTCAAGTCATCTAAACTCCCTAACTGAAAACCAATTCCATTGTCCACCACCTTCAGTTGCAATTCAACATCCGTCTGATAGAGGTAGACATCCAAGCAAGAGGCCTGGGCATGGCGGAGGGTATTGCTGATCAACTCTTGCAGGATACGGAAGATATGCTCCTCGATTTTCTTGGGCAATTTCGTCACATTTTGCTTGAAACTAACCTTGAGATCACTCTTGTCCTCAAGCTCTTTTAGGAGAATTTGGATTCCTTCAACCAGACTCTTCTGCTCCAGCTCAACCGGTCGCAAATGCAAGAGCAAGACCCGCAAATCCTTCTGGGCTGTTTCTAAAATAGCTGTGACACTCTGCAACTGGGTCTGCATCTTTTCTCTATCCAATTTCAAAGCCTGCTGACTGATACCCGATAAAATCATGTGGGCCGCAAACAACTCCTGACTGACTGTATCGTGCAAATCCCGAGCAATCCGCTTCCGTTCCTTCTCGATGATTTCCTCTTCCTGAGCAAGGCTGTGATTTTCAGCCTTTTGAAGAGCTTCTGTCAAAAGGTTAAGTTTACCTGACAAGGACTTGAAACTGGCATCCAAATCTGGATCTGCAACCTGAACCACTTCTTGCCCTGCCAACAAACGCTTGAGATTAGCCTGCATTTTTCTTAGAGAAAGCTCTTCAATACCTCGCCAAAACAGGGCTAAGAGACAGGTCATGGACACGCTGAATACCAACAACAAAAAGACAAATTTTTCTGTTTTTTCGACATCGTGCAGAAAGATAGACCAGTCAAAGTCAAGGATGTCCAGCAAGCTGTGGGAGAAAAATAATACAAACAAAATGGAGGTGAGAGCAATGATTACATAAGCTTGTTTTTTCATCCTCTAACCACCTCCACATCGCCAATCATAGTGGTCAAGAAAATCTTGACACTCTTGTTACTCTTGAGATAGTCTTTTGTTTCTTGATGATAGTGTTCATTACGGAGGGCTCGCTTGGGCTGATTGAAAAAAGTCAAATCACCATAGAGACAGTTAACGCTAAGACTGACTTCCACATCTACAGGTACAATGATTTTGGTCGTTCCTACCATCTTTCTGAGAATAATGACATTATCATGATTGGTTAGGATGACCCTCTCCAGATGAATAGTGTCCTTGCCCATAAGGCGAAAGAGATTGATATCATCAAACTGGCAAGTCTGGTAGCTTGAAAAATGATGGAGATTTCCAAACCAACGATTTTTCTCCTTCTTAACCGTCACCACCTCTTCAAAAACCAAATTGGTCTGCTCTTTTTCCTGGTTCATCATCGGATAAAGAAGAAAAAGGCTATAGATGACCGCAACAAAAATAGCTAGAATCACAAAAGGATTGAGCATGACGATGAAAAAGAAGAGAATGGTTGCCACTACTAAAAGAAGATTATTGCCCTCTTTACCAGTGTAATAGCGAATCAAAAGCAAAAAGAGGAATAGAATCAGCAGAAAACGCGAAAAATGCTCTGATACCATCAAAATCAGAGCTCCTGTCAACAGACAGGCTTCGATAAATAAAAAGATTTTAAATTTTCTCATAGGTTCATCCTCTCCCTTCTATTTTATCACAATTCAAAAAAGTCACCTCAGTCTAAAGATGGAAAAAAGGCGGTGGTTACGCCTTTTTCATCTGATCATTTGCTTCTTTTAATTTTCCATATAGAAGATAGCCTACTTTTTGCAGATCTGCTATGGTGGCACAATTAAGAGCACACATAATCAAACGCAGATCGTCTTTCCAGCCTTGGACAATGCCAATCACTTCTTCAACTGTGTAGGTTTCAACCAATTCCAGAACTGTTCGAGACAGTCCCACGGCTTTGGCACCAAAGACCAAGCACTTAATCATATCTAGCGGATTCCGAACGCCTCCACTGACCAAGAGTTCGACCTTGTCTTTCCAGTCTTGGGCATTGAGAAGGGCTTGCATAGTAGACTGACCCCATTGATTGAGATAATCACGCTGACCACTGCGACGGTTTTCAATATAGGCAAAGCTGGTGCCACCACGGCCTGACAGGTCAAAGGCTCGAACGCCCAATTCATAGGCTCTCTCGATGGTCTTGGCATCCATTCCAAAGCCGACTTCCTTGAGGACAATAGAAACAGGGATTTGCTGGCTATAGTCTGCTAGATGCGATTGCCAGCTTCTGAACTTCCTTTCTCCCTCTGGCATGAGTAATTCCTGCATGACATTGACATGCACCTGCAAGAGAACAGGATTCATCTCTTCTACAGTCTGAAGTCCTAACTCGACAGACTTGTCCAATCCAATATTGGTTCCAAGGAGGAGATTAGGATGACTAGACTTGACAGAAAAAGAGTCATCTGCTGGATCTTTGAGGGCTGCGCTATAAGAACCCGTCACAAACAAAATTCCACAGGTTTCTGCCACTTGAGCTAGCTTTTGATTGATTTCTCTACCCTTATCGCTTCCACCCGTCATGGCATTGATATAGAAGGGAAAGTCCCACTTTCGACCAGCAAATTCTGTCGAAAGATCGATTTCATCCAGATTGTAAAGAGGCAGGGAAGAATGAATCAGCTCCACCTCATCAAAGCTATTATAGGAACTTTTCTGCTCAAGGGCATAGCGGATGTGCTCATCCTTACGATTTGTCGTCATGTCCTATCCTTTCTTGATATAAGAGATCAATCCCCAGATCGGCCCAGCGGTTTTTTAGGGTTTCAGTTGATTGCTCATCAAAACTCAAGGCAATACCACAATCACCACCACCAGCACCGCTACTCTTGGCAACAGCCTGCAGATCTTGACTAGCTTCTTTCAACTGTCTAAGCGAAGGAGTGTAAATATCTGGGCTCAAGCCTTCTAAGAGCTTGCTTGCCACTTCTACTTCCTTGATAACTTTTTCGGCTTTTCCTTGCTCCAAAGCTTCTACCAAAGTAGCCACCGTTTCTTTTGAGGAACTTAAAAAACTCTGATTGATATTTTGCTTGATTTGCTGGACCATGTGACTTGAAACAGCCACTTCCTTGGTCCATCCCACTAGGAAATCACATTCTAAAGTTGGTTTCACTTGCGAAATTAAAAAGCCCCAATCACGCTCTAAAACAGTCGCTAAGTTTTCTTCTTTCAACCAAGCAGCCACCTTCTGGCGATCAAATGACTGGTAAAGAACCAATTCCTCTGCCACAATACAGGCAAGGTCCCCCATAGAACCATTGTCTCCGCGCTTGAGCAAGACCGCGCTAGCCAGCTTGAACAAGAGCTCCTGATCAACCAAAAGCTTATACAGAGCCAGCAAAGCCTTGACAACCAAGACAACGACGCTGCCACTAGAACCCAGACCAAACTTTTTCCCTTCTCGTTCCATTTTTCCTCGGATTTCCAAAGAAAAAGGTCGCAAGGTCTCCCCACGATAAACGAGGAAATCTTCCACTAAAGCAATTGTTTCTTGAATCAAGCTATAGTCAGGATTTGGCGTCAAATCCGCTGCGAAATCAAACATATCCGAATAGATACGATAACTATCAGAAAAAGCAATCTCGCCCTTCATATAGATGGGAATGGCCTTTATCAAGGCCAACTGCCCTGGCTCTAAAATAGCATATTCCCCTGCCCAATAGAGTTTTCCGCAAGTTTTAACAGCAATCATCTTGGCTCAAATCCTTTGTTTTTGACACAATCAAGCGATAACGTTGACCGAAGATTTCTGATAAATGCTCCAAGTCTTTCTCTTGACAGAGGACTTTGACATTGGGACCAGCATCCATAGTAAAGTAGCAGGCTTCCCCTTGCTCACGAAGCTGGCGGACAAAGTCCATGGCTTCATAGCTTGCATCCGTCAGATAAGAAAAGGCTGGTGATGCTGTTTTGGTCGTAGCGTGCATAGCCAGGGCATTTTTCTCCGTTAATTCCCCAACCTTGGCCAAATCATTTTCTTTGAGGTAAACCAGCATATCCTGATAATCCTTCTCAGACTGACGTACCCAGTTGTCAAAAGTCGTCGAAGTTTCCACACAGAGTTTCATCCCGTCACGGCTAGAGATTGGTTTTTTCTTGTCCTCTAGTACCAACATAATCATAGCTAGTTTCAAGTCTGTCTCTACAGGGTAAATTTCTCCGCTATCCTTATCCCAGGCACCTAGCGGTCCATAAAAACTCCGAGAGGAAGATCCTGAGGCAAACTTAGCCTCCTGTGCCAACTGGCTCCGAGTCAAACCAAGTTTGAAATAAGCATTGCAAGCCTTGACCAGGGCGGACAAACCACTAGAACTTGAGGACAAGCCAGCTGCGGTAGGCATATTATTTTGAGTATCAATTCGAACAAAGCCCTCACCAGCTGGACGGTAACGATCAATAATCTTGCTCATCTTGGCATGCTCGGCCTCATTTTGTAACTGACCATTGATATAAAAGGCATCAGCTGTCGCATCCGTCGGTAGAGATGACAAAGTCGTCTCCGTGTACATATTTTCCAAAGTCAAAGAAATACTGCTAGTAGCAGGTACCATCTCTTTTTCTTTTTTCTTTCCCCAGTATTTGATAATAGCAATATTTGCGTAGGAACGTACTGTTACAGGCTCTCTATCCATGTCTGAACAGCTCCTTTCTCTTCTAATCTTTCTGCTAGTTCTTGAGCTTGAGTCAAATTGGTTGCCAAGGCTATGATACAGCCTCCTAGCCCACCACCGCTCATCTTGGCACCCAGAGCACCATGGCTAAGAGCCGTTTCAACTAGAGAATCCGCCTCAGGGCTACTAACACCAATTTCTTTTAGATGTAAATGCGCTTGACTAAGGATTTGTCCCAGTCCTTCAGCATCTTTTTGTGAAATCGCATCTTCTGCCTGCTGGGTCAATTCCCCCAAGGCATGTAAAAACGGTAGGGCATCCTTGCCCTTGTTTTGAACCACCTGGATGGCTTCACGAGTGTGACCATAAACGCCCGTATCGGCAATCACCAAATAGGCAGATGAATCCATCTCAAGCTCTGTAAATCCTACATTCTTAATAAAGCGAATAGGCTGGTCACTGAGACAGGTCTTAGCATCCAAACCACTTGGATTCATATGGGCAATCATCTCAGCCCGATTGACCAAAACTTCTAGTACATCATGAGGCAGTTCTGCCTGATAGTAGTCAAATACCGCACGAATGGCCGCTATGCTGATAGCTGCTGATGAACCCATTCCTCGTTTTTCAGGAATAGCCGAGTCAATCTCACAGCGAATACAAGCATCCTTGATATTTAGATGTTCAAGTGAAGCATACACCGCCATGGACAAGGTATCCTCCTCATAAAGGCGCCAAGGACTCGCTGCAGGAACTACCTTACAAGTCACCTCTACCTCCAAAAGAGGCAGGGAAATGGCAGGATAACCGTAAACGACCGCATGCTCCCCTATTAAAATAATCTTACTATGTGCCTGACCGACACCAACTTTTTTTGTCATTTTTTCCTTTTGCTAGACGAAAAAGCCGTCTCATCTTCTCATACAAGTATTTATTCTCTCCTATCTATTTTATTATATTTTCACAAAAAAAGCGATTGTTTCCTTCACAATCGCTTTCCCCATTATAAGGATATATTTCCATCATTTTATTATTTAAACGATTTCTAGCAGGTCCTATTCTTCTCGTTTTTTAGAAAATACCGTCAAACTACCTAGGAGAGATAAGCCACCTAGAGCTACCATCCATTCATCTTGTTGACTACCTGTCTGAGGTAGTTCATCCTGCTTGTACACTTCAGTACTTCCTTGACTCCAATTCTCTGAAGGAGTCGGGCTTGGTACCGGACTTGGGTTTGGTGCTGGACTTGGACTTGGTGCTGGACTTGGACTTGGTGCCGGACTTGGACTTGGTGCCGGGCTTGGACTTGGTACCGGGCTTGGACTTGGTGCTGGACTTGGTGCCGGGCTTGGATTTGGTCCTGGCTGCGGATTTGGTCCTGGCTGCGGATTTGGCGTAGGTTCTGGTTCTTCTACATATTTCCAAATCCCCACAAATTGGATATCTGCTTTGTTTATTGTTTCTGTATCTTTTTTATAACCTTTAAATACCCAGCTTCCTTTTCCATCCTTCACATCTGTTTTTGTTGGAGATTCTGCTTTAACTTCCTTTCCGTTAATATACTCATTTTTATCTGTAGGAGTTAATTCGGTAATATTCTTCGGTAATTCTTTCCCTTCAGTTCCACTTTGGAATTTGTATGTTACACCGTATTTATTAGCCTCGAATACCCATGTTCCTACAAACTCTACATCTGCCTTATTTACTGCTTTATTTTCAGCATCGTAGCTCTTGAATACCCATTTACCATCGTTTTCTGCATCTACGTACTCT
>NZ_JUQO01000240.1 GCF_001074635.1 Streptococcus mitis
CTTGAGTCAATTCTTTAGAACTGATAAAGTTTGAGTTCTTTTCTTCCAATTTTTTTAACAAAAAATATAAAACAATAAACAAAAATATAGCAAAACATGTGATTATAAGTGTGAAATATAATGAAATCATTGCCATAGCTATAAAAGCGATAATAATTGTAGATAGATCAATTAACAAACTTGATATTCCACTTGAAATTATTTTCTCTAAAGAATCTAAATTATTGATTCGAGTTACAATTTCAC
>NZ_JUQO01000241.1 GCF_001074635.1 Streptococcus mitis
CTATAACTAAGGTTATAGTACTGAACAATGAAAAAACAATAAATCTGTCAGTGACAGAAATGAGTGAGAACTCAAACTTTTAATGAGAGTTTGATCCTGGCTCAGGACGAACGCTGGCGGCGTGCCTAATACATGCAAGTAGAACGCTGAAGGAGGAGCTTGCTTCTCTGGATGAGTTGCGAACGGGTGAGTAACGCGTAGGTAACCTGCCTGGTAGCGGGGGATAACTATTGGAAACGATAGCTAATACCGCATAATAGTAGATGTTGCATGACATTTGCTTAAAAGGTGCAATTGCATCACTACCAGATGGACCTGCGTTGTATTAGCTAGTTGGTGGGGTAACGGCTCACCAAGGCGACGATACATAGCCGACCTGAGAGGGTGATCGGCCACACTGGGACTGAGACACGGCCCAGACTCCTACGGGAGGCAGCAGTAGGGAATCTTCGGCAATGGACGGAAGTCTGACCGAGCAACGCCGCGTGAGTGAAGAAGGTTTTCGGATCGTAAAGCTCTGTTGTAAGAGAAGAACGAGTGTGAGAGTGGAAAGTTCACACTGTGACGGTATCTTACCAGAAAGGGACGGCTAACTACGTGCCAGCAGCCGCGGTAATACGTAGGTCCCGAGCGTTGTCCGGATTTATTGGGCGTAAAGCGAGCGCAGGCGGTTAGATAAGTCTGAAGTTAAAGGCTGTGGCTTAACCATAGTACGCTTTGGAAACTGTTTAACTTGAGTGCAAGAGGGGAGAGTGGAATTCCATGTGTAGCGGTGAAATGCGTAGATATATGGAGGAACACCGGTGGCGAAAGCGGCTCTCTGGCTTGTAACTGACGCTGAGGCTCGAAAGCGTGGGGAGCAAACAGGATTAGATACCCTGGTAGTCCACGCCGTAAACGATGAGTGCTAGGTGTTAGACCCTTTCCGGGGTTTAGTGCCGCAGCTAACGCATTAAGCACTCCGCCTGGGGAGTACGACCGCAAGGTTGAAACTCAAAGGAATTGACGGGGGCCCGCACAAGCGGTGGAGCATGTGGTTTAATTCGAAGCAACGCGAAGAACCTTACCAGGTCTTGACATCCCTCTGACCGCTCTAGAGATAGAGTTTTCCTTCGGGACAGAGGTGACAGGTGGTGCATGGTTGTCGTCAGCTCGTGTCGTGAGATGTTGGGTTAAGTCCCGCAACGAGCGCAACCCCTATTGTTAGTTGCCATCATTCAGTTGGGCACTCTAGCGAGACTGCCGGTAATAAACCGGAGGAAGGTGGGGATGACGTCAAATCATCATGCCCCTTATGACCTGGGCTACACACGTGCTACAATGGCTGGTACAACGAGTCGCAAGCCGGTGACGGCAAGCTAATCTCTTAAAGCCAGTCTCAGTTCGGATTGTAGGCTGCAACTCGCCTACATGAAGTCGGAATCGCTAGTAATCGCGGATCAGCACGCCGCGGTGAATACGTTCCCGGGCCTTGTACACACCGCCCGTCACACCACGAGAGTTTGTAACACCCGAAGTCGGTGAGGTAACCGTAAGGAGCCAGCCGCCTAAGGTGGGATAGATGATTGGGGTGAAGTCGTAACAAGGTAGCCGTATCGGAAGGTGCGGCTGGATCACCTCCTTTCTAAGGATAAGGAACTGCGCATTGGTCTTGTTTAGTCTTGAGAGGTCTTGTGGGGCCTTAGCTCAGCTGGGAGAGCGCCTGCTTTGCACGCAGGAGGTCAGCGGTTCGATCCCGCTAGGCTCCATTGGTGAGAGATCACCAAGTAATGCACATTGAAAATTGAATATCTATATCAAATAGTAACAAGAAAATAAACCGAAAACGCTGTAGTATTAATAAGAGTTTATGACTGAAAGGTCAGAAAATAAGGTTAAGTTAATAAGGGCGCACGGTGGATGCCTTGGCACTAGGAGCCGAAGAAGGACGTGACAAACGACGATATGCCTTGGGTAGCTGTAAGTAAGCGATGATCCAGGGATTTCCGAATGGGGGAACCCAACAGGTACTACCTGTTACCCGCATCTGTTAAGGATGTGAGGAGGAAGACGCAGTGAACTGAAACATCTAAGTAGCTGCAGGAAGAGAAAGCAAAAGCGATTGCCTTAGTAGCGGCGAGCGAAACGGCAGGAGGGCAAACCGAAGAGTTTACTCTTCGGGGTTGTAGGACTGCAATGTGGACTCAAAGATTATAGAAGAATGGTTTGGGAAGATCAGCCAAAGAGAGTAATAGCCTCGTATTTAAAATAGTCTTTGTACCTAGCAGTATCCTGAGTACGGCGGGACACGAGAAATCCCGTCGGAATCTGGGAGGACCATCTCCCAACCCTAAATACTCCCTAGTGACCGATAGTGAACCAGTACCGTGAGGGAAAGGTGAAAAGCACCCCGGGAGGGGAGTGAAATAGAACCTGAAACCGTGTGCCTACAACAAGTTCGAGCCCGTTAATGGGTGAGAGCGTGCCTTTTGTAGAATGAACCGGCGAGTTACGTTATGATGCGAGGTTAAGTTGAAGAGACGGAGCCGTAGGGAAACCGAGTCTGAATAGGGCGGATTAGTATCATGACGTAGACCCGAAACCATGTGACCTACCCATGAGCAGGTTGAAGGTGCGGTAAGACGCACTGGAGGACCGAACCAGGGCACGTTGAAAAGTGCTTGGATGACTTGTGGGTAGCGGAGAAATTCCAAACGAACTTGGAGATAGCTGGTTCTCTCCGAAATAGCTTTAGGGCTAGCGTCGACATTAGAGATTCTTGGAGGTAGAGCACTGTTTGGGTGAGGGGTCCATCCCGGATTACCAATCTCAGATAAACTCCGAATGCCAATGAATTATGGTCGGCAGTCAGACTGCGAGTGCTAAGATCCGTAGTCGAAAGGGAAACAGCCCAGACCACCAGCTAAGGTCCCAAAATAATTGTTAAGTGGAAAAGGATGTGGGGTTGCACAGACAACTAGGATGTTAGCTTAGAAGCAGCTATTCATTCAAAGAGTGCGTAATAGCTCACTAGTCGAGTGACCCTGCGCCGAAAATGTACCGGGGCTAAAACAATTTACCGAAGCTGTGGATACCTTTATAGGT
Organism: Streptococcus mitis; assembly: GCF_001074635.1. Classification (GTDB taxonomy): domain Bacteria; phylum Bacillota; class Bacilli; order Lactobacillales; family Streptococcaceae; genus Streptococcus; species Streptococcus mitis_E. The sequence goes on from NZ_JUQO01000241.1 coordinate 3,085, forward strand.
ATGGTAGGAGAGCGTTCTATGTGTGAAGAAGGTGTACCGTGAGGAGTGCTGGAACGCATAGAAGTGAGAATGCCGGTATGAGTAGCGAAAGACAGGTGAGAATCCTGTCCACCGTAAGACTAAGGTTTCCAGGGGAAGGCTCGTCCGCCCTGGGTTAGTCGGGACCTAAGGAGAGACCGAAAGGTGTATCCGATGGACAACAGGTTGATATTCCTGTACTAGAGTATGTAGTGATGGAGGGACGCAGTAGGCTAACTAAAGCAGACGATTGGAAGTGTCTGTCTAAGCAGTGAGGTGTGAACTGAGTCAAATGCTTAGTTCTATAACATTGAGCTGTGATGGGGAGCGAAGTTTAGTAGCGAAGTTAGTGACGTCACACTGCCAAGAAAAGCTTCTAGCGTTTAAACATACTCTACCCGTACCGCAAACCGACACAGGTAGTCGAGGCGAGTAGCCTCAGGTGAGCGAGAGAACTCTCGTTAAGGAACTCGGCAAAATGACCCCGTAACTTCGGGAGAAGGGGTGCTGACTTTACGTCAGCCGCAGTGAATAGGCCCAAGCAACTGTTTATCAAAAACACAGCTCTCTGCTAAATCGTAAGATGATGTATAGGGGGTGACGCCTGCCCGGTGCTGGAAGGTTAAGAGGAGTGCTTAGCGTAAGCGAAGGTATGAATTGAAGCCCCAGTAAACGGCGGCCGTAACTATAACGGTCCTAAGGTAGCGAAATTCCTTGTCGGGTAAGTTCCGACCCGCACGAAAGGCGTAATGATTTGGGCACTGTCTCAACGAGAGACTCGGTGAAATTTTAGTACCTGTGAAGATGCAGGTTACCCGCGACAGGACGGAAAGACCCCATGGAGCTTTACTGCAGTTTGATATTGAGTGTCTGTACCACATGTACAGGATAGGTAGGAGTCTAAGAGATCGGGACGCCAGTTTCGAAGGAGACGTTGTTGGGATACTACCCTTGTGTTATGGCCACTCTAACCCGGATAGGTGATCCCTATCGGAGACAGTGTCTGACGGGCAGTTTGACTGGGGCGGTCGCCTCCTAAAAGGTAACGGAGGCGCCCAAAGGTTCCCTCAGAATGGTTGGAAATCATTCGCAGAGTGTAAAGGTATAAGGGAGCTTGACTGCGAGAGCTACAACTCGAGCAGGGACGAAAGTCGGGCTTAGTGATCCGGTGGTTCCGTATGGAAGGGCCATCGCTCAACGGATAAAAGCTACCCTGGGGATAACAGGCTTATCTCCCCCAAGAGTTCACATCGACGGGGAGGTTTGGCACCTCGATGTCGGCTCGTCGCATCCTGGGGCTGTAGTCGGTCCCAAGGGTTGGGCTGTTCGCCCATTAAAGCGGCACGCGAGCTGGGTTCAGAACGTCGTGAGACAGTTCGGTCCCTATCCGTCGCGGGCGTAGGAAATTTGAGAGGATCTGCTCCTAGTACGAGAGGACCAGAGTGGACTTACCGCTGGTGTACCAGTTGTCTTGCCAAAGGCATCGCTGGGTAGCTATGTAGGGAAGGGATAAACGCTGAAAGCATCTAAGTGTGAAACCCACCTCAAGATGAGATTTCCCATGATTTTATATCAGTAAGAGCCCTGAGAGATGATCAGGTAGATAGGTTAGAAGTGGAAGTGTGGCGACACATGTAGCGGACTAATACTAATAGCTCGAGGACTTATCCAAAGTAACTGAGAATATGAAAGCGAGCGGTTTTCTTGGTTTGAATAGATATTCAATTTTGAGTAGGTATTACTCAGAGTTAAGTGACGATAGCCTAGGAGATACACCTGTACCCATGCCGAACACAGAAGTTAAGCCCTAGAACGCCGGAAGTAGTTGGGGGTTGCCCCCTGTGAGATATGGAAGTCGCTTAGCT
>NZ_JUQO01000242.1 GCF_001074635.1 Streptococcus mitis
ATGAGATCATCTATTTAAGCTTCCTCTTCATCGTCTTTTTTCTTTTTGGCAAATAGCAAACCAAATGCGCCAAGAAGAGATAGAACTCCCAATGCACCTGTAGCACGATCTGCTTTCGTACCAGTATTTGGCAATACTGCTTGCGGTTGAGAAACTGATGAAGCAGTTTCTGATACTTCATTCGGCAATTGAGTAGGTACTTCAACTGTTTGACTTGGTTGTCCAGCCGGTTGAGCAGCTGGCACCTCAGCAGGGGTAGCAGTATCTGGTCTACGATTTGTATCGTCAGATGGCGTAGCTGGTCCTTGTTGGCCGTCACCTGTTGGTCTAACTGGACTCACTTTCCTGAAGACGTGAATTACAACATCACCTTTAGTTTCTGTTCTTACAAATACATAACCTTCAATTTCACCATGTTCAAATGCTTCATT
>NZ_JUQO01000243.1 GCF_001074635.1 Streptococcus mitis
AAGGAGGGATTTCCCATGATAAAACAAATAAAAGCCCACTTGAATAATAGTATTCAGAGTATCATTGGTCAAAAAGTTGAGTTCGTCAAACAAGATGAACAGGCCTTTACTCGTAAAAGAAGTTTATCACTAGAAACTATGATTCGTACAATTCTGGGAATGGGAGGGAAATCATTGTCAAAAGAATTACTAGATGCCAAACTGACAGTTTCAAATTCAGCCTTTGTTCAAAGACGCTATCAGATAAAACCTGAAGCGTTCTATGCCCTATTTAAAGAATTTACAGCACCTATTCCACTTAATACTGATTTTCCAATATTCGCTGCAGATGGGAGTGATATCTGTATTCCTCGAAATCCCATGGATACAGAAACCTCTATCCAAACCCAAACGGATGTTAAATCCTATAATCTCATGCATATAAATGCCCTATACGACTTGACGACTGGAGTGTATCGAGATGTTTTTATTCAAGACAAACATGCACAACATGAGCGCTTAGCTCTGATTCAGATGATGGAGGCTTCTCCCTTTCGAGAAAGCTCTTGTTATTATGGATAGAGGCTATGAAAGTTACAATCTTATGGCTCATTTTCAAGAAAAAGGTTGGCTTTATATCATCCGTATTCGAGATGGAAAACAATCCATGCGTTCCTCCTTCAACTTGCCAAATACAGAGTGTTTTGATCAAACATTTTCTCTAACATTATCACGAAAGCAAACCAATCAGCTCAAAAAACTTTATCTCAACTGTCCCAATGACTATCATTTTATTCCACACAATTCTACTTTTGATTTTCTTCCAGAAACAAGTCGAAAACATGACCCTGTTGAACTATACCAACTTCCTTTTCGTATGGTGCGTTTAGAAGTGGAAGAAGGAAAATACGAAACTTTAGTGACAAATACAGACTATTCAGTCCAAGAATTAAAAAATCTCTACGCCAGCAGATGGGGCATAGAGACTAGTTTTCGTGACCTGAAATACAGTGTTGGCTTGGTCAATTTTCATGCAAAAAAGAAGGAAGGGATTCTCCAAGAAATCTTTGCTCGCTTTACAAATTTTAACTTTTGTCGTTGGGTAATCTCGCAAGTTGCCATCGACAGTAGTCGTAAAAAACAAAGATATAAAGTGTGTTTCTCAGATGCGGCTTATGCCTGCCGTTTGTTTTTTAACTGTTCCCTTTCTTCTCTCCAGTTGAAAAACTACCTCAAGAAACAGTTATCTATTATTCGACCGAATCGAAAATATCCAAGAAAGATAAAGGCCCAATCGGTAGTTGATTTCATCTATAGAGTAACATAAATCTCAAAAAATAGGGTGAAAAAACCTTTATTTGTCATGCAAAAAAATAGAAGATAGGATAGAGAATCACTTTGATGTTCTCAATC
>NZ_JUQO01000244.1 GCF_001074635.1 Streptococcus mitis
GTAAATGTTGGTGTGTAAGTTGCTGTTGCTGGTGTTCCATTCGCATCTTTCACTTGTACCGTTGCTGGTGGAACTTCTCCTACATATGACTTATCTGTTGGAGTGAATTTCACTTCTCCAGTCGGTAGGCCACTTGGATCTTTCACTAGTGTGTAAGTACCAATTTCTTTACCATCTTTACTTACTGTTAATGATTCTACTGGGTTTCCATCTGTTCCGCCTAGTAGTGTCATCTTAGTTTTGTCAATCGCTACAGGTGTATTTTCTGTTCCTGGTTCTTTACCTGGCTTGAATGTTACACTTCCTGTTTGTTCAACACCTTGTGGTCCTTCTGATGTTCCGTTTTCTGATGTTGGTACGATTGGTGTAATTACTGGTGTATACGTTGTAGTCGCTTCTGTTCCGTTTGTATCTTTACCTTGAACTGTTACTGGTTTTAGTTTTCCAGCATATGTTTTATCTGTTGGTGTAAATGTTACAACTGGTTTTCCATCTACTACTTTAATTGTATAAGTACCTACTTGTTTTGTTCCGTCTTCTGACATTGCTGGAACTGTATCTGATGGTGTTGTTCCATTATCTCCACCTAATAGTTTGTAAGCATTTGGATCCATTGGTACTGATTTTTCTGCAGTTCCAATCGTTGCTTTACCTGGTGTGAAGGTTACTGGTGTTTCTTGTGTTGCACCTTGTACTTTTGTAGTTGTTGCTTCAGTTGCGCTTGGTGTTACTCCTACAACATTTGGTTTGAACGTAGCTGTTGCAGGTGTTCCATTCTTATCTTTACGAACGATAGATACTGCTGTCGCTTCCCCTTTGAATGTTGGAAGTGGTGTGAATGTTACTACACCATTGTCATCAATTGTATAAGTTCCTTGGTTTTCAACTACAAGCGTTGTTACTTCTCTTTCATCTCCAGTCTTGCTTGGATCGATTAGTTTCGCTTTGCTTGTTGCTTCAAATGGCACAGATACTTCTTGATTATTTACAGTATTTTTACCTGGTGTAAATACTGGTGTTGCTGTTTGTTTTGCACCTTGAATATCACTTGTTACTTGGTTATCACCTGATGGTACGGCTGCTTTTACAACTGGTGTATAAGTTGCTGTTGTTGGTGTTCCATTACCATCTTTTGCTTGTACTGTTGCTGGTACTGGTGTTCCTGAGAATCCTGGTTCTGGAGTAAATGTAACTTCTCCTGTTGCAGGATTAATTGTGTACAACCCAACTTTTTCTCCAGCTGCATTTTTAGCATCAATTTCTGTTGCTTCAATTGGTTGATTATTAGCTGGATCTACTAATTTCGCAGGATTTGTTGCACTTACTGTCATTGGAATATTTTCATTTCCTGACTTGAAGCTTGGTGTTCCTGATTGTGGTGCACCTTGGATTCCTTCTGAACCTGCATT
>NZ_JUQO01000245.1 GCF_001074635.1 Streptococcus mitis
CAACACAATTCTTGATACTTGTTTTTTACCTTGTACATCAGTTGTTGCTGATGGCTCTTTTGTTGGTGTTACTGGTGTGATAGTTGGTGTATAGGTTGTATGAACTTTTACTCCATTTGATCCAGTTGCTTGTACATCTACTGGTGCTACTGCTCCTGTATAAGTTTTATCTGTTGGTGTAAATGTCACTAATCCATTTTGTGGATTAATTGTATACGTACCAATTTGTTCAGTTGTTCCTGCTTTATAGGCTGGAAGTGATTCACTTTCCAAGCCATCTTTTACAAGTTTATAGCTATTTGGTTCAACACTAATTGTCTTTTGCACTCCATTTACTTCAACCGTTTTCGGTGTAAATGTTGGAGTTCCAGTTTGTGTTAAACCTTGTAAGTTCGTTGATGTAGCTGGTGCTTTATCAATCTCAGCCGGTACAATAATCGGTTTGTAAGAAGCTGTTGATGTAATTGTTGTACTTTCGTTTTTAGCGTTTGTAATGGTTACAGTTGCTTTTACCGTAATTGGTGGAACATCTTCTTTATAGGTTGGAACTGGTACGAATGTTACTTTTCCATTTCCATCAATGGTGAATGTTCCTTTACCATCTAATGTTACTGTATCTTTTGGTGTGTTAGTTGGATCAGCTGGATCCACTAATTTACGACTTGTTACAGTTGCATTCGTTGATTCAGCGGGAATCGTGAAGGTTGGTGTTCCTTCTTGAGTTTCCCCTTGGATATTTTTCGTTGTTTTACCTTCTGGAGTTACTGTTAATTCAGTTACTGTTGGTACATATTTTTTCGTAACAACTTTTCCATTTTCATCTTCAACTTGAACATTTACTCCTTCTGCAGTTCCATGGTAAGTTGGCGCAGGTGTAAATGTAATCACATTGTCCGCTAATTCATAAGTTCCGACATTCTCTACAGTGATACTCTTAACTTTAGCAGTACCATTTAGTAAAGTTAACGTTTCTGGTTTTAAAGCTACTCTTTCGTGACCTGTATCAAAGTTTAGAGTTTTTCCGTCTGTTTCCTCTCTTTCGTTAAATAAGATTGGTGATTTTTGTGTAAGTCCTTGTGGCCCTGAAGTTGCTGAATCTTTACCTGTTGGTGTTACTTCAATCACTGTTGGCGTATACGTTGTTTCAACTTTTGTTCCATTCATATCTTTGATACGAATATTTACAGCAGTTGCTGTTCCGACAAATGTTTTTTTCGGTGTAAACGTAATAGTTTTACTTACTTTATCTAATACATACTCACCTTGGTCTGTTGTGACTGTATTTGTTTCAACTCCTGAAGCATTTACTAATGTTAATGTTTCTTTATCTAAGTCAACATGTTCTCCATCAGTACCTACTTCCGGACTTTTATCAAAGTTAACCGTTTGATTTTTATCGGCATTATTTTCTACTGTATCAAAGACGATTCTTGATACTTGCGCTTTTCCTTGAACATCTCTAGTTGTTGACGCTTCTGCTGTTGGTGTTACTGGAGTAATTCTTGGAGTATACGTAGCTACTGTAGTAACTGTAATATCCTTATCATCTTTATCATGTGCCACAACAACTGGAACAGACACTTTGACAGGTTGCACTTCACCTTTATAATCAATATTTGGTGTAAATGTTACTTCACCTGTTTCCGGAGCTATCTTATAAGTACCGACTTTATTATTATTTGGATCTAAGGCATCTACAATCGCAGAATCTGCAAGAGCATTCGTTCTTGGATTAATCAGTCTTGCGGGGTGTTTTACTGATGCAGTAACCGGAGTATCCGAAGTTTCAACATTAAATGTAGGTTTGCCTTTTTGTGCGAATCCTTGTATATTACGACTTTCAGCATTATTTGGAGTTGGTTGTACAGTAGGTATTCTTACTTCTGGAATGTATAACCCATCCATTGTATTTAAGACATCATTTACATTTGGAGTAACAGCCTCATCATTTGTGCCCCAGTCTGTCGTTGTTTTATTCGTGTCTTGACGACGAATTGTAATCCCTTGCGCTTTTCCTACAAAGCCTTTTTCCGGAGTAAATTCTACATCGATATCTTTTGGATTTGTTGCATTTGGTGTAAATTTATACGTTCCTTGACCTTTTACAGTATAAGTATTCTCATCTGATAAGGTGATTATTTTACCAGTTTTGTTATTAATATATACTGGTTTTACTGTAGTATCAATTTCCGCATTGACATCATCTTCTCTATAAATATTTTTACCTTTTGGAGTGAAATGAACAGTAGCACTTTGTTTATCTACATTATCCCCAATTGTAGCATTTCCGATTGTAGTTTGCTTCTCTCCTTTAGGTGGGTGTGTAATCTTCGCATTAAAGTCTTCTACTTCCCCAGAGAATGCTAGTCCTGTAGGATTTTCTATTTCATTTCTACTTGTTGCAATACGAACCCTAGTACCAGCTTGAAGTAACTGTCCTGCGTCTTTTTGTGTTTTATTTTTAAAATGTAATTTTACATCGCCATCTTGTGTAATTTCTGCAATATCTGAAGCTTCATCTTCATCAAACTTTCCATTATTATTAAAATCAATCCATGAACGAATATATGCCTTTTCAGCACCACCTGTGTGCGCCTGAATATTTAAGGTATAATACCCACCATTTGAGATATTTGCTTTGATAATGTTTCCTTCACTACCTTTTAAACTATCAGGAAGTAATTGGTTAATTCCTTCATCTCTAGTATCAGTATTATCGTCGCCATTCCAGTCTTTTACATTATTCGTATCCATATCTGGTCTTTCACTACCTAAATACGGTTGTTTTACCTCATCACCAGTAATTCCATCTCTAGTATTCATGGTGTGAACTGCTTCTCCATAGCTTGGTGGCGCATCACCTTCATCGATTGGCGCAACCCCAATCATAGCTTTTTGTGAACCAGTAGAAAAAACATACATGCCAACTTCAGTAGCACCTTTTGTCATAACAACTGGGACACTATATTTACCTGCTGTTACACCAGGTCCAAATACGCCACTACCTAGGCCTCCTGTTTCTTGGTCTGGATTCGTAAAATATTTATAGGCTATTTTATTTCCATTTCCTACATTTTGGATAGAAGCACCATCTAATTTATCAGCATTACCAGTAATTACATCTGGGAATGCTTTATAATTTTTTGTATATAAATTTACAGGTTTGTATCTATGACCATTTGATCCATTTTTTTCTAAGTCAATAACCTGTTCCCAACCTTTACCATTTGTAGTGAAAACGATATTTTCTCCCGGGTTTGCACTTTCTGCATCAGTCATTACAACAGCAGGACGAACGGTGTTTCCTTTATAAGTACCACTTATCTCGAATTGAATTCCAATATTAGCTCCATCGCCTGACCCAATAGAGGTCTTTTTCCCTAATGTATCAATCCCATTATTTTTAATTTCAGACCACTGATCCTGAGCTGTAGCTGTAATTTTCGCTGGATTATTACTGTTCCAAATTCCATTAGTTGCATTCGGGTTAAATGTTGCCTTTTCTTCAGGCGTTGCATTTTTGGCTTCCATACGCTTTCTATAGATTTCTGTAGCTTGGAATGGTTTTAATGATTTAACCTTCAACTTAATGCGGTAATCAGGCATGATTTCTTTTTCATATTCCGAACCTTCTTTTAGAACTACGGTTCCATTTTCCACCTCCACATTTTTCCAGTGGTCCACGTCTGAAAAGTCTAACCATGCAATTTGCTTCGCGAATCCTTCTGCTACTTTTCTATCTGTATAAGGAGGTCTTTTAACTGCAGGTGTTTCTGTCGCATCTTTCACATCTGCTCCAACCCCTGTCGTTATTGAAGTTGTAGCGCCCCTTGTTGATTCAGTCCCTGTTCTAAAACTAGTTCCTTCTTCCATCTTTTTACCATTACGGCTGTCTTGGTTTTTATTTATTTTAGGCGTTTCTTCTGCTTTAATTGATTTTAGGATGTTTGTTAATGAACTAATTTCTTTGACTTTCGCATCTACTTCTTTTTGAGAAGTCGCAGAAGACTCTAAAAACTTTTTAGCTTCCACAAGTAGTTTTTCAGCACTTTGAATATGAGAGGATTGTTTTTTATTCCCTCGGATACGCTCGATTTGAGCTTCCAAATCAGCTAATTTCTCTCTCAACGTAGATGAGTTGACAATTTCTTTGTCTACTTTGTTGACCTTATTTTCTGGTACTTCCTTAGTTGCAGGAGTTTCCTTAATTGCAGGAGTTTCCTTAATTGCAGGAATTTCCTTAGTTTCGGCCACTTGAGGGCTTGTTGCTGGAACGGTTTCTTCTTTCGTTCCAGATTTTGGTGTTTCTGTACCTACTTCTGGAGCCTTTTCTTGTTTTGGTTCAGTCGCAACATCTACCTTATTCGCAGATTGAGGCGTATCTCCAGTCTTGGGCATTACCGTGGCCATTTCAGTCTTTTGCTCATCAGCCTTTACCTGATCCAAATTGTAACCAAATAAAAATCCTGTACCAACCAATACACTTGCTGCACCAACTTTTAACTTTTTGATAGAATATTTCTCATATTTATTCCCGCAAAAATAACGATGATCTTTTTGCTGTCTAGATAATTTAAACATAGCTTTCCACCTTATATATATATATATATATGCACTGTAAGTAAACATATATTCCTTTATACATTATATCATATTCTTAATAAAAAATAAAAACATTCATTACTTTTTTTATTGTTTGAGATATGTGGTCAGATCAGTTAGTAAATAGCTTCATAATCTATAGTTTATAAGATACAGATAGATAGAAAAGACTGGAGTGATATCTTCCAGAATTGCGAAGGAACTCCAGCAACCATTATTGTTATCAGTTTATTAAAAGCTAATACTCTTCGAAAATCTCTTCAAACCACGTCAACGTCGCCTTGCCGTAGGTATG
>NZ_JUQO01000246.1 GCF_001074635.1 Streptococcus mitis
AATAGTCCAGAAGAAGCAAAAGCAAAGGCTGATACAATTGCAGCATTAAAAGCAGCATCAAATCAAACAAGAGAAGAAATTGTAGAAGGCTTCAAAAAAGGCTTAACTGTAAAACAAGCCGAAGAATTAATCGATAAAGCGAATGAGAAGGCTGCAGAAGAAGATAAAGAAGCGGCAGCTAAAGAAGAAGCAGCGCAAAAAGAATTCTTAGCTAATTATGATGCAGCATT
>NZ_JUQO01000004.1 GCF_001074635.1 Streptococcus mitis
TGATAAAAGGAGCAAAGTCTTAGCAAATGCTTCTGCTATATCATGCGATTCAGGAAATTTTTGCTGTAATCCTTGTAATTTCTCGACAGTAGCTTCGAGTTCTTTTAATACAGTCTGCTTGTCTGATAAAATGAACAAAAACCTAGCATAGTGCAAAGCTATATCATTCGATTTAGGGAATTTTTGCTGCAATTTCTCTAATTTTTCAGCAGTAGTCTCTAGTTCCCTCAATACAGTCTGCTCGAATGATAAAAGGAGCAAAGTCCCAGCTAATGCTTCCGCTATATCATTCGATTCAGGGAATTTTTGTTGCAATTTCTCTAATTTTTTAGCAGTAGTCTCCAGTTCCTTCAACACAATCTGTTTGGTTGATAAATAAAACAAAGTCTTAGCATACCGCACCGCAATGTCTTCTGATTCAGGGTATTGCTCATAAATTATTCTTTCTTTTTCTGCTAAATCTTCACAGGCAGTCTTATCTATCTCCTTTGCCGATAAGTCAAAGAGCTTATCTAACTCTGTTAAACTTTGCTCCAAATTGTATTTTTGTTCATCCATTCTACGTACCTCGTTTAAAATAGTAGCTATATTAGAAACTAATTTATTTTTAGTATGATAATTAGTGTCTATACATTTTATTATATCAAAAATGTCATCTTTCTACTAACAGATGGATAGTACTTTTTGTTGGTATAAGCACCAAAAAAGCCAGACTCTGTCTAGCTTTGCATTATTTATAGTTGTGATAGTTTTTAGAAAAATTAAAGGATTTTATCGGCTCTGTCCACTGTAAAGAGGGCCACAGTCATCAGGATATCGACGAGTAAGAGAGCAGCTACAGCTGGCACCCAAGAGTGAAAAAGGTCAAAACTGTAACCAAAGAGAGTCGGGCCAAAGGCTGCTAGGATATAGCCTCCTGTTTGAGATAGGCCGGACAATTGGGCTGTCTTTTCAGGAGCGCTTGTCTTGAGTGAAAAGTTGACCATGAGATAGGGGAAGAGGGCGCTGGTTGCGGTTCCGATGAGGAGATGGATGGCAAGCCAGTAAAAGAAATTATTGATTGGGAAGAAGAGCATGGAAATGCCGACCACACCAGCTAGTGAAACCAGAGCGAGCATGAGCTGACGGTTGCGAGTAGACAAGCTGGTTGTCAGGCTTGGGATGGTCATTGAAAAAGGAATGCTAATCAGAGAGAAGATAGAAGTCAGCAAGCCAGCTTCGTGACTGGATAGGCCTGCATGGATGGCCATAGTAGGTAACCAAGTCATAGCAGTGTAAAAGAGCAAGGATTGAAAACCTGCAAAGACAATAACTGCCCAGACCTGTTTATTACGTATAACCTTTGTTTTGCTTTTTTGTTTGGTTTGTGGAGCCAGTCTGTGATTATAGCGGTGATTAGGTAGCCAGACCAAAAAAGTTGCTAGACAGAGCAGGGTGAGGAGGATGATAAGTCCTTTCCAAGAACTGGCTTGTGTAATGGGCACAGCTAGATAGGACGCCAGAGCCGTTGCAATCCCCATAGAGGTTACATATAAGGTTGTCAGAAATCCAATCTTCTTTGGTTGATTGGCTTGGATGAGACTAGGAAGCAGAACATTGATGACTGCGATACTTGCCCCAACCATCAAGGTTCCTAGATAGAGCAGGGGCAGATTGATTAGTCGAATGAGAGAACCGATGGTCAAGAAGAAAAGGCTGTAGGTGAAGAGATGCTCCAAGCCGATTTTCTGAGCCAGTCGGGTAGAAAATAGCGAGAAGAGAGTAAACATGAGGAGGGGAAGGCTGGTCAAGACACCAAGCGAACTAACTTCTACTCCCAGCCCTTGCGAAATATCTCCCAATATAATGGGTAAAACAGTAAAAGGAGTCCGCAAGGAAACACCAATCAGGATAATACCTGGAACAAAAAAGAGTGATTGCTTTTTCATATAATACCTCTTCTAGCTGATTTTAATAACAGCTTATTTTAAGGCTTTTTCACTATAATGTCAAGTAAGGTTTCTGGCTTTCAAGATAAAAATGGGAAAGTCTTGAAAATTATGATAAAATAGTGGAAGGAAATCTATACATTGGAGAAAAACTGTGTCTGAAAAGCAAAAAATCAGCGTATTGATGTCGGTCTATATCAAGGAAAATCCGACATTTTTAAAGGATGCTATTGAGAGTGTTCAAAATCAGACCCTGAAACCGAGCGAATTGGTTCTGGTTGAGGATGGGCCTTTGACACCTGAGCTCTATCAGGTATTAGATCAGCTTGAAGTTGAGTCTGATATTCCAGTGAAACGCTATCCTCTTGAGCAGAATCAAGGTTTGGGTCTGGCTCTTCGACAGGGTGTTTTGCAGTGTCAGTATGATATTATTGCCCGTATGGATACGGATGATATAGCTGTTCCAGACCGTTTTGAGAAACAGGTTCAGCTAATGGAGAAGAACAACCTCGACCTATTAGGTGGCCATATTGCAGAATTTATTGACAATCCTGATGAGATTGTTTCTTACCGTCGTGTTCCAACCCAGCATGCAGATATTGTAGCTTATCAAAGGATGAGAAGTGCCTTTAACCACATGACTGTTATGTTTAAGAAGGACATGGTTCTCAAGGCAGGCAACTATGAGGATGGGCTTTATATGGAGGATGACCTCCTCTGGCTCAATATGATTGCTGCAGGAGCCAAGACTGGAAATCTGGATCAAATCTTGTGTAAGGTTCGTGTCGGAGCAGGGATGTTTGAGCGTCGTGGGGGACTGCGTTACCTCAAACTCTATCGTCAGGCTCGTCAACGGATGCTGAAGCGAGGACAAATTTCTTACCTGGAGTACGCCAAGAGTGTTGCGATTCAGATGGTTGTTGCTCTTTGTCCAGGATTTGTTAGACAGTTTATTTTTATGAAACTGTTAAGAAAAAGCAATTAAAAGATTGTAGCAAATCGTAAACTTTAGAAAAAGTGTTATAATAACAATATAATACTCTTCGAAAATCTCTTCAAACCGCGTCAACGTCGCCTTGCCGTAGGTATATGTTACTGACTACGTCAGTTCCATCTACAACCTCAAAACAGTGTTTTGAGCAGCCTGCGGCTAGTTTCCTAGTTTGCTCTTTGATTTTCATTGAGTAT